>JAEUQO010000047.1 GCA_016789605.1 Acidobacteriota bacterium
TCCGGGTGCAGACTGGTCAGCAGTGCGCCGCCATTCTGTATCGTAAACATGGCAAGTTGCTGGGCCAGCGATTTGTCGGCGTTGAGCAACTTGAATGTCACCATATCGCCTTCCGTGACGCCGTTTCCGGCAATGGTGAACGCCGCGTCCCACAGGCTTTCCGTGCAAGCGATGGCTTGCGCCGTGCTGTTGGGCGTTGTCAACGAAAACCCTTCCAGCTTCGGCATGTCGTTATAGACAATGCGGCCATACGTCGTCTGGTTGACGGCAAACACATTTGCCTGGTCGTTATCCAGGCTGAGAATCATCGGCTCTTTCAGCCGGAACAGGTCTTCTTCTCCGCTCATCGTCAGGCTATTGACCACCACAGGAATGCGCACCTGTTTGGGAGACGAGGCCTGCGCGAAGTTGCTGCCCGCAACCACTAACTCGCCAGCGGTCACTGGATACAAGCAGGTGTTCGAGCCAGGAGAAACTTTGTCTTGTCCTGCCAGGAAAGTGGCCTGTGCGATGCTGATTTTGGCGCCGCCGATATTGACAAATCCGTTTGTGCCGCCAGTGGCCGGCGTGAACGCCGTGACCAGACCGCAAACCTGTGTCTGGTTGCTGGATGTGCTGTTGCCAGTTTGGCCGGCGATGCGGCCATCAGGATCAAAACAGAAAGAAAAACAGAGCGTCTGTCCCAAGGAGACGCCTGCCAGGCTCACGCCCGGAGCAATAGGATATTTAAGGCCGCCGATTTTGATGGAACCCGCCGCCGCGTTGGTCGCTGGAGTGTATTCTGAGACGTAGCCACAGACTTGCGCTCCTTTGGGAAGGGACGTCGTGGCAGTAACGCGGTCTGCGGAAAACCACGCCACGAGACCGAGGCAGAGCGCCAACGCGCAAAGTGACAAGGTAGTTTGTGTTTTCATACGTAATTGGACCTCCAAGGGGAGCTGAATTGCAGGCGGTG
Source organism: Acidobacteriota bacterium (assembly GCA_016789605.1). Taxonomy (GTDB): domain Bacteria; phylum Acidobacteriota; class Blastocatellia; order RBC074; family RBC074; genus RBC074. Next base: position 956 of record JAEUQO010000047.1, read on the forward strand.
GGGCCTGCATTGTTGACAGCCTGCGAGTGTCAGGCTGCGCATCGTCTTGAGCGTTTTCTGTCTTCTTGGGCGGGAAAGCGGGGCTGAAGCGAGCAAAAGCACGTCAGACGCCGAAGAGTGAGGCTTCGGCGTCTGACGGTTGTGGTGCGATTAGCACCGGGAATTTAGCAGCAAGAGAATCTGCGCCAACGGTGCGAAATCCTGCGAACGGTTTTCGCGAATCGCCAACTGGCATTGCATAAAGAGCGTATCCAGCAGCGAATCTTTCGACAGCGTGACGCCATTGCTCAGCGTCACTGGCGTGAAGTTCACCCCCGAACAACGCAGTGGGCTCCAGAACACGTTGAAGACCACGGGCGAAGCCGTGCCGCCATTGGCTGCCAAGCTCAACTGCAAGGTGACGAATTGCTGATTGAGCAATTGCATCGCGCTGGCGTTGTTTTGCAGCGTTTGGCGGATCAAGTCCTTGTTCCGCTGAATGCTGACCGGATTGTTGAAGTTGATTCCGCCGATCAGAATCGAACCGTTCGGCAACGAATTGAGGTAGAACGACCAATACGTTGGCGAGCGGAAGCAGATCGTGTCGCACTTGAGCGGCATGGGCGGAGGTGTCGGCGTCGGCGTCGGTGACGGAGTAGGCGTCGGCGACGGCGTCGGAGTTGGCGATGGTGTCGGTGTTGGAGTCGGCGTCGGCGTCGGCGTCGGCGTCGGCGTCACGCTCGGCGTCGGAGTCGGAGTCGGAGTCGGTTGCAAGAAGCAGGTGTCGCAAATCGTCGCGCACGGCAAACCGGTCGGATAGGTCCCCTGGTTGCCCGTTTGCAAACCGTTGCCTTCCGATTCGTTGCCTTTGCGGACGACCACGATGTAATCCGGCACGAACGTCGTCATCCCCGAACCACCCATGCGTTTGATATCAACGCCGAGTTGTTGGCAGGCCATGACTTTTGACCGCATATCCATTGAGAAGATAAGCGTCAATTGCGGCGTGCGCACGCCAGCGCTGCCCGCCGGAATCATCATCGGGATGAAATAGCCTGCGCTGAACGGGCCGTTGCCGTTCACCAGGAAGGTGATGTCAGGATGCAGTTGGTTGAGCACCAGGCCGCCATTTTGCACGGTGAACATCGCCAGGATTTGCAAGCCAGACCCATTCGGGTTTTGCAGGAAGAGCGTGACCATGTCGCCTTCCGTTTGGCCTTTGGTGGCGATTTCAAAAATCACGTCCCAGAACATGTCCGTGCAGGAAAGCGCGCGCACGGAGGAATTGGCATTCATCGCCGTGATGCCTTGCGTCGAGGTGCCTTGAATCTGCGGATTCAGACCGAAGGTCGCCGGGTTGACGTTAAAGGTACCGACAGCGCCAGAACTCAACGCCGAAACCAGGAACGACAAAGGACGCGATAACAAGAAGGTGTCATCTTCGCCGTTGGCGGAACCGTGCGTGATGATCGGTGTCGTGATCTGTGCGCACGAACCATCACCCACGCCCAGGCCCGTGCCCGCCGCAACGAATCCACCTGACAATACCAGCGGCGACAGGCACACATTCAAGCCCGGTGCCAAAGTGTTTTGCCCGCCAATGAAAACGCCTTGCCCGATGGGCAAGGTCACGCCGCCAATGGTGATCGAACCCGGTGCGCCGCCATTGGCAGGTGTGAACGCTGTCACCACACCGCAAGCTTTGCTGCTGCCACCCGCATTGCTGCCGACGGAACTGGGCGCGATGAGCTGCCCGTTCACATCCAGGAAGCCTTGCATGCAGATGTTCGAACCATTGCTGACGTTCCCCAGGCTGACGCCTGCGCCGATGGTAAAGGCAAGACCATTGACCGTGATGGCCCCGGTGGCGTTGCTGGTAGCGGCCACATAATTGCTAACAGCACCGCACACAAAAATCGGCGACACTACATTCACGACGACTGCACTTGGGTTTGTAATGCGGCCCTGACCGTCCAACGACGCCGTCAGGCACATATTCGAGCCCGTCAGAATCATCTGCTGATTTTTGATGGTGGTGTTGGCTGCGATGGCGTAAGTTGAACCGCCGATGGAAAGAGAACCTTGTGAACCAGCGGTCGCGGGCGTAAAGCTGTTAATCGCGCCACAGACATTGATGGTGGAACCAACCACCGCTGAAGGCGGGACTGCCTGATTTGCGCCATTGAAAACAAAGTTGATACAAACGGGCGCGCCAACCGAAAGAACAGGTTGACCCGTGATCGTCGTGCCCGGCGCAATCGCGTACGTCGTGCCGTCAATCCTGATCGAACCCGCCGAAATCGGAGTGGCAGGATTGAACGCCGTGACCGTGCCGCAGACGATCGCGGCTGTGTCGGCTGACACCGGCGAATTCGCCCAACGCGCAAAGGCTGCCAGACACAAGGCCAAGCAGAGCGTGAGTAATGTCGCTTTCATTCTCATTGGAACTATCTCCTTGAACTCTAACTCGATAGTTAACCGTAATTTTGAGTTAGCCGTGAACCAGAACCTGTTCTTTATCCGCTGATTGCTGGTCGGATAAGGTCCAGTGTGTGAGTGTAATGGATAAATATCTTCGCATCGCCAAATTCAGTTAGCCGCAATCAGCTACACACCGCGCGTGAGGGGCTATGCGAAGATGGAAAAGAGCGAAAACCGTGCTTAGCAAAACAAGAAAACGGCCACTTGCATGCGCGTCATCCGTAAGCACTACGTTCCCGCCTGCATCGGCCATTCTCGTTGCCACAAATTGTCAATGAAGATTATCTGAGCTGTGAAAAGGATTATCCCCACACTGGTCCCCAAGGCGGTTTCCAGCCCGTTAGAGATAAATTGAAGATCACTCCCAGTGAATACGCTCGTGATGCCTTGCTGATACGTCGAGAAAATCCGTCCGCAGTTTGCGCACGGCTCAGACGCAGTTCGCGTCGCTGAGGTTGGCTGGTGAATTCCTTTGTCTTTTCCGATGCCACCCTTGACCAAGAATTCCCAACTCTACTGTGCGTCACGGCGCCAGCGACCTGAAGTCTCAATGCGGGGCGTTGGAATAGAGGACTTATCAGGACTGACCTGGGTTTTAGGCCGGTTCGTCTGTGGCAAGTCCTGTGAAATAACAGCGCCAATCCCCAACCCAAAACTTCGGTAGATGAGATTCCCGTGAAGTCATAGTCGTGTGAGGGACTCATCTAAGCGGCTAGTGTACGCATTTTCACTTTAGGCGTCCACAGCTTTTCCGGGCCGCCAAGCAATTTTAATCTTTGTCTATCAGCGGTTTGTCGCGTTTTGTGTTGCTCGCCGTCGCACCGATTTCGTTAGCCTGGAAACGCGCTATTCAGGACGTTCCAAATGAGTCTGTAGCGTATCTCACTATCGCAAACGATTGAAAGTTTCATCGCGCACAATGAACGAAGACGAGCGCACACAAAAGACGAAAAACGCTGTATTAGCATATACGTCAGCCGATAATTTGGTTGACCGCTACATTGCATGATCATAGACTGTGGCGCGATAAAACTGCGGCGGTTAAAGAGTTCCTTTTCAGCTTTTTTCCATCAGCAGCGATAGTGGTCAAAGGCAGAAAAGGGGAAAGGTGACGGCAAAGGGGTATTAGCTGTCGCCTATGATATGTTCAAGTCGAACATTCCCGCAGCCATTCTTTATCAGGTGCCAAACACCCCAGTCAGTTCGTGTCCCGATCAACAACGGTTCGGTCTCCGACAAATGCAGTACAGAAGAGACTCGTGCATGGCCTTGCGTCCCCCAAGGTTGTGCGGCGGACTTTCAGCATGACTCAGTCAGGACGCCGTCACAGGGACGCAGCGTCATTTCCAATCCTGTCTCTGCTCCGGTCTGTTCCAGACAGGCGAGCGGGTTGATCTAAGGGAGAGTTCTTATGCGCTTGAGGTTTTCACCATTACGCTGGCCGTCCTTGCGGGTTGTGCCTTTTCTTCCAACACGAAAACAAACGCGATTGACATACGCAGCAATCATGCTCAGCAGTCTGGCATTTGGGCTCATGCTGACAGCGCTATGGGGGCGTCATCCCTGGCAAACGCGCGCCGCAGCAGGGGTGATTAGCGGAACGGTCTTTCAAGATTACAACGCCAACGGAACGCGCGACACCAATGCTTCCATCAACAATAGCGGCAGCGGAAGCATCGGGGTTGCAACAGATCGTGGTATCGCGGGTGTCACGGTGACCGCGTATAACGCCAGTGGCGCAGCCGCCGGAAATGCCACCACAGATGACCAAGGCAACTATTCGATTACGGCCACAGGAGATGCTCCGTACCGTGTTGAGTTCACCAACCTTCCCGCAGGCTTTGAGTCAGGGCCAGCCGGACCAGATTCCAAAACCACCATACAGTTTGTCAGTTTCTCGCCCGCCAGCAACGTGAGTTTGGGGCTGGTGATCCCCAGCGAATATTGTCAGGACGATCCGGTATTGGTGACCGGCTGTTACGTCGGAGGGGCGCAAAATATCAATGCGCCTGCGGTTGTGTCGTTTCCCTATTCTGCTGGTTCGACGCGGACGGCAGGCGCTGCGCCGTTCAATGATTTCGACGCTCCCGGACACGGTATCGAAGCTACGACCACCCAAGTTGGTCCGACGTGGGGGATTGCTTATGCGCGCACCAGCAAACAGCTTTTTACGAGCGCGTATATGAAAAAGCACTCCGGATTTGGCCCGGCGGGCACTGGCGCGATTTATAAAATTGACCGGAACGCCGCCAATGCCGTTTCTGTGTATGCCGATCTGAACGTGCTTTTTGGGGGGAACACTGCTGGCGTTAATTCACACAACAAAGCCGATTTTGATCGCGACAACGACAACGTTACCTGGGATGCCGTCGGTAAAGTCAGTCTGGGCGGAATGGCTATTTCAGCCGATGAAAAGAAGCTTTACGTGATGAACCTGGCGAATCGGTCGCTGTACGAATTGCCGCTGGATGTGGCGCCGACGGTCGCCAATATTCGCGTGCAAGCCGTTCCGCTGAACGCGCCGGGGTGCGTGAACACAAACGATGTGCGGCCATTTGCCCTCAATTACAAAAATGGCCAGCTTTATGTCGGTATGGTTTGTTCCGCCGAAAGTACGGTTTCGCAGGCAATTCCCAACGGCGACGCACGCCAATTACAAGCATATGTTTACACGGTGAATCCCAACACGCTTGGCTTTAGCGCCGCGCCTGTTTTCCAGATGGCGTTGAACTATCCGCGTCGCTGCACGGACAGCGCGCAATTGGGGTTTGGGAACTGTTTCTCGGCAGCCTGGCGCGCCTGGGCGACCGAATATCGCAACATTGGCGATTCGTCCAACGTGGGAGTCCCCAATGTTTCGCGTGGGATTTATCCGCAACCGATGCTGACCGACATCGAATTTGACGGCGGCAATTTGGTGTTGGCGTTTCGTGATCGTGCAGGCGATCAATTTGGCAATCTGACGTTTGACAACCCATTTGACAATCTGCGCTATTACGGCGTTTCTGCGGGTGATGTGATTCGCGCTTGTGGCAGCCCCGCGACAGGTTGGACGCTGGAAAATAACGGGCGCTGTGGCGGCAACGGCTCGTCGCCGCAAAACACCGGCGAAGGCCCCGGCAACGGTGAATTCTACTTTACCGATGATGCCCAGCCCTTTGCCGACGAAGCTTCATTTGGCGGCGCGTTGCACATGCCCGGGCGGCCTGATACTGCCATCACGCTTTTTGACCCCATTCCCATTTACACGCTGGAAACGCTTTTTGACGGTGGGGTGCGCTGGCTGAGCAATACGACCGGGGGCAACAGCAAAAACCATCGCGTCTATGATGGCGATTTGAATTTCAATGGCAGCGTGTTTGGCAAAGCCAATGGACTGAGCGATCTGGTTGCGTTGTGTGACGTCGCGCCGCTGGAAATCGGCAACCGCATCTGGCAGGACAACGATGGCGACGGCATTCAGGATGCCAACGAAATCGGCATTGCCGGATTGCGCGTGTTGTTGTTCAAAAATGGCGTGCAAGTCGGCGAGACAACGACGAACGGGCGCGGCGAATTCTTCTTCAATGGGTCGAACGTGCCGGGCGGCATTCTCACCAACATGGCGTATGAAATTCGCGTTGCCAAAAATCAGCAGGCGCTGGCGAATTTCACACTGACCAAGAACAATGCCGATGGCAGCTCTGCGGGCGACAGTCGCGATTCTGATGCCGTGATGGATGGCAACAACGCCATTATCACGCTGACCACGGGAGGCCCCGGAGCCAACGATCACACCTTTGATATTGGCTTTGTGCCGCCGAATCTGGTGACAATTTCCTGCCCGTCCAACATCACGGTGACGGTGACCGGCACGCAACCGGTGGTCGTGAATTACCCCGCGCCGACCAGCTCGACGGGGACGACCGTCACGTGCACGCCGCCGTCAGGTTCGTTGTTCCCGGTGGGCACAACAACTGTGACGTGTACGGCCAGCAATGTCAGCGGCACAGCATCGTGCAGCTTTGCCGTGACTGTCTCGATGATGAAGAAGGACGTTAAATGCGACACGATTTGCTTCCGCGCCCCGCAATATTACTTGCTGAACCTGAATCGCTTGCCTGGCGGCACAGTGTTGATCGCGGGCGTGAACGGCAATCAGCCGGTTGGCACGTACAACACGTCGGCAATCGGACAGGCGTTGCAGGGAAGACCCGGCGTTGGTGCGTTGACTCCGTTGCAACGGTTGAACCAGGAATTCGTCGCGGCGCAATTGAGCGTCAATGCGGCGGGCGGCCCCGGTTCGCCGGTGATGTATAACGTGTTCTGGGCAATGTTGAATTGCTACGGCATCAACTTTGCGCCGGTTACGTTGAGTAATGGCGTCCAGGTTGCGCCGACAATGATGCTGGGCGATCTGTTCACGCAAACGCAGTTGGCCATCCGCGAAAATCGCGCACAGGATTATGCGGCGTTGGCGGCGGTGTTTGATCTGCTGAATGGAAACGACCCGCTCGGACGTTGCGGGCGATAAGCTCGCTCCCGTCAGCGCGAATTGCCTCGTCGGCCTCGGCTGCTGTGCGACAGCGCCGAGGCCGATTTGTTTTGCGCGGCACGACAACGATTGATTTGCCCGCCAAGCTGACCGATGATGCGCCCTCGCCATTCGCGTGAATTCCTAACCCTGGAGAGTTTCCTATGACGATCAGATTTCGCCGCGCCAGTCGTGCGCTTGGTTGGCTCTTGGCCGTGAGTCTGTTTTGCGGAGCATTTTCTTTTGCCGCCGCGCAAGCCGTGAATAAGCGCGCGATCACACACGAAGACGTGTGGTTGATGAAACGCATTGGCGCGCCAGTGCCCAGCCCTGACGGCAAATGGGTGGTGTTTTCGGTTGTCGAACCAGCCTATGAAGAAAAAGACCAGGTCTCGGATTTGTGGATCGTTCCGGCGGATAGCAGCGCCAAACCGCGTCGATTGACCAATACCAAAGGCGGCGAAAGCGGCGCGACGTGGAGTCCAGACAGTCGTCGTCTGGCGTTTGTCGCGCGGCGCGACGGCGACGAAGCCAGCCAGATTTATGTGCTCGATGTGAACGCGCCCAGCGAAGCGGTGCGTGTTACGCAGATTTCGACTGGCGCGCGGAGCCCGCTGTTTTCACCCGACGGCAAAAGTTTGCTCTTTCAAAGCAGTGTTTATCCTGGCACCGTCAACGACGACGAAAACAAACGTGCGGCTGCGGAACGTCGTGCGCGTAAACACAACGTGCGCGTTTACGAAGGCTTTCCCATTCGCAATTGGGATCGCTGGCTGGATGACAAACAAACGCATGTGTTTGTGCAAACGCTCGAACCTGGCGCACAGCCAAAGGATTTGCTGGCAGGTTCAAAGTTGGTGGCCGAAGCAGGATTCGCCGGGGTCACCGGTTCGGGCAGTGATGACCTACAAGCTGTCTGGACGCCGGATAGTCAGGCCATCGTCTTTTCTGCGATGAACAATCGCAACGCGGCTGCCTATTCTGAAACCAATACGCAGCTTTATCAGGTTGCCGTCAGCGGCGGCGAACCAAAAGCGTTGACCACGGGCAAAGACAGCTATACGCGCCCCGTGTTCAGCCCGGACGGCAAAGCACTCTATGCCGTTCTCAATCCCGCCACCGACAAGGTTTACAACCTGGATCGCATCGTCAAATTTTCCTGGCCCAGTGTTGGCGCACGACAAATCATCACGGCCAACACTGACCTTTCGCCGACAAGCTTTGCCATTTCACCAGACAGCCAAACGATTTACTTTTTGGCCGAAGACAAAATGCACGAAAACTGTTTTGCTGTTTCAGCCAGCGGCGGCGCGGTCAAACCGGTGTGGCGAAACACGGGCGTGTTCACGAACCTGACGATTCCCGCCAAAGCATCTTCGCTGGTGGCGTTTGCCAATTGGGAGAGCACTGTTAATCCGGCTGAGATTGTGCGTTTGCGATTGCGGCCAGATGGTGCGCCCGACGTGATGAATGCGCTGACCGCGCTCAACGCAGACCGCATTGCGCAAATTGACTGGCAGCCGGTGCGCGAGTGGCAAATGACCAGTCGGCGTGGCAAACCGTTGCACAGCATGTTGGTCCTGCCGCCGAATTTTGACGAAAACAAAAAATATCCGCTTTTCGTTGTTATCCACGGCGGACCGCACACGATGTGGCGCGATCAGTTCTTTTTGCGTTGGAATTATCATTTGCTGGCAGCACCGGGGTATGTCGTGCTGCTCACCAATTACAGCGGCTCAACCGGTTTTGGCGAAGCCTTTGCCCAGAGCATTCAGCTTGACCCGCTGAAAGGGCCGGGCGAAGAGATCAATGAAGCCGCCGATGAAGCCATCAAACGATTCAAGTTTATTGACGGCGCACGGCAGGCAGCAGGCGGAGCCAGTTACGGCGGACATCTGGCGAATTGGTTGCAGGCTTCGACGACGCGTTACAAATGCCTGATTTCGCACGCCGGATTGGTCAATCTGGAATCGCAATGGGCGACCAGCGACACCATTTACAGCCGCGAACTCAACAACGGCGGCCCGGTTTGGGAACAAGGGCCTGTGTGGCGCGAACAGAATCCGATTCGCTATGCAACGAAATTCAAAACGCCGATGCTGATCACCGTCGGCGAAAACGACTTTCGCGTGCCGCTCAACAACTCGCTGGAAAATTGGAGCCTGCATCAACGGCTGCGCATTCCCAGCAAGTTGCTGGTCTTTCCCGAAGAAAATCACTGGATTTTGCGCGGCGAAAACAGCCGGTTCTGGTACAGCGAGGTACACGCCTGGCTGAAGCGCTGGCTAAATTGAACGACGAGGGCGCGTTTTGCGGTTGTGAACGCGTCAAGCAACTTTGAATCTCATCCCAACGGAGGAACAACCTATGGCTCGTGCCGATTTCTTTGTGCGGTTTGTGGCGTACGTGATTGACAATGTCATCATCTGGCTGGTGGCGCTGGTGCCAGGCGTACTGGTCGGTGGCGTCGGCAGTCTGGCTGAACACGCCGATAGCGGATTGCTCAACGCGCTGGCCGGATTGCTGGGCACAACCTTTTTGGCTTTGATGGTGATCGGGCAGTTTCTCTATCACGGCTACTTTTTGAGTACGAGCGGTCAAACGCCGGGCAAACGCGTGATGAATATTCGCGTCACTGACCGACAGGGCGGCAACCTTTCCTTCCTGATGGGCGGGATGCGCGGCACGTTGGGATATTGGCTGAGCGGCTCTATTTGCAGTCTGGGATTTTTGTGGGCGCTTTTTGATAACGACAAGGAAACCTGGCACGACAAACTGTTTGGGACGGTGGTTGTACACTCTTAAGCGGAAAACAAATGCTGGTGATCGTCGGGGAGTGTAGAACCTGAGTTTGCGCTCCCTGCGGTTTTTCGCTCTGATTTCAGTTTCGCTTGCGAAAGACATTAACCGGCTGCTGAGCAAAAAATGAGGGCAGAAAAAGAGAATGAATCTTTTTCTGCCCTCGGTTTTTTGCTGATGTGCTGCTTGGCTATCTAAAGCGTAACAGCCGTCATCAGAACACGCGACGCTTAAACATTCTGATGAGTATTGGCGTCCTGACTTTGTCGTGTACCAATGTCGCGTGTTCTGATTTAGCTGGATCGGGTTAGGCAGGAAATCCGGGCGCGGCTTTGATGGCTTCGATTTGCGAACGATGCCGATCCATGTGTTCGCCCAGCAAAATCAGCCATTGATAAGCGCTTAGCGGCCCAAAGGCCGGATGAGGAAAGCGTTGTTCTGACAAATCAACGCTCGCCAGCCGATCTTGCAACGCGCCAAGCCCATCAAGCGCCTCGCGCAATTTGGGCAACGACTCGCTGACAGTTTTGCCGCCTTGCGGTTTGACAGCATCGGGTGCTTGAAAAGGCGGCAGAGGATTACCGCTTTCGTCCAGTGCCGTTGGTTTCAAATTCAGTTGGGCGGGCGCGGGGTTGCCCTCGGCTTCTGCCTGTTTCAACAGCTTGCCCGTAATGCGCAGAAAGCCACCGTTGACGGTCGCGACGTGTTCTGCGATTTCCGCAATCGTCCAGCGATCAGCCACCGGACGAAAGTTTTCCTGTGCTTCGGTCAAAGAACTTATAGCGGCAGAAAAACGCTCATTGGCTTGTTCATTGGCCGCAAAAATGTCGGCAATTGATTGATAGATCATGCTGGTGCTCCCGTGATGAAGTGAGATGAAGGCGGCACAGTGTAGCATGTGCCGCCTTTGGCATCACTCACTGCGCAACGTCGCGGGCGCTCCTTCACTCACGGTAAATTGCGCGATCATTCGTCGTGTTGCGGCATCACGCAGTTGCTGACAGCGCGCCAGATTGTCGCTGGCTTCGGTAAATTTTCCCCGTGCGCGCGCCAGCGCTGTTTCGAATGCGCGTTGCGCTTCGTCCAGTTGCCCAAATTTGATGAGCAGAACGCCCAGGTTGTTATGACAGGCCGGCAACCGGTCTTTGGATTGCACGATGGCCTGTCGGTAATGTTCGATGGCCGCCTGGTCATCGCCCGCTCGCTGCGCTTCGAGTCCAAGTTCAAAGAGCGCCTCGGCGTGTTTGCCGCCCGAAGCTTTCACCGCCTGGGCAAAGGCCGCGCGTGCTTCGCGAAATTGTCGTTGGTCTTGCAAGGTGATTCCCAAGGCGTAGGCGGCTGACGCATACGCGCCGTTGCGCGCATCGAGCGCACGCCGATATGACGCGCCTGCTTCTTGCTTGCGCCCAAGTTTGTGCTGGCACACGCCGATGTTGAAATGCGCGCGCGCCTGATGATCGCCCGGCCATTGCAAGGCCGCGCGATATTCAAATAGCGCTTGTTCATACTGTCCGCGTTGAAAGGCTGCGGCGCCGCGTTCAAACGCCTGCGCTAACTCATCCGTTTGCGCCTGACCGGAAAGCGTCAGCACCAGGAAGAGAAATGACAACCGCGACCAAGAGATATTTTTGAACACACTCCCTCCTTCTCGCCGCTTGCTGGGCGATTTGTTTGGCTCTGGTTACTTGGGTTGAAAGGTTAAGACGAGGTTGGCAAAGATTTGGCCCAGCGCGCAAAGAGTTTGCGGCGGTTGGCCGTAATTTCCTTGGCGTTGGGGATTCTTAGCACCAGTTGTTCCAGGTGCAAGAGGTAATCCGATTCGCCGAACAGTTCGCGGACTTCGGCGAGAAAAGGTTCCAGGCGAGCATACACGCCGACGTGTTCGGTGTTGGCGGCGAGAAACAGTTGCTCGTCAATGCCGCCGTTGATGACGAATGAAGCGGCCATATCCCAATACGACGTGAGCATGCGGTAATGTGCGCTCGCTGCCAGACTGCTGCCCATCAAACGGGCAATGTCTTTGGCGCTGCCGGGCTGAAATTCGGTGAAAAACCAGTTGCGTGCGCGCCGCATCGTTTCATCACGGCGCAGCTCATACAGCTTGAGAATCAGTTCCACATCGTGCTGTTTTCCCATTCGGTTTCCTCCTCGTTGACGGGCCGTAGCATAGAAAAAAGCAGCGTCGCAGTCTTTCCACTGCTTGCCGCTTTTTTTCTCTGCTTGCTGCAATTCATTGCTCAGCGCGAAAACGCATTGCGCCAGGCTTTGGGGGACATTTCGGTTAGTTTGCGGAACAGCGTGCTGAAATGGCTTTGGTTTTTGAATCCGACGCTGAGCGCAATTTCCGCCAACGGCAGTTCTGATTGCGCCAGCAAGCTCTTGGCGCGTTCGACACGCCGTTGCATCAGAAACTGGATGGGCGTCAGATTGGTTGTTTGCTTGAACGAACGCGAGAAATGATAAGGACTGAGTTCGGCGGCTTGCGCGATTTCCGCCAGTTCCAAATCACGGTCCAGGTTCTCTTCGATGAAATCGGTGACGCGCCGCAACCGATGTGCGGGCAGACCGCCGCATTGCAAATCGGGCACCAGCGCGTCCGTGGAATAATGCCGCATCAGATGCACGGCCAGCGCGTTGACCAGCGATTCGGCATAAAGCTTACCGGCAGGATGTCCGTGATCAATTTCATCTGCCAGCGCCAAACCGATGGAACGCACCAGCGGGTCTTGCGGGCCGCAGGACAATACAATGCGCGCATTGCGATTGGCTTCGAAATCAATCGTTGCACGTTGCAGAAATTCTTCGGTCAGCGAGACGGTCAATGATTCCAGCTCTTCATCCCAGCGCGCGGCATAGCGCGTGCCTGCGGGCGTCACACTGATTTGACCTACAGTGCGCCGTTGGCGTGTCAGCCTGCCGCCGCGCTCTTCGTTTTCGATGGTGACAGACCCCGCCAAGGGAATGAAAACTTCGTGTCGTTTGTGCGTGTGCGCGGGGACGTGTCCGGGTTCCAACCGATAGTGGTGAACGCGAACGCCGTCCCATTGCAACTTACGGTCAAAAATCATCGGCAATGATTGGTGACCGTTTGGGTCAGAAGACAAGTTTTGTGTTGCAGCCATCGTCAATACCTCAGATGGAAAGCAGGCAATTGCGGGTTAGGATTGCGGGCGGAAATACAGCACCAAACTCGCACCCAACACCACCAGCAACATCCCGACAAACAACAGCGGATTGACCGCGGATTTCGGCGGATGCAGGATCATTGTCACCAGCACGTTGATCACCGGCGCGCCGCCAAACACCAGCGGCATCACATAATTCGGCACGCCGCCCGATTTGAAAGCCCAGATGATACAGGCCGCGCCGATGGCGCCAAGTGCGCCCGCTGCCGTCGCCATCGCCGAACCGTTGGCGCTGAATCCTTGCAACTTCAATTCGCCTTGCGACGCCAGCGCAACCACCGGCACGATGACGCCGATCACAAAATAGGCCAGGCCGACGCATAACAATGCGCGCAAGCCGCGTTGTGCGGGCGATCCCAATGCCATTTGTCCTTGATGCAACATTGCGCCGTATACCCCCCAAGACAGCGCCGCGCCGATTGCGAAAATTGCCCACAACATAGAACTCTTTTTCTCCTTGTTTGTGTTCTCGTTCATTTTCGATCCTGAGTGATTGAGGTTTCGATACTTCGTTTTGCGTTAGTTCTTTTGCGTCGCCGTTTCCAGGGCGGCGCTTTGTCCGAAGCAGTAAAGCATACCGTGCGTGCGCAGGTAAATGCGTCCGCCCGCGATGGCGGGCGTTGCGTGACAGGAATCGCCCAGCACATTGGTCGCCAGGATTTCCCATTCGCCGCCTGCCTTGAGCACGGTGACTTTGCCTTCTTCGCTGATGGTGTAAAGCTTGCCGTCAGCACCCACCGGTGAAGAATAGTAATCGCCCGGCGCTTCGCGCAAACGGCCTTGTTTCAAGACCTCGCCGGTTTTCGGATGCAAGGCGGTTAGGATGCCACCTTCTTTGAGCAAATAAACCGCATCCTGATAAAACAGCGGCGATGGCGTGTTCGGCAGCGCCTTTTGATACTTCCAGAGAAAATGCGATTCAGTCACGTCGCCGCGCATTTCTTTTTGCCGCTCCAGCCGATACGCCAGCAATCCGTTTTGCACGGAACGGCGCGCCTGATACGCCTGCCAGTCGCGTTCATTCAACAAACCGTCGCGATCCAGATCGAAATCCAGCCAGGCTTTTTTGATGCGCGGGTCGCCCAGTTCCTCTGGCGAAATCTTGCGGTCTTTGTCGGCGTCAAACTTTTTGAGCGTTTCGGCGAATGACGGAATCTCTTCCTGTTGGCCCGGATCCGCGCCGCCTGCCCAACCCAGAATGTAAAGCGTATCGCGCCCGACCACCGGTGTCGGTTTGATTTGCCACGTCAATCCGCGAATGAACCAGATTTCCTTGCCGGTGGCGACGTCATACGCCGACAACCGCAATGAACCGGCAACCAGCACTTGCAAACCGCCCTTGGCCGGTTGAAAGAGGATCGGCGTCGAAAATCCGCGCGTCGCATCAGGACGCGCCAAACGCCAGCGCACTTTGCCGGTGTTTTGCTCCACGGCAAGGAAAAACGAATCGCTTTCCGAATCGCAATTCAGCAGCAACAAATCGTTGGCCAGAATCGGCGATGCGCCCATGCCGAAGGGGTTGTTGAAGGGCCCCAACGGCAAGCGCCAGCGCTCTTTGCCGTCGCGGTCAAACGACAGCAAGCCGAAATCGGTAAAGAACGCATACACGTTTTGTCCGTCAGTCGCGGGACTGGGCGAAGCGGGCGAATTCGATTTGTGCAATTCCTGTTTGCGCGCTTTGGGGATTTCGCGTTGCCAGAGCAGCTTGCCCGTTGCGCGTTCCAGACTGATAACCAACAGCTTTTGATTTGCGCCGTTGCCTTCGTAAGCGGTCAGGTAAATGCGATCTGCCGTCAGCACCGGCGACGAATGTCCCGGCGGCAGCGGCGTTTTCCAGACGACGTTTTTGTCCGGGCCGAACTCCACCGGCAACCTGGCGTTGTCAGAGACGCCCGAACCGTTGGGACCGCGAAATTGCGACCAATCATCTGCCGCAGCGGCAGAAAGTGTCAGCAGGAAGACTGTCAGCACAAGCAAAAGCTGTCTGCGTTTTGTCATGGGGTGACCTCAAATCTCATTCGCGCAGGCGCACAACAGCGGTTCTCGTGCGCCTGCGCGAACGGGCTTAGCTTTGTTTGGCAAAGCAATACAGCGTGTTTTTGGTGCGGATGTATAGCTTGCCGTTATCAATTGCGGGCGTGGCAAAGACTTCATCGCCGAGCGCATTGACCGACAGCACGTCCCATTCGCCGACTGCTTTGACGACAGAAACGGTGCCGTCCTGGCTGATCAGATAGACTTTGCCGTCTGCGCCGACGGGCGAGGCAAAATATTTATCAATGGCGCCTTTCAAACGGCCTTGTTTGATCACGTTGCCCGTCGCCGGATCGAACGAAATCAAAATGCCGCTGTCGTTGACCATAAACAGTGCGCCTTGATAGAGCAGCGTCGAAGGCACTTGCGGCACCGGGCGTTGATACTTCCAGCGAATCGCCTTTTCGGTCATATCGCCCTGGCCGCCCAGTTTGATGGCCAGCAAACCGTTTTCTGACGCCATCATCGCGCGAAAGACATCCCAGTCTTTCGTATCGAGTTTTAGGTCGCGGTTCATATCAAACGCGTCAAAGCCGTAATTCGGATTGAGCACTTTGGAAATCGGATCGTCGCCCGAAATTTCATCGCGTCCGACAAAGCCGTCGTTGTTTTTGTCGTAGCGTTTCAAGCCTTCGGCAAAGGGAATCGTCGCGATCTGGCGTCCGGGTTGATTTAAGGGAAAGCCCCAGCCGTTGATATAGGCGTATTCGTTGTCATAGCTGATCACCGACTTCATTTCGCAGGCCAGACCGCGCACCCACCAGACGCGTTTGCCATCGGCGACGGAATATGCTGACAACTGAAAGGCTTCGGGAATAAGCAACTGCTTCGGTCCGGTTTTGGGCTGATAGATAGTCGGCGTCGAATAGCCAGAGATGACTTCGGGCCGGTCGGTTTTCCATTTCACCTTGCCAGAATTTTTGTCTACCGCCAGCAGGAATGATCCCAAATCCTGATCTACCGGCACGATGATTTTGTCATCCACCAGCATCGGCGACGCCCCATAGCCGTAAAAGATATTGAACGGGCCGAGCGGCATCCGCCATTTCTCTTTGCCGTTGGCGTCAAACGCGATCAAGCCGTAATCCTGAAAGAAGGCATAGCAGTTTTCGCCGTCGGTCACGGGACTGGCAGACGCCGGGCCGTTGACGTTTTCGAGCCGACCTTTGTGCGTGCGGGGAATTTCGCGTCGCCAGAGTTCTTTACCGGTTTGGCGATCCAGCGCGATGACAAACAGTTGATAGGTTGTTTTGTCTTTGGCGGTTGTCGGCGTATGCGCCGTGACATAAATGCGCGTGCGGCTGAGCACGGGCGACGAATGTCCGGGCGGCAACGGGGTTTTCCAAAGCACGTTTTTGTCGGGCGCAAATTCGACCGGCAAATTGGTAGCCGTCGAAATGCCCGTACCATTGGGGCCGCGAAACCGTGACCAGTCTTCGCCGGTGGCGGCGGTGGTGCTGGTGATAAAAGCTGCTCCGCAACCAGCCAGCGCCAACAAAAGCGCGGTGATAAGACGCACTGCCATAATGTTCTCCGTGGTTGAAAGGGTCGTTTGGGTGACGGGCGGCATTGTGCGGCACTGCGCACTATCAGGCAAGGCGATTGCCCGGCAGTGCGATACACTGTGGCAGTTCGTCAGTAACAATCCACTTTACCGGAGAACTGCAAGCAATGAGCGACAACTCGATACTTACACAAGCACGCATAGATTTGACCGTCGCGTTGCGTTGGGCCGCGCGTATGGGATTGAACGAAGGCATCTGTAATCATTTCAGTCTGGCAGTGCCCGGCACGCACGACCGTTTTCTGATCAACCCGCAAGGGTTTCATTGGTCAGAAATCACGCCCGACGATCTGGTGCTGACCGATGCCGAGGGCAACGTCATCGCAGGCAAACACAACGTCGAAGCCACCGCGTTTTTCATTCACGGACGCATTCATCTGGGCAAACCGAATGCGCGTTGCGTGTTGCATACGCACATGCCCTACGCGACAGCGTTGACCAGCATGGACGGCGGACGGTTGGAATGGACGACGCAAAATGCGTTGCGGTTTTATGGCCGCGTGGCATATGACGAATGCTACAACGGCTTGGTGCTCGACGCGGAAGAAGGCGACCGCATCTGTGCGCAATTAGGAAACGCCGACGTGCTCTTTCTGGCCAATCACGGCGTGATCGTATGCGGCGATTCGGTGGCGCGCGCGTTCGACGAACTCTATTACCTGGAGCGCGCCTGTCTGGTGCAAGTGCTGGCGCAAAGCACAGGCAAGCCATTGAAACTGGTGTCGGATTCTGTCGCTGCCATGACTGGCAAACAGATTGTCGAAGACAAGCAGTACCTGCTGCATTTTGAAGCGTTGAAACGGATGTTGGATCGTGACGAGCCGGGCTGGCGCGGCAACGTCTAACGAGAATTGCAGAGCAGTGTGCAAGGCTGCTTGTTGGCCAGCGTGGCGTGTGCGTGCGTTGACCGGCAAGCAGCCTGAATTTTTAGGCCATGACGGCGAGCATTCCCAATAGCGGTTGGCCCAAGGCGGTTTCGCCCGTGATGGTGACGCGCGCAGCGGCTTCAGCGCGCGCCAGACCTTTGGTCAGCAAGCGCCAGGCCGTGTCTTGATCGAACGCCACGACGCAGGCCGCATCGGTTTCTTCGCCGCGGTAAAGTTGCCACGCGTCCGCTTCACGCCTCAGCGTCCACGCGCCGCCCGCTTCTCCAGTGACGCGAAAGATGATCTGGATTCCGTCCGTGGCTGGCACTTCGCGATAGGTGTGCGGCAAGCCGCGCAAAAACGCATCCAGCACCGGGTGCAGCCACTTGCGCGCATACAACGAAGGCGCGCCGACCGCATCGCGAATCTGTTGTTGGTGATGCCATTTCTCTGTGTATTCGCGGGCAATGTCGAACCAGTTGGCAGATTCCATTTCGCCAGCCCAGGCGACCCCAAACAGGGCTTTGCCAAACGGATCAAGCGAACGAAACAGGTCGGCGACTTGCGGACCGGTGCTGGCTAGAAATTCGGTCAACAGCGGCGGACTGACGCGCCGCATTGCTTTGACCCAATCGGCGTTCAGTTGATTCAAAAAGCCGACCAAATCCTGATAGCTGCTGATCGGGTTGTCAGGCGGCACGGGCGGCAGATTGTCGCGTTGAAAGGCCAGCCGGCGAATGTCGCTGTCGAGCAAATGAGCCGCGATGTCTTTGACCGTCCACGCGCCGGCGACGGTTGGTTTGTGCCAGTCGGCAGGCGCAAGGCCGCGCAGCAGTTGCAGCAATTCATCGTGCAATTGCGCGAATTCTTCGGTGACAAAAATTGGCGCGACCGGAGTTATTGCCATTCGTTCACCAGCATTTTGGCTGCGATTTCTTTTAGCAACTTGGCGCAAACCATCGCCGTCAGACCGCCGACATCCTGTGGCGGATTGAATTCGACCAGGTCGGCTCCGACGATGGGAACGCTCAAACTTTGTATGGCGTTGATCGCCTGTCGCGTAGACAAACCGCCCGGTTCGCGATGCGCCACACCCGGCGCAAACGCCGGATCGAGTCCGTCAAGATCAAACGAGATGTATACCGGCGTGTCGAAATCCAGCGGCCAATCGTCACGCCAATCCTTGATCTCGATCATTTCCACACCGAAACGTTCAACCTGTTCGCGCTGGTGACGGGTGGCGGTGCGAATGCCGACTTGCACCAGACGCTCAACCAGACCTTCTTCCATAATGCGCGCAAACGGACAGGCGTGCGAAAACCGATTGCCTTGAAATTCGTCGTAAATGTCTGGGTGTGCGTCGAAATGCAGGATGCTCAGACGCGGATACTGGCGGGCAAAGGCTTTGAGAATGGGGTAGGTGACGGCGTGGTCTCCGCCCAGCGAAATCGGGTTGTAGCCCTGGGCCAGCAAATCAGCGACGGCGGTTTCGATTTGCGTCAACGCCGCCGCGCCGGTTTGCATGGTCACATCACCAGCATCGTGCAGCGCGCTTGCGCCAAAATCCACGCCGGTTTCGCTCCACAGATTGGCCGATTCACAACGAAACGCTTGTCGGATTACAGGCGGCGCTTGGGCCGCGCCGCGCAGATACGAAGAGTTTTCGTCGTAGGGAAACCCGATCAACGCCAGTTTCGCCAGTTTCATGGGTGGTTCCAAAGCTTAAAGGTAGACCAGTTTGTGATCGTATACGCCCGGTTCGACTTCTTGATAGAGCCGATCAATCAGTTCGTAGCCGTAGCGCGCCAGGAAGTAGAACACGTTGATTTCGCGCTCCTGCAAGTTTTTGTTCGGATAGAGCACGGCAAACAACCGTTCAATCTGTTGTTGCATGGTTTCATCGCGTTTGCTGCGATTGTGCACAAACCGCGTGCGCAAATTATGCAGTTGATACAGGATTTTTTCGCGTCCGCCTTTGAGCGCATCGCCCAAGGTCGGATCAACCGCCACCAGCGAAGCGCGCAGTTTTTCCAGTTGTTCTTCCAGCACTTTTTCGGTTTCGTCAAACGCGGCGGCAGTGCCGTTGTCGAGGCTGCGTTCGACGACTTTTTTCATCGTTTCTTCGACCCCCTCGAACAGTTCGGCAAATTCCAGATTGTATTTGCCCAGCGTTTTGGCGTGACGTTTTTCGATCAGCGTGAAACTGGCGCGCGGCAACACCACGGGTTCGACGCGGTTCAGCAAGCTGTAATTGGGGCGCAGTTGCGCGAAGTAGGCAATTTCCGCCGGGCCGCCGATATAGGCAACCGTGGGCAACAGGTAATCCTGCACAATCGGACGCAAGGTGACATTCGGGCTGAAACAATTCGGACACCGTTTCACGGTGTCAACCAGTTCTTCGGCAGGGAAGCTCTTCTCGCCATTTTTCAGATAGAACTTGCCGTCGTCGCGTTTGACCAGCGCCGTACGGCGACCTTCATCAAGCATGAAAAGCGGCACGGCTTCGGGGCTGGTATACACCTGTGCGTGATACCCGGCGGCTTCGAGCGTGGCGCTGGCGTTGACCAACCGCGACGCAAATTCCGGCAGGTGATCCATCGCCCGCCCGTAAATTTCGCCCGCGACATGTTTCAATCCGTCATCCAGCGGATTGATCAGCACCACGCCATATTTGCTGAACAAGCGCATCATCAGTTTGGCGAAGCCGTCGGCGAAGCTTTCGCCCGGCAAATAGGATGCGCGCAAATCGGCAGCAATTTGCGGCAGAAATTCCGATTCGGGCAAAGCCGCCAGCAGCTCTTCGATGTTGTCGCGAATGCCGTCGGCCATGCGCACATGGCCGACGGGTTTGCCTTCCTTGGGCGAACAGGCGGTGTAGGTGATGGTGACCAACTGGCCTTCGCGATTGATCAACCGCGTGTGATTGATTTCTTCGAAATCGTGATCTTCCGCCGCGATCCAGAACATCGGCACGGCGTTGACGCCTTCGGCGCGCAATTGTTCTGACAGTTTGATCGCAGTCAGAGCTTTGAAAATGGTGTAAAGCGGCCCGGTGAACAAACCGGCTTGTTGGCCGGTGATGACCACGACGGAATCTGATTGCCGCAAACGTTCGATGTTGGCAAAGGTGGCTTCGCCCGCGCCAGCACGCCGATTCTGATCCGCCAAGACATCGGCAACGGCATCACGCGAAAATGGCTGGGCCGTGACTTGGGCAGTCCTGGGCGCCAGCTTGGCCAAATCCAGCCCTTCGGCTTGATAGAATTTGGCGACACGGTCGAAATGGTACAGATAATCCTGATAGAGCCGCGAGGTGCGCGGGATTTCACTAAAGCGGATCGTGTGATTAGTCATCCTCTCTTCCTCTCTCCTACAAAATTTTCCGCGAAGCCGCGCGCGAAACCACCGTGTCGGAGCTTTCCTCAGTAGTTCCACGCCCAACTTCGCGGTACGGTGCTACAGCAGTTGGTGAATGGACTGGCAAATAATCAGTTGCAAGGCGGGTGTCTTTCCCGCTGACGTGTTGCCCGTTTGTGTCGTTAGTCGGCAAATTCCTGCTCCAGGCGCAGGTCTTTTTCCGCCCACAGCCCGTCGGCGGTTTTTTCAAACAGCTCGCTTTCGGCGATGGCTTTTTCGATTTCGGCGCGCTCTTCGTCGGTCGGAACCGGCATCGGCGAACGCGGCAGGAACCCATACAAGCCGGTGAAATCCAGTGCCGCTTTCAAATGACCGACGCCGCTGGCAGCCGTGACGCGCGCCAACGCCGCCAGTTTCTTTTGCAAACCTTCGGCGTATTCGTGGTTGCCATTGCGATAGGCGTGGTCAATCGCGCACGCCGTTTTGGGCGCAAGCGCTCCGACGGCGAGCACGCCACCAGCGCAACCCGCTTCAAAGCCCTGACAGAGAATTGCCGGCGAACCGACCAGTACGCTGAAATCGGTGGTTTTCAGTTCGCGGAACAAATCTTTTAGCGCCGCAATGTCGCCCGAGCTTTCTTTCAAGCCGATGATATTGGGATGTTCGGCCAGTTTGGCGACGGTTTCCTGCATCAGGTATACCCCGGCAAATTGCGGGATCATATAGATCAAAATCGGCATCGGCGAATTGTCGGCGATGCGTTCGTAATGAGCGGCGTGGTGTTCGTCTTGCAACACTTTTTTGTAATAGAACGGCGTGATGACAACGCCACCGTCCGCGCCGTATTCGTGCGCCTTGCGCGACATTTCAATGGTTTGGCGCGTCGAAAGTTCGCCCGTACCGACCAGCAACAGCTTTTCGGGCGACATTGCGCCGCGCACGGTTTCTACCACCGACAGTTTTTCGTCTGTCGTCAAATGCGGGAATTCACCCGTCGAACCCAAAATCAAATAACCGTGCAAATCGGTTTGGTTCCAGTGTTCGACATTGTTCCGCAACTGTTCGTGATCCACCTCGCCGTCGTGTCCGAACGGCGTCGGCAGTGCCGCAATAATACCGTTAAGGTTCAGTGACATAGCTTACTGTTGCCCCTTGCTTGGGTTGTGAGATTGGGTTGATGAGATGGTGTAAGTGCAACGGATCGTCGAGCAGAAAATCCGGCTCGACGGCGGCCAGTGCCGCACGCGTGCCCGCGCCCCAGGTGACAGCCACGGTTGCCGTGCCCGCATCGCGTCCCGCCTGTATGTCAACGGTCATATCACCAACATACACGGTTTGCTCAGGCGTCACGCCAAATCGTTGCATCAATTTCTGCAATCCTTCCGGATGCGGTTTGTAATGCGCGACCTGATCACCGCCGATCACGTCGTCAAAATAATCCAGCAACCCGGCATGACCGACGCGGATGCGCGCGGCTTCGGTGCTGGCGCCGCTGTAAACGCCGAGCTTGACGCCGGACTGGCGCAATTTCGCCACCAGTTCGTGAATGCCCGCAAACGGTTTGATCTGGTCGCCGTCGGCGCGGCTCAACCGGTAATACTCTTCAATGATCGGCCGGTGATCTTCGGCGGCAGGAAACAGCCGCTGAAAGATGACGTTTTCCGGCGGCCCGAAATAGGGCAGCAATTCCTCAAACGTCCAGGCGCGTCCGGTGCGGTTGTGCATCACCTGATTGAAAATGCGCAACACGGTCGGAAACGTATCGGCCAACGTTCCATCCAAATCAAAGATGACGGCTTCGTAACGCGGATGAGTGCTTGTTGTTTGCATGATGGAAAAAATGAGGGCGCATTATAGCGACGCGGATTTGTCGCTGGCAAATTTGCTGTGGGCTTTTGGCGGGTAGGAAACCGAAGGGAAGAGAAGGTCAGAGAGGAATAGCGGCTTGAGGCAAGAGGAACCGAGTGGTTTTTGTCGGTTCCTCTTTGTGCCTCTGGGCCGCTACTGAAACACGGTTAGAACCGGAGCTTCATGACCATTTCGATCTGGCGCGGATCGTTGGTCGCTTGTCCGAAGGTTCCGAACGTGCCGCCGCTTTGCAACTGGCCGATCTTCAGGTTTTGCGTCGGATTGGCAGTGATGGTTGCGGGTAACACGGTTCCGCCCATGCTGGTATTGATGCTGGAACGGAATTGCGTGTTGTTGAACACGTTGGACGCTTGCGCCGAAATGTTCAGGTTAAAGCGTTCGCTGAGCTTGACGTTTTTCTCCAGCGACATGTTGCTGGTCCAGGTGCGCGGCGCACGAATCGCGCTGAACGACGCCGCCGACGTGCCGTACCAGAAAATATCCGGCACGACGGTTCCGTTTGGCGTGGTCACGACGCGACCGGCAAACGCGTCAATGTTGTATTTCAGGAAGCAGCGATTGCACGGCGTGATAACACGTCCACTGGGCAAGGTGACTGACGTGACACCGTCATACCAGCGTTGCAATGCTTTCGGCACTTCCAGCGGCACGCCCGGAACCAGATCGGGCAATCCGTTGATCGTGTTCGTGCCGCCGCCGGAAATCTGTGACACCAGACCGCTCTGGATGTTCACCGAACCGCCCAAGCGCCATCCGCCGAAGACAGCATTGGCAACGGAGTTTTTGAGATCGAGCAACTTGCCGCTGCCCAACGGCATGTCATACACCCACGAAGCCACAAAACGATGCGGCAAATCGTTGGTCGAAACTTTGCGATTGGTGCGGAACATTTCCGGGCGAATGTTGGCAAAGTAATTCGCGTTGCTGTCGCCGTATCCGTTGTTGCTTTGCGCGTTGTAATTGCTCATCTCGATGATCTTCGACCAGGTGTAATGCGCGTTGAATTGCAATCCATTGGCGAATTGCCGCGTCACCTGCACCTGCAAGGCGTTGTAATCCGAGGTGCCCGCCGTGTTGTGAATCGAGTTGCCGTGATGAGGGAAGGGATAGGCGGCTTCGATGCGCTGGATGGTGCGGTTGCGTATCGAACCGGTGCCGAACGGAATCAAATCGCCCGTCGCCGGTTGCCAGGGATTTTGCACCTGTTGCGTCGAAGGGTTTGTCGTGCCGTTTGATTGTATGTACGTGTTGCGCCAATCGGCGAGCAACGCGGGATCAACCAATTGCGGGCTGTTGATCGGCAGGAAGGTGACCTGCAAGCGGTCGCCGTGCGAACCGATGTAACCGAGGCTGGTGATCCAGTTATTGCCCCATTTCTTTTCGAGGAAGAAATTCCATTGTTGAATTCGTCCGTTTTGATACTGCTGCGGGAAGCGGCGCACCAGTCCGCCGTAAATCGCCGGATTGCTTTCATTCGCGCCGACGGGACGCACGATGCTGTTGATCGTCGGGCTGGTGAACACACCGGTCAACACACCCGCCGGGCTTGAGCCATACGGCGCGGGATTGTTGCCCGAATTCAGATTGGTTCCAATCGTTGCCGGGGCGAACGGACCCGCACCGTAAAAACCGGGGCCGTCGTTGTAACCGGTGTTTGAGGGAACATACGTCACGCCGTATCCGCCACGAATCACGAACGAGCGCGACACTTGATACGCCGCGCCAAAACGCGGGCCGAAATCTTTCCATTGCGTCGGCCACATATTGCGACGATCAACGTTGACGCCGGGGAAGATGATGCGTCCGGGCGTGCCGAACGGATTTTGCTGCTGCAGGTCAATGGCGCTGATGTTGTTGAACCGTTCGGTCGGGCCGGGTTGGATGTCGTACCGCAAGCCCAGGTTCAACGTCAGCCGGTCATTCACTTTCCAATCGTTTTGCGTGTAAAGCGCCTGATATTTTTGCGCCAGTGCCAGCCGCACGGCGAATCCCGAACGCACTTCGATAAAGCCTGCGCCCAGCGCCATCGAAGCGATGGCCAACCCGTTGTGCGTGGCATCCGGGGTGGCGGGCAACCCGTTCGTCGAACCATTCGCGTTGATGTTGGCGCGCGTGTATTCGGTGCCGGTGACGATCAACGCCGGATCGTGCGGATCGGTATAATTCGACAACAACACGCGGTACGTGCCGCCGAATTTGTGCGTCCAGCGTCCGCGCGTCCAGGTCATACTGCCGTTGAAATCGGTGTTGGTCTGGCGTTCGCGTTTGTGCAGGAACTGGCCATTGTGCAAATCGCTGACGCGGCCTGGCGTGAAGGACGGCGGCGCTCCGGGCACCACGTTCAACGCCTGCAGTTCGGGGGAAATGCCGTATTTGGCGTAATCAAAATTGTCGAACACATCGGCTTCGTTGTCGCTGCGAATGCGGTTGACGCCCAGTCGCACGTCCAGCACCAGCGAAGGCGTAATTGACCAGGTATCGCCAATCGAAATGTAAGGATTCTTGTCGGGCTGGCGATTGCCGACGAATTCGTTGCGGCTATAGAACTGATTGTCTTCGCCCCAGGAACGCGGCGTCAGAATGTTGCCGAGCTGAATCCCGCCCGTGCCGTAAAAATTGTGGTTGCGCCAGTTCCAGTCCACGCGCGAGTTGACGTTGTTTTTGCTGAACTGTTGCAGACCGCGATAGAAAAAGTTGTTGTTGTTGAAAATGTCGTTCGGCGTGCGGTTGGGTAACGGATAGGCTTTGAGCAACGCCAGCCCTTGCGCGTTCAGGCGGTTGGCTGGCAGCGGGCTGGTGCGCACCAATCCGTCAGCGCCGGTGAAGGTCGGAAACAAGGTGCGGTTGTATTGCGAAGTCGTGCCGATGCGCGTGACGCTGAACGGGTCGTAAATTTTGACCGGAACCGGTCTGCCGCTAACGCTGACATAGGTTTCGCTGAAATCGCCTTCGCGTTCTTTGGCGGTGGGAACGGTTCTCAGGAAATCGTAGTTGCGGTTGAATTCCAGGCCTTCGTAACTGGCGAAGAAAAACGCCTTGTCGCGGATCATGCGTCCGCCGAACGTTGCGCCATACGTGTGCGCTTTGAAGGGACCGCGTGCGATGTTCTGGGCGTTGTTGGTAAAGCCATTCGCGTTCAGGGCTTCGTTGCGAATGCGCCAGAAACCTGTGCCGTGATAATCGTTCGTGCCGCCTTTGGTGGTGAACACGACCACGCCTTGTGCGCGCCCGTATTCGGCAGAGTAATTGTTGGTGATGGTTTTGACTTCTTGCAGCGCGTCCTGATTGGGCAGCACGGCGACTTCGTTCCAGGCCGAACCTTGCACGCTGACGCCGTCCAGGATGATGTCGTTGGAAAACGCCGAACCGCCGTTGATGCCGATGGCCGACGCCTGTCGCCGTCCGTCAATGCCAATGCCGAAGGCGTTGGTGTTTTGCGTGTTGTTGAATGCGCCGCGCGGCGTGATGCCCGCTTGCAATGCGGCGTAATTGAACGGGTTGTGATTGATGTTCGGCAGCGTTTGCACGATGCGTTCGTTGATGCTGCCGCCGACGGTCGCCGTGGCGGTTTGCAACGCCGCCGCATCCGAGGTCACGGTCACGGTTTCGGCAGCGCCGCCGACTTGCATCCTGATTTCGACTTGCACGGTTTGCGCGGTCGAAACGACAACATTGGTTTTGCTGTATTTGGCAAAGCCGGACGCCGCACGCTCGACGTTGACGGTATACGTGCCGGGCGCCAGATACGGCACGTTAAAATTGCCGGAATTGTCTGTGGTCGTCGTGGTTTGCACGTTGGTTTCCTGGTTGATGACGGTGACGGTCGCGCCAGGAATGACGGCTCCGGTAGGGTCGGTCACGGTTCCGGTGATGGTGGCGGATTTAATTTGGCCGAATGCGAATCCGGCCAGACACAGACACAGCGCCAAGGCCGAAGCCAGCGTCGCGGCTGTTTTTGAAAGAGCGAATTTCTTCCTTTGCACGGGTAACCTCCATTAAGAACAAGTTGACGGGAACTGGTTTGTACTCAGGCTAAAAGACGAGCCTGATTGATGAGTTGTTTATTGCGACACCGAACGTCGCAACTACTGTTTCAGGGTTTAGGTGATTGTGGGCGTGTATCGCGTGACGCAGACACCAGCCAGAACCGTGTTGCCGGAGCAGCCGCAGGCGCTTTTGCCAACAAGCCACGTAACGTTGCGTCCTGAATTTTGGGCGCGGCCTGTCGCAACAGCGCGAAATAGTCTTCCGGCGACCATTTGATGATTTGTTGGTAGGGAAACTCTTTTTCGCCAAAAGCAAACGGCGCGAGAAATGCCAACGCTTTGCCGATGCTGCGACCGTCTTTGGTTTGGTAATCCCACAAATTGACGCCGAGTTTGTCGCCAATCGCCGCCACTGTCAGCAGGGCGTTCAGGTTGAACAGGCTGTAACTCATTCCGCGTGTGCGTGCGAGTTCCAGCGGTTGCCGTCCGTCGGGTTCGATTTGCCAGGCGATACGCGCTTTGACGGCTTCGACGGTTTGGCGCGCCAGGGCTTCATCGCCGATGAACAGCGCAAAGCTGGCAAACGTCGCCGCGAACCACGTGCCGTGATTGTTGCGCGCGGCGGCTTCTTCTTTGCCGTTGGCGCTCCTTTGCAGCCATTGCACAAACGCGCGAAACCAATCCTGCACGCCTTGCTGATCGGCTTTTGTCCACGCACGCGAACCGGCCAGCAAGCCGATGGCATCCACGAGTTGCGTAAACTTCCGCGCGTCAATCAAGCCTGCGCCGCGTCCGTTGTTGTGTCCCAGCACGGCTTGCGCGTATTCGTAATTCGGATTCATGCGCGTGGCTTTTTCGATAAACCAGACGCGCAAAAGCAGCGCTGCGCGGTCGGCGTATTTTTCTTCGCCGGTGAAGTAATAGGTCAGCGCCAGCGTTTCGACTGCGTCGGCCAAGCCATTCAATCTGGGATTGTCGGTGTCGCGTTTGCTTTCGGGATTGGTTTCGCCGTCGCGACGAATGTAAGGCAAGCCATCTGGCTTGGTCGGATCAGGCCACCAATACGGAGCCAGCGTCAGGTAATCGTGTTTGTCGCCGCTGGGCGGCACGCGCTGTTTGGCCGTGACGGTGAATGGCCCGACGGTCAGGGCTTCGTCGGCTGCGCGGCGCAATTTGGCCAACGCAGCAAGCAACGCTTTGTCCTGTTTGGCGATGCGCGCTTTTGCCTGGTTCAGCGAAACCGGGTCGAGCGCAAACACGCGCGGCAACGTTTGCGCCGACAACGTTATTGGCGCACAGCAAAACAAAACAAGTGCCATCAGGAATCTGACGGCGCTTTTGCGGTTTTTGGTCTTCATCTTTTGGCGTGTTTCAGTACGTTG
>JAEUQO010000057.1 GCA_016789605.1 Acidobacteriota bacterium
TGAGCGAAGAAGGGCAAACCTTTGTCATCGCGGTGGGCGAAACGTTCAAGCTCCTGCACGTGAATGCGCTGGACGAAATAGCGCTGGCGTCACCAGCCATCGTCGGTGAACGATTGTTGATACGCACGGAAACAAAGCTCTATTCCATCCGCCGCAAAGGTTGAGCACTGAATATGAATCATCCCCAAACCCTGATTGCTGCCTTGGCGGGCGCACCTGAAATCATCATTGGTCTTGTGCGCGAAATGCCGCCACAAAATCTGAAACGTCGTCCCAGTCCGAACAAATGGTCTGCGCACGAACACGCCTGTCACATCACGACGATTGACGCGCCTTACCTCGCGCGGTTGGAGTTGATGCTTTCCGATCCATCGCCGCAAATCACGCCGATGTCGGCCACACCGGAAGAATCAGCAGGCGCCTTGCTCAACGCTGATCTGGACGAAGCGCTGGCCTTTTACGTACGCGAACGTGCTCGCCTCGTCGAACGGTTGCAGCAGCTTTCTGAAACCGATTGGGAACGAACGGCGGCACATCCAGAGTACAGTCATTACTCGGTCTGGATTATGTTTCGACAACTGTTGCTGCACGAGATGCAGCACGCTTACCGAATCGAAGAGCTACGGCTGAAGAAAGACTGGCTGTAAGCTACTTGCTCATCCGGACACCACTGACGTTACGTTGGGCTACGTCTTAACCCCATCTAGCAAGTTAGGCTTCATGAAAATACTGACAACAACCCTGATAGCTTTCGGTTTGCTGATTACTACTCTTTCAGCGCAGCCGCCCAAAAAGCCGCTCGCCAAAAAGCTGCTTCCCATCATTGACATGCACTTGCACGCCTATAGAGCAAATGCGCAAGGGCCTCCCCCCATCGCTATTTGCGCGCCGTTTCCTTATTGGCCAGATCGTGATCTGCGTGCGCCGTCTCTGGATTATGTGATGACCTTCCTCAAGAAACCTGTTTGCAAAAACCCGCTCTGGTCGCCCATGACAGATCAGGAATTGATGACGCAATCGTTGGACATTCTGGAACGCCGAAACATCGTGGCGGTCGCCAGCGGTGATTTGGAAGTAGTGGAAAAATGGAAACAGTCGAAACCCGACAGAATCATTCCCGCCCTTGAGTTCAATGTGAAAGCCGGAATGCCGGTAGAAAAGCTACGCCAGTGGGTAAAGGAAGGAAAGATTGCCGTCTTTGGCGAAATGGGCGACCAATATGGGGGAGTGACGCCTGATGATCCTGCCTATGAACCATACCTTGCGCTGGCGGAAGAGTTGGATATCCCGATCGGAATTCATATTGGCCCTGGCCCGCCAGGCGTAGCCTACTTTGGCCCTGAAACAAAGAACTATCGCGCCCGCATGCACAGCCCGCTTTCGCTGGAAGAACCATTGATGCGTCACCCCAAACTTCGCGTCTATGTGATGCACGCGGGCTGGCCGATGATTGACGATATGGTGGCAATGCTTTACGCGCATCCCCAGCTTTACGTGGATGTCGGAATCATTGTGTATGCGTTTCCTCGCGCCGAATTTTATCGCTACCTGCAACGACTGGTGGAAGCTGGGTTTGGCAAGCGGATCATGTTTGGTTCTGATCAGATGATCTGGCCGCAGGCCATTGAAAAGGCGATTGAATCCATTGAAGCCGCACCGTTCCTGTCCGCCGAACAAAAGCGGGACATCTTCTACAACAATGCCGCCCGGTTTCTCAGGCTTAACAAGGGCGGGAAAATAAATTGATCTGCTTACGGTGTCAGCAGCCCGCGCGTCAGCAAGGGCAGCTTCGGCGAAACTAATCAGAGCGGCAGATTATTACCGGATTCCAGTGCTGGAAATTTACAAGGGCTATCCGATTTACGTGCTCGGCAAAGAGCCGCCCGGTTATCTGGAATCGCATTGCTGGCGGCATCCGTCACAGCGGGCAGAATCATTTTGACAGCGTTGCCCTCGGCAAAACGCCTGACTTGGGGTATAGCAATGGCATTCACCCATCTGGGGATATGCTGAAAAGGAGAATTTCATGAACAAAAAACTTCTGCTTACCCTTGCGATCCTTGTCTGTCTGGCTGGTTTGTCGTGCACGGTTTGGGCGCAAGCACAGGCGCAAGCACAGGCGCCGAGCGCCACTGTTGCCAACCGTGGTCAGGTGATTTCTTCCGCGGAGATTGATGCCTTGGTGCAAGACGCGCTGGTGAAATTTAACGTGGCGGGAGTTGCGGTGGCTGTCGTCAAGGATGGAAAAGTGATTCATCAAAAAGGCTATGGCGTCACCTCGATTGAGACGAAGCAGCCGGTTAATGAATCCACCAATTTTCAAATTGCCTCAAACAGCAAAGCCTTTACCGCAGCAGCGCTTTCTATTTTGGAAGAAGAAGGTAAGCTCAAATGGACAGACAAGGTAAAAGAGCATATCCCTGAGTTCAAGATGTACAACGATTATGTCACTGAGAATTTCAACATTCAGGACCTGTTAACGCATCGCAGCGGGCTGGGGCTCGGGGTTGGCGACCTGATGTTTTTTCCTGATGGTTCAAATTTCACGGTGAAAGACGTCGTTACCAGCTTTCAACATTTCAAACCCGTATCTGCCTTCCGAACCAAGTTTGATTACGACAACTTGCTTTACATTGTGGCCGGCGAAGTCGTCGCCCGCGCGAGCGGCATGAGTTATGAAGCGTTTGTCCAAAAGCGCATCATTGAACCGTTGCAAATGAACCGTACATTTGTCGGCAATCTGCGCAAAGATAAAAGCAATTTGGCCGTGCCGCACTCATCAGAATCAGGGACGATCAAGACGATTGAGGTTTACGACATCGGGATGGCCAGCGCGGCGGGCGGTATCTTTTCAAACGTCGCTGATCTGTCAAAGTGGGTGCTGATGCACCTCAACAAAGGCAAGTATGGCAACGAACTCAAAGCGAGTCTTTTCGCTTTGAAAAACCAAAATGAGATGTGGCGGTTGCATACCGTTCTGCCAACCAATCCCAACCCCAGATACAACTCGCATTTCAACGGCTATGGTTTGGGCTGGGGATTGACGGATAAGAAAGGGAACTTGGAGGTTTCGCACACTGGCGGTTTGCCCGGTATGCTCTCGATTGTAAAGATGTATCCCGATTTGAAATTGGGCATCGTCATCTTAACCAATACCGAAAATGGCGGCGGCGGTCTATTTTCGGCAGTTGCCAATACCATCGCGGACAGTTACCTGGGGCTGGATGATTTTGGCTGGGTCAAAAAGATCAGCGACTCGCTGGGACAGCAAAGAACGCAGGGCGACGAGGTCACGAAAAAAGTATGGGAAACCGTTGCCGCTGCCAAAAATACGCCGGTTAAAAATGCCGATTACATCGGGATTTACGAAGACAAATGGTTTGGGAAAGTCGAAGTCTTTGAAAAAGACAAGCAGCTCTGGTTCAAGTCATATCGCTCGCCCAAGCTGAATGGCCCGATGGCCTTTTACAACGCCAATACCTTTGCCATCAAATGGGAATACCAAGCCATGAATTGCGACGCCTTTGCGATGTTTGCCTTGGATGAAACAGGCAAAGCGCAATCCATCAAGATGAAAGGCATCTCGCCCAATATAGACTTTAGTTTTGACTTTCAGGATTTAGACCTGCAACGTATCGGCAAGCAATAGCCGCGCGTAAGCCATCCGCGCGCTGTCGGTAGATTCACTATCTCGAACTGGACAGGATAGATGAACGCTATGATCTGAAAAACGATCCTGACGAACTGATGACTCTCCCGCTGATTTCCACCGAAGCTGCGCGCCGTCTGTTTCTCGGCGCGCAAGGTTTGCTTGCCGATCCCGCGCGCAAAGTCACCTCCGCGACGCTCGCCAAACTGATTGCGCAAATGGGATTTGTGCAGCTTGATTCAATCAACTACGTCGAGCGCGCGCATCACCTGACGCTGGGCAGCCGGTTGGATGGGTATCGCCACGAACAGTTCACGCGTTTGCTCGAAAAAGATCGGTTGTTGTTTGAGCATTGGACGCACGATGCCGCCGCAATTCCAACTGCCTGGTTTGCACACTGGAAACCGCGCTTTGCGCAATATGCCAGCAAATTGCGCAACCGCTGGTTGACCCAACGGCTGGCAAAAGAGCCTGAGCGTTTGCTCGCGCACGTTCGCGAGCGCATCGCCCGCGAAGGGCCCTTGCGTTCACAGGATTTTGCGCACGAACGCAAAGGCAAATCGGGCGGCTGGTGGGATTGGAAGCCGCAAAAAGTCGCGCTCGAATACCTTTGGTTTTCAGGTGAATTGCTGGTGACGCGGCGGGAGAAATTTCAGAAGGTTTATGACCTGGCTGAGCGCGTTTTGCCTGCGGTCACCACACGCACGACACCCACCGAAGCCGAACACATCGCGTGGGCTTGCCGCACGGCGTTTGAGCGATTGGTCATCGCCACGCCCAAAGAAGTCGCAGATTTCTGGCACGCCATCACGCTCGCGCAAGCGCGGCAGTGGTGTGAACACGCGGCCAAGTCTGGCGAGATCGTGGCGGTGCTGGTCGAATCCGCCAACGGCGAACCGCCGCGCGCCAGCTTTGCGCTGAGCGATTGGCAATCTCGGTTGCGGAAACTGCCCGCCGCGCCTGGCCGTATGCGACTGCTTTCGCCATTCGATCCAGTCATCCGGGATCGCTCTCGTGTCGCAAGGCTGTTTGGTTTTGATTACCGCTTTGAAGCCTTCGTGCCCGAACCAAAACGACAGTACGGGTATTATGTGTTGCCCATTTTGGCAGGCGAGCAATTGATCGGACGCATTGATCCGAAATTTCAGCGCGACCGCGACACGCTGGCAGTTCGCAATGTGTTCTGGGAGCCCAAAATCAAAGTGACCAAAGCCCGCAAGAACGAGTTGAACGAAGCGCTGGCACGATTGGCCAAACTGATTGGCGCAACGAAAGTCGAAGTGAAGTTGTGACGAATTCCATTTGTGAACCTGAAGCCACGAAAGAGGGGATTTTTGTGATGAACACCCG
>JAEUQO010000065.1 GCA_016789605.1 Acidobacteriota bacterium
GCCGGGCGCGTGTTCGGCAATTTTGTCCAGTTCGTGAACGCCGTCCGCCGCCAGCACGTCAATGCCGCGCCCATGCAGAAAGCGCAAAAATTCCGGCGCTTTAATGGGATGCAGACAAATAATTCGCTCCGGCGCGACACCTAATTGCAGGACGGTTTCGGCTTCGCTGCGCGAGGCGATTTCAAACCCGGCACCCGCCATCTGCACCGCTTCCAGCAACCGATGATCGGGATTGCATTTCACGGCATAAAACAATTCGGCCTGGGGCAGTGCGCGACGAATGCGATCTATGTTGTCGCGCACTTTGGCGGTGTCTAAGACCAACAGCGGCGTGGGTAAATGTTGTGTGAGGTTGAAGATGTTTTTTAGAAACATGGCGACTAAATCTATTTATGCTATGACAATTGCGTGGGGTTGATCTGACTCGTCAAGATGCCTGCGAGCTGTGCTTGGCGGCGATGGCAATCACAATCTTGTCAAAAGCCAGTTCCGCCCAGGTTTTGATCGAAACGGTTTCAAGTGTCGTCCGGAGCGGATCGAATCCTGCTGCGGCGAGTGCCGCCGCAATGTCCGCTCCATCCACGCTCGCGAAAGGAAACGATTTGTCCGCAACCTGGTATTGCCGGGATTGGCAAGCGGAAAGCAGAATCGCTACGCCCCCTTCAGCGCAAAGCGAGAGCAGACTGCCGATCATTTGCCGCCATTCTTCTTTTGATTGCGTCGCCGCATCCGCGCAATAAGCCGACAGCACCAGATCGTATTTCGCGCCTTTGCCAAGTGGATCCGAACGCCGCAAATCACAATGTTTCAGGGCCGTAACCTTTTGCCGCATCAACTGTTTGCGCGCTTCAATGTCTGCCGGGGTCGCCTGCGATAAAGTTTCCAGTTCGAGCACGTGCTTGATATTGATGTCCCAGTTATGGGCTTCCGGTTCATCGCGCAGCCATTTTTGAATCTCGTTCAGATTTGCGGACAGGTAATCGGCCAGATGCAATTCGCCGACATAAGGCGCAAGTGCCGTGTGCAGATGCACAGTCGGCCCACAACCGACATCAATCGCCCGCGCAAACGTGCGGCCTCCGCATTTAAGGAACGCCACCAGCCGTTGCTGAAAGGCTTCTTCGTCGTCTGGGATGAAGTCATGGCTGTAGTATTCGCGCAGATACTCCTGCGGATTCCACAGTTGATCGTAAATATTCGGGTTGTATGCGTTGATTTCCATCACTCTCCAGTTCGAATAAGCAGCCAGCCGATGCCGCACAGAGTTAAAATTGCGATCAGGCGATCCAGGCTCGACCACTGCACGAATTTGCCGTTGATAATTGCCACTCCGACCAACGTCACAGAAAACCAAAACAGGCTTTGTAACTCTGGCGAAACAACGCGAACTTTTTGCTGAAAGCGCAACGAAACCAGGTAGAACGTCATACCGACAAAAAAGAATCCGATGGATTTCACCGCCGCTGTTTTCACCAGCGCACCGTCTTTCCAGGCTTGCGAGGCGTAAATGAACCCTTGCGCGTCGAACACGCCCGAACACAGCGTCAGCACTATCAGGCAACTCAGTGGAAACAGGTTCTGCATAAGTTTGTGGGCTTTTTTCGCATTACTTTTCGATGGTTGGCGCCAGAATCGTCGGCTGCCGCCAGTACAAACAATCTGTAGGAGGCGCAACATTTACCAACTCACCGTTGATCCGGCTGAATCCGGCTTCACGCAAAGCGGCCAAGTGTTCATCGCTGAACCACGCCGCTTCATCCGAAAAGTAAGTCAGCGTTCCGCCCGGCGCGAGCAAGCGATAAGCCTGCTTCAAAAACGGAGTAAACGTGCGGAACACATCGGCTTCTGACATTCCGTAAGTGTCGAACAGAATGCCGTGGAAACTTTCGCTGGCCAGCAAGGGCACAATGTCTTGCCACGTTCCTTCAAAGATGGCCACTCTGCCCGATTGCCCATAGGCGAACCGCCGCGCGGTTTCGGCAATCGCCCTATTCATTTCGATGATGACGTGATGCGCTGGCGAATGCTCTTGAATGAATTGCGCCGACATACCCAAGCCAAAGCCGAGTTCCAATACTGCCCCCCCCCAGTAGCCAAACCAGAGGCTTTGGAAGTGGCGATGGCGGCCAGTTTTTTCATGTACGGTTCTTCCCACCGTTCCATCACCGGATGACCAAGCAGTCGTAACGTTTGTCCATCAGGGTCAATCACGGGCACGGCATCTCGCCATGCGGTTTGTGATGACGGATACCCGATAGCGTTCAACGTGCAAACATGCCCTACTGAGTTTGAGGACGCTGCTCTTTGGCTGGGACGCAAACGAACGATTTTCCGATAGATTCGCGGATGCAGAGCCAAAGTGTTTTTTTGCTTTTACGGAATGAAGTGCGAGCGAGGCGGGAAAAACAGCTCACGCGGCGGGAATTATTTTGCTGGTGTTTGAATAAAGCAGGCAGGTTGGTGACTGACTCAATGACGCACGGGCAATGTGCGGATTTCGTTTTCTAATGGCGCGCGCCAAAAACGAACTGTTCCATCCCAGCTTCCAGAAACCAACAGACGACCATCGTTTGAAAATTCCAGAGAGGTAATTGTGTCGGTATGTGCTTTTAGCGACATCGCTTCCAGGCCAAGCTCCACATTCCAGAATCGGATGGTTTTGTCTTTGCTGCCACTGACAAGCCGTTTGCCATCGGGAGACCAAGCAAGACAAGTAACGTGATAAGAATGTCCTTCCAGGGTTTTCAACAATTGTCCATTGTGTGCGTCCCAGATTTTTATCACTGAATCTTCA
>JAEUQO010000110.1 GCA_016789605.1 Acidobacteriota bacterium
ATTGGCTGGCGGCAACAGACAAATCGTGCGCGGTGCTTGGCCCGTCAGCGATAAGGCCAGCACTTGTACCGGCTGCGCGCTCACGGTGCGCATCTGATTTTCCGGGGTTAAAGCGATGAGTAACTCTTGACCGGATGTCGCCCAGCCCAGCAAACGCACAATGCCCACGGTTTGAAACCATGTTTGGGATTGTGCTGTTTTGGTGTCACTGACCTGCACGCTCCAGTTCGTCTTGCGCGTGTCTGTGGCCGTCGGGGCAGACGACACCACGGCGATGTGCTGGGCGTCTGGGGACCAGCGAGGACCATAAAAATATTCGTGCGGTTGTGTCGTGCGCAGCAGGGTTACTTCGTTGGCGCTGGAAAGACTGGCGCTGCGCACTTGCAGCTCATTGTCGAGCAGGGCGACGTAAGCCAGACGCTGACCATCAGCAGACCAGTCGTAATCTTGCGGCTGGTGGCGCAAGTACGGCAGCAGGGAATAGCCACTGGTAAAGACGGTTTTTTGGGTAACGCGTTTTTCCGTACCGTTGTTCAAATCGCGCACGAAGATGCTTTCGACCTCGTCTTTGAACAGCAAAAACGCCAGTTGCTTACCATCTGGCGACCAGCGCAGGTTATAGCCTTGTTCGATCAATTGCGTGGGCTGTTCCTCGCCGGTTAGACGGCGCAGCATCACCGTGCTGGTGCTGATATCTCCGCCTTGCACTTTTTTGATAGTTTGATACACCAGCGCCTTACCATCCGGCGAGATTTCCGGCCACAACTCAAAGTTCAAATCCGAGGTCAATTGTTGTTCTTCGCCGTTGGCCAGATTGACGCGCCACAAATCAGATTCTTCGCGTGTGCCGCTGCAAAGAATTTTGGCGCCGTCATTACCGACTGCAACGCCCAGAACGAGGTAGTTGCTTTCGCCAAAGGTCAATTGTCGTGGCGGTCGGCCATCCAGAAATGCTTCGCACACCTGATGCATGCCGTTGCGTACCGAACTGTAAATGATGCGTGTGCCGTCAGGGTGCCAGAATGGAGAACGGTCAGCGGCAGCATCATTGGTCAGCCGAACAGGGCCGTTGCCATCCAGGTTTTGCGCCCAGAGGTCCATTTGCCCGTCGGTCGTTGCAACATAGACCAGCCGTTTTTCATCGCGTGAGAGTGCGAAATCCCTGCCTTGCTGACGATTGACTTCGTCACTGGTGACGGGCGTTGCCTGCCCGGTTGCTATCGTGAACGCAAACAACTGCGAAGACATTTCGTAAAAGATCGTCGCGCCGTCCGCGGACCAGTGCCGCAATCTGGGCCTTGCCGTTCCCAACTCCGTCATTAGCGAAGGGCTTCCGCCCAAGGCCGGAATGCGCCAAATTCCTGTTTGTTCGCCGCGTTTTGAGACAAAGGCCAGATGTTGCCCATCCGGCGACCACAACGGCGAAGTGTTGTTCCATTCGTCTTTGGTAATCGGCAGTGGGTCTCCGTCCGAAGTCTGTTTGACCCAAATTTGCGAACGTCCGTTGCGGATGGCGGAAAAAGCCAGCATCTGTCCATTGGGAGAAAGCGTGCAATTGAGCGAACCTTCACCCAATTCAATGCGCCAGTTGGTCAGCGGCGCGGCTTGCCACACGGTCGGTTGCGAACCGGTTGATGCGCCGCGCTGGGCATACCACCACCAGGCTCCCGCGCCCAGCAAGACAACCAACATTGCCGCCAGCGCATAACGTCTCCAAGGCAAACTCGCCGGGCGAAATTGTGTGGTTGCAAATGAGCGGCTGCGCTGTTCCAGCCGGGCCGATACTTCCAGGTCTTGTTTTAAGGCGCGTAAATCGGCGAGCAATTCGTGGGCAGTTTGGTAGCGGCTCTCTTTCTCTTTTTGCAGTGCGCGACTGACCAGTTGCTGCAATTCCGGTGGGACGCCAGGCAATGGGGCGGGCTCACTTTTCAAAATGGCGGCCAATGTGTCGCTGGAGGTCGGACCTTGAAAGGGGCGCTCTCCGTCAAGCATTTCGTACAACACGACGCCCAGGCTGAACAAGTCTGTGCGCGCATCCACCGGCCAACCGCGCGCCTGTTCGGGCGACAAATAACTGATAGTGCCGACGATGATGCCGGGTTGCGTTTCGCTGTGTGCGTGTGCCTGAGCGCTGGAATCAGACGGCGTAACAGGAGCGGCTATCAACTTGGCCAAGCCGAAATCCAGCACCTTTACATATCCATCAGGTCGCACCATGACGTTTTCCGGCTTGATGTCGCGATGCACGACGCCTGCCTCGTGCGCGGCGGCCAACGCGCCGCAGATTTGCGTGGCGAAATCCAACGCCTGGGATAATTCCAGACGGCGTTCGCCCAGATATTCGCGCAGCGTTTTGCCGGCAACGAATTCCGTGGCGATGTAATGGGTTTGTTCGTGCTGACCGACATCGTAAATGGTGACGATGTTCGGATGATTGAGTGCGGAAACAGTGCGAGCTTCGCGCGCAAACCGTCGTAGCCGGTCGGGCGTTTGCGCGAAATCCACGGGCAGAATTTTGAGCGCTGCCTGACGACCCAATCGTGTGTCTGTCGCCAGATAAACCTCGCCCATGCCGCCTTTGCCGAGCAATTGTTGCACGCGGTAATGGGCGATGGTTTGCCCGGCATAGTTGATATTTAGTTCGCTTGGGAGCTGGTCTGACGTGGGAACGACAGGTTCATCAAGGAAATGACCCGGTGTTTCATGGGCGGCCAGCAGAGCCAGCACTTGTGCGCGCAGTTCCGGTTCCGGGCAGGCCGCGCGTAGAAACGCCTCGCGTTCCGCAGGCTGATGAGACAAGGCCGCGTGAAAAAGGTCTTCGATTTTTTGCCAGCGGTCAAAGCTGTTCATCGTGGGGGAGTACTTCTACTCTTATATCGTCGTCTCAGGGGCGTCTTATTGGCTGACCTGTTGATGCAGCCAGGCACGTGCAAAATTCCAATCGCGCTCCACTGTGGCGTGGGAGATACCCAGAACTGCTGCCGTTTCGGCAATGGTCAGTCCGCCAAAGAAGCGTAATTCGACGACGCGGCTGTGTTGTGGTTTAAAGGATGCAAGTTTTTGCAGCGCGTCATCCAGCAGGAGAAGGTTCATGGCGGGCTGTTGTCCCAGACGATCGGCCTCGCTGAGCGAAACGTTGTATTCACCGCCGCCACGTTTTGCGGCGTGTCGCCGACGCGCGTGATCCACCAGAATCCGACGCATCAAGGTTGCTGCCAAACCAAAAAACTGTGCCCGATTTTCCCAGTGCAAGTTTTCTTGTTCAACCAGGGCGAGAAAGGCTTCGTGCACAAGGTCAGACGGCTGAAGCGTCTGATTGGGAGCGGTGCGCCGCAGATAACTGCGCGCCAAACGCCGTAACTCGCCATACACCAATGGGATAAGGTGATCCAGCGCGGCTTGGTCACCCTGCTCCCATTGCACGAGCAATCGGGTCACGCTCTCGGCCATTTCCTTCTTATTCTCTCCTTGCTGAAACGGGAAGCATTATGTGCAGTCGGTTGACATTAAGATTGATTAGATTGGGTGCGAACAAATGGCAGTCTAGCAAAGAAAAATTATTCCAGCAATTTTCTATTTTTTTCTACTTTGGGTGAGGGAGATCGGCGCGGAAATCCGATTTACCAAGCAGAGAGCGAAAACGAGGCTGCGAGGCAGAGGTGGCGTAGCCGTTAAAATTAAATGTTTGTGTAGATTTGCGTCTTTCAGCCGGGCGGTGCGTTTTGTGCGCGCCCGTGTGGGTGTCAGTCGTTGGCTTTGAATTCATTGGCAAGGAAAAGTCGGGAAACCTCCCCCAGATGCGCCCCGCTTCTTTGCGCTTGCGATTTAGGGCCTGTCTCTGCGATTGCAGCACCACGCGATCTTTCTCTCAGCTTTTTTAAGGTTCCCGTTCGCGGGGCACACGCGGCGCATTTGGCCAGAGTTTTGGCAGGAAATTCTGGTCAAAAGCGACCGGTGCTTCCGTGAGCCTTGGGAAAGGGCTTCAGGCCCAGCCTGTTTGGACGAGCACGGTTTGTAATGTCGCTTTGGCAGACGCGGCATTCCGCGCAAGGCCGCGTTCTAACAAATTGGCTGGGTCTGTGGCCCTCTTGGTGTTTTTGCCGGTCAGGCCGATTCCTTCCGTCACTTGTCTTCTCAAAGCAAAATCCCAATCTTCACGTGGTGTTCTGAGCTAGCCAAAGTCTCGCCCTTGACGAAGGCCCGAGCGCGGGCTGTAATCGAATGGTCAAAGATTGAGTTACGTTCAGGAGCAACATGAGTACAGCGGTTTCTCCTCCTCCCAGACAAGGACGAGCAGTCCTGCGGCGCATGCTGGCAGAGCGTGCGGTTACGCGCACGGCAGGCGCGCCGCTCATCTCAGGCAATGACGTACGGTTGTTGCGGGATGCGCGGGAAAATTACCCGGCCTGGTTGGCAGCCATCCAGGCGGCTGAGCGAACCATCCATTTTGAAAGCTACATCATTCACGAAGACGAACAAGGAGAGCTGTTTGCCGACGCCTTGCTGGCCAAGGCGCAAGCCGGTGTTCAAGTGCGCCTCATTTACGATTGGGTCGGTGCGCTCAATGCCACTTCAAATCAATTTTGGCGCGTGCTGCGCGACGGCGGCATTGATGTTCGTTGCTTCAATCCACTGCGGTTTGACAGTCCGTTTGGCTGGCTGAGCCGTGATCATCGCAAGATGCTGACGGTAGACGGCCGGGTCGGATTTGTGACGGGCTTGTGTGTCGGCCATATGTGGGTCGGAGACCCTGCGCGGGGCATTGAGCCGTGGCGCGATACAGGCGTTGAAGTTCGCGGGCCAGCCGTGGCCGACATTGAACAAGCCTTTGCGCAAATGTGGGCGCTAACGGGTGACGCCTTGCCATCAGAAATTTTGCCCACGAGCGCAGAGATTCCTACTGCGGGCGAGGTTTCTTTGCGTGTGGTGGCCGGTGCGCCAAATACGGCGGGATTGTACCGGCTGGATCAAATGATTGCGGCTTCGGCGCGGCGCACGCTTTGGCTGACAGATGCGTATTTTGCGGCGACCACGCCTTACGTGCAGGCGTTGCGCGCGGCGGCTTCCGATGGTGTGGATGTGCGCTTGCTGGTGCCGCAAGCGACGGATATTCCGGTGGTGCGCGCGTTGTCGCGTTCGGGGTATCGCGCGTTGCTCGAAGCCGGCGTGCGTGTGTTTGAGTGGAATGGACCAATGCTGCACGCCAAAACTGCCGTGGCAGATGGTTTCTGGGCGCGCGTCGGTTCGACAAATCTCAATCTGGCCAGCTGGATCAGCAATTACGAACTGGATGTCGTGGTCGAAGACACGGCTTTTGGACAGGCGATGGAACAGATGTACCTGGACGATCTGACCAATGCGACGGAGATTGTGCTGACGTCACGTAGGCGCGTTTTGCAAACTCATAAGTCGCAAAAACGCCGATTGCGCACACGATTGGCAAACGGCAGCACTTCGCGCGTTGCCGCCGGAGCCATTCGCATCGGCAACACCGTGGGAGCCGCCGTTACCAATCATCGGGTCTTGGGACCGGCAGAGGCGCGCGTGCTCAGCGCGGCTGGATTGTTGTTGGTTGGTTTGGCCTTGATTGCGATTTTCTGGCCGCGTGGCATTGCCTGGCCGTTTGCCATCTTGGGGCTTTGGGTGGCGTTGTCGCTGTTTTTGCGCGCCTGGGCATTGCATCGCGAAGGCCGACGGCTGGCGCGCGAAGAGTCAGCAGAAGATATTCCTGCGCCTGTTACCGCTGCCACCGGTTCGCCGGACTCGCCGTCTCCTGAAGCCGCGCCCGGGGAATAAACCGAAATGCGCAAGATCAATAAATTTCGCATCGTTACTTACAACATTCACAAATGCCGTGGGCTTGATCGACGCGTGTCTCCGGGGCGCATTGCCGAGGTTTTACAGGAAGTAGACGCCGACATTATCGCGTTGCAAGAAGTGCTCTGTTTACCCGGTAAAGAAAGCCACGACGATCAGGCGCATTTCATCGCGCGCGAATTGGGCGTGGATTACCGGTTGGGCGAAAATCGCAAGCTGGGCGAAGCCGCGTATGGCAATGTCGTGCTTAGCCGTTGGCCGATCAACAACACGATCAATCACGACATCAGCGTGCAGGGCAAGGAACAGCGCGGTTGTTTGCGCGTAGACATTGATCTGCACCAAAAGCATCGCTTGCACGTTTACAACGTTCATCTGGGCACTTCATTTTTTGAGCGGCGCAAGCAGGCGCGCAAATTGTTTGACGACGCGATTTTGCACAGCGGCGATCATCGCGGGCCGCGCGTGATGCTGGGCGATTTCAATGAATGGGTGCGCGGGCTGGCCTCGCAACTATTGGCCGAACATTTTCAAAGCGCGGACATTCGCGTGCGTATGCAACGCGCGCGTACCTATCCCGGCGTGTTGCCGTTTTTGCATCTGGATCACATTTATTACGACCAGGATTTGGAATTGCAGCGCGCACATTTGCATCGCAGCCGCAAAGCGCTGGTCGCGTCTGATCACTTGCCCATCGTGGCCGATTTTCATGTGCGGCATTGGGAGGATGTTGAGGCATGACTCTTTACAGCATCGGTCACAGCAACATCTCCATCGCAGCGTTTCTGGCGCTGTTACAGCGTTACCAGATCACCGTTTTGGTTGATACGCGCAGCCAACCCTACAGCCGTTACAACCCGCAATTTCGCCGCGAAGCGTTACAGCAGGCAGTTACTGAACAGGGGCTGGCCTATCACTTTCTGGGAGATCGCATTGGCGGCAAACCGGCAGAGGCCAAGTTTTATTTGCCGAACGGCAAGGTGGATTACGATTTGTTGCGCGCCGCGCCTGCTTTTCAGGCCGGAATCAAACAGTTGTTGGCGCTTGCCGGGCAACAGCGCGTTGCGTTCATGTGTGCCGAAGCTGATTACAAACATTGTCATCGTTATTGGCTGATTACGCGCACGCTGGTCGAACAAGGCATCGCCGTCGAACACATCC
Source organism: Acidobacteriota bacterium (assembly GCA_016789605.1). Lineage (GTDB taxonomy): Bacteria > Acidobacteriota > Blastocatellia > RBC074 > RBC074 > RBC074. The sequence continues at coordinate 6,979 of JAEUQO010000110.1, forward strand.
TGCCCGCGGGCGACACCGCGTCGTCATTCGCACGCGATTTTGAACCCGCCCAGCCCAGTCTGTTTTGATTTTTCAACTGATTTCACCACTGCCTGACTCAGGAACCCACGATGCTCAAAATGACCATTGCAGAACTGGAGGCGTTTTATGACGAGCACTTCCCGTTACGAGACAGCTTCCGTTTTCGGATCGAAACCGTCGGCGAACGAGCCATGCGATTGCGCTTGTTTTACAGCGATTTGCATCTGCGCCCGGGCGGCACGATCTCTGGCCCTACGCTGATGACGTTGGCTGACACGGCGATCTATTCGCTGTTGCTGGCGCATCTGGGGCCGGTGGCGTTGGCTGTGACTACCAATCTCAACATCAATTTTCTGCGTAAACCTGCGCCGACGGATGTGATTGCGCAGGCGCGTTTGCTCAAACTCGGCGCGCGTCTGGCCGTCGGCGACGTGACAATGTTTTCCGAGGGCGATGAAGAACCCGTCGCACACGCCACCGTCACCTATTCAATTCCGCCAGTGAAAACCGCCTGAACGCGGTTGACGTGTTATTGATTGCGTTCGTAGGCGAGGATGAAAAACGGTTCGCGATTGAAATTCGCGCC
>JAEUQO010000135.1 GCA_016789605.1 Acidobacteriota bacterium
TGCGGCGGATTGATCCGACGACGGATAGTTTGCGCGACTCTGGCGCGGTGGATTGGGCCAACCTGGCAGAGCGATTGCACTTCATCGCAGACCTGTTTCGCTGTTTTCACGAAGCGCCGGAATTATTTGACCCGCCTTTTACGGCTGAGCAGCTTGTCGTTCTGAAAACGGATCGTTTGCCTGACGGCCGTCTCTAAAATCATTTCGCAGAAACCTTATGACAATCAGGAAGCTTCTTCTTCTCGCATTGTGTCTGACGCTGGCGACTGCCGGTTATTCCGCTAAAGTCGCGCCGCCAAAACCTGTTGGCCCGTTGCCTTCAAGCGCACAACTGGCGTGGCAAAATCTGGAGTATTACGCCTTCATCCATTTCGGGATGAATACCTTTACTGACCACGAGTGGGGCGAAGGCCGGGCGCACCCGGACAATTTCAACCCGACGGCGCTCGATTGCCGACAGTGGGCGCGCGTTGTCAAAGCCGCTGGCATGAAAGGCATCATCATCACGGCCAAACATCACGACGGATTTTGTCTGTGGCCTTCGGCGACAACGGAATATTCGGTCAAAAAATCCAAGTGGCGTGACGGCAACGGCGACGTGCTCAAAGAGCTTTCTGCGGCCTGTCGTGAATACGGGCTGAAATTTGGTGTGTACATTTCACCCTGGGATCGCAACCATCCGCTTTACGGTATGCCGAAATACAACCGCGTCTACAAAGAACAGTGGCGCGAACTGTTGACCAACTACGGTGAAGTCTTTGAATCCTGGCTGGACGGTGCGAACGACGGCAAAAAACGCATGGTCTATGACTTCTGGGGCTTTTTCGACACCATCAAAAAGCTGCAACCCCAAACGATTATCTTCAGCGATGCAGGGCCGGACATTCGCTGGGTGGGCAACGAAAAAGGCTTTGCCGGAGAAACCAATTGGTCGCCGCGCGACAACGAAGGGACCTTCCCCGGCTTTGCCGACGAAAAGCGGCTGACGGTCGGCGATGAAGACGGCACAACCTGGCTGCCTGCGGAATGCGACGTGTCCATTCGGCCCGGCTGGTTTTATCACGCCAACGAAGACAGCAAGGTGAAATCCATCGCGCAATTGATGGAGATTTATTACGGTTCGGTTGGGCGCAACGCCAATTTGTTGCTCAATATCGGCGTGGATCGGCGCGGTTTGGTCAACGAAAATGACGAGCGGCGTTTGCTGGAATTCAAACAAGCGCGCGATGCTGCGTTCAAAACCAATCTGGCAGCAGGCAAAGTCACTGCGTCTAACGTGCGCGGCAAAGACAAATCGTTTGCCGCCGAAAATGTGTTGGATGGCAAATCGCAAACGTATTGGGCGACGGATGACGGCGTAACGTCAGCGACTTTGGAATTGGATTTAGGCCGGGAAGTGGAGTGTAATCGTTTTGTCGTGCAGGAAAACATCGCCCTAGGACAGCGCGTGAAAAAGTTTTCGCTGCACACGTGGAACGGGAACGGCTTTACGCCGGTCGCCAGTCAGACGACCATCGGTTACAAACGAATCCTGCGCTTTCCCACCATCAAAACCAGCAAGCTGAAGCTGGTGATCGAAGAGGCCAAGGCTTGCCCAACGATCACCAATCTGGAGTTGTATCGTGCGCCAGAGCTGCAATAAGGCGATCATTTCTTTTCGCTCAGCGCCTTTTTGGTTTGGGCGATGCTGAAATCGAGCCAGCCGCGCTCGTTGCTATTGCGGCAACGAGCGCGCAAGACTTCCAATGCTTTCAGTCGCGCTTGCAGCGCGGTTTGATTGTTGGCTTCGGCGGTCAAGGCCATTTCGCTTAAGTGCAACGCTTCGACGGCTTGTCCGTTTTGCGCGCGCTCCATTGCCAGTTTGGCGATGGTTTCAGGGCCGCCCGCCAGTTTGACGACGTCCGGGTAGATGGCTTTGGCCGGTTGTTCGTACATCGTCGCCGGATTCAGATCGAAATATCCCACATAGCCTTCGTAAATTCCTCGCACTGACCACGACAATTTGCCGTAGCTTTCGCCGATGTCGAGCGCGGGCGGCAGTTTGATCTCATTCATTAGTGTCCAAACGTCTTTGCCGGCATTCATGCCTTTGACGGTTTCGTCATGTACATACTGGATGGCGTCGCGATAGCGCGTGACGCGTTTGGTGATTTCCGCATTGCCGAAAACGGCCATCCCGTGACTGGGAATCAGGATTTCGGGTTTGAGCGCCAGCACTTTGTTCAGCGAATTGATGTAATCCAACGCCCAGCGCGGTTGTGTGCCGCGCAGTGTGTAGATATTGGGGAAGGAATCGTAGTAGTTGTCGCCCACAAAGGCCGCTTTGTATTTCGGTAACCAGACCGTCAAATGGTCGTATGTTTCGCCCGGCGTACTCAGCAATTCGAACTTCACACCGCCAAGTTCAAATTCGTATTTGTCGTCGAACATGATCGTCGGTTCGATCTTGGCGCCATAATTTCCCGGCCAGGCGGCAGGGGCGGCAGGCATCGGCAAGGAAAACTGCGCGGCATTTCGCAAGGCGTAAAAGCCATTCAGCCGTGCCATATAATGCTGAAATTCCGCGTGTTGTTTGTGCGCGATGATTTGCGTGCCGGGTTGTTTCCAGGCCGTGAGGCCGCCGGTGTGATCGCCGTGCGCGTGCGTCAGGATAATGTATTTGATCGGCCCCGCGTTTTCCGCCGTCAACAAGCGTTTGTGCAACGTCGCATTGAATGGCATGGACGTATCAATGATCACGTTGCCTGCTTCGGTCGTGATCAGGAACGTGTTGCTAAATCCGATGGCCTGAAAGATCGCCTCGTTGATTTTGGTGGCTTGGGTTTGCTCCTGTCCGACGCGAATGAGCGTGATGGGGTTGGCGGGGACCTGGTCTTGTTGCGCGAGAACGGCCAGCGGGAACAACAGCCAGGCAAAGATGAACGCACGATGCAGCCGCATAGGGGATTCCTCCGGCGATTAGAGTGATTGGCGAAGCTGGCGCAGTTGCGATACGAACTGTTGCACGCGCCCGGCGTCTACGGTATTGGCCCAATGGCCGTTTACTTTGAAATGTGAGCCGATGATGAACCCGTCGGCGGCGGGAAAAAACTCCGCGAGATTTTGACTGTCTACGCCAGAGCCTAATAACACAGGCAAATGGCAATGCCCTTTGGCTTCTGCGACGTCGGCCAGTTTGGGCGCGTCGCCCGTGACGCTGCCTGTAATGATGACGGCGTCACCGCGCATGAACTTCACCGTCTCGGCCATTGCGCCCAGGCTGATGTCGGCGGTGATGGCGTGCGAAGAATGCTTCTTTTTTACATCCGTCCAAACCTGCACGCGTTCTGCGCCGATCTGTTTGCGATAGCGAAGCAGTTCTGCTGCTGACGATTGCAGCAATCCTTCATCGGCGACGTGGGCAAAGACATACGCTTCGGCGCGGATAAAATCCAGCTTGGCCGCGTGCGCGACAGCCATTGCCGCCAGATTGGCTCCGGCCAAAATTTGAACGCCGACAGGCAAACCGCTTTCTCGTTTTACCGCCTGTCCAATCACAGCCATTGCCGCGACGATCTCGGGGCCGACGTTTCCGCGCAGATACGGAACGTCGTGCATGTTTTCGATGGCGATGCCGTCAACGCCTGCGTCACGGTACAGCGCCGCTTCGCGCACCGCCAGGTCAGTGATTTCCGCAACGGATTGTGTGTTGGCCGGTGTGCCGGGCAGCGCTCCGACGTGAATCATACCGATTACCGGCTTGGGATTGGGAAACAGGGAAGTCATCATCAAGGCCTCATTCCGCGCCGTTTAATGCCCAGTTCGTTGGGAAGCAGTTCGTAAGCCAGTTCGACCCAGTCACAGAGCAACCGGCGCGTGTCACGCGGATCAATGATTTCTTCGATGCCAAACGCTTCCGCAGTACGAAACGGCGAGCGCAGTTCATTCAGCAGGTCTTCGATTTGCTGGCGGCGCGCATCGGGATCGGGCGAAGATTCGATGTCGCGTTTATAGGCCGCCATCACGCCGCCCTCAATCGGTAACGAACCCCAATCGCCAGACGGCCAGGCGTAACGAAAGTTCAACCCTTGCGCGTTGCCGTGAGCTGCGCCCGCCACGCCGAAAACTCTGCGCAAGATGATCGAAACCCAAGGCACTGAGGCTTGATACACAGCCGCCATGGCGCGCGCGCCGTAACGGGCGGTGCCTTGGCGTTCGGCGCGCGTGCCGATCAGAAAGCCGGGCTGATCAACGAAATTGACCACCGGCAAATGAAATGTGTCGCAGAGATCAACGAAGCGCGTCATTTTTTCGCTGGCAGCGGCATCCAGACCGCCGCCGCCTTGTTGCGGGTCGCTGGCCAGCACGCCGACAGCGTAACCATTCAGGCGCGCCAAACCCGTGATCAACGGACGGCCACAATAGCGCCCCATTTCAAAAAACGAATCGCGGTCGAGCACGAGCTGCAAAATCCGTCGGGCGTCATAACTGCGCCGCCGGTCGCGCGGAATGATCGAGAGCAATCCTTCTTCGCGGCGTTGTACGGAATCGCTGCTGACGATGCGCGGCGGCAGTTGCCAGACGTTTTGCGGCAGGTAGGACAGAAACAGGCGGATTTGCGCAAACGCTTCGTCTTCGTTTTCGACTTCGTTGTCTACTGCGCCGCTGCCGCGCGCATGAATGTGCGAACCGCCCAGCTCTTCCTTGGTCACTTTTTCGCCGACACCGCGTTCGACGACGGGCGGGCCAGCAACAAATAACTGGCTGACTTCGCGAACCATCACCGAAAAATGCGAATGGACGACGCGCACCGCGCCCAGACCTGCGCACGGCCCCAGGCAGGCTGCCACGACCGGAATTTCAGACAGGGACGCCACGATGAGGTCCCAGGCCGGATTGGCGGGGACGTACGTTCGGCCCATCGTTTCCAACATTTTGACGCTGCCGCCGCCCCCTGTTCCGTCTACCAGCCGGACCATCGGCATTTTCAATTCGCGCGCCATTCGTTCGGCGTAACTCATTTTGTGGCCGATGGCGGCGTCGGCTGCGCCACCGCGTACCGTGAAATCATCTCCACCGACAACCACGCGCAGTCCGGTGATGCGTCCGGTACCGCAGACGAAATTTGAAGGCAGAAACTCCGCCAGTTCTCCTTCGACATAGACGGCTTTGTCGGCCAGCGCGCCGACTTCGTGAAACGAGTCGGGGTCAAGCAACCGCGCGATGCGTTCGCGCACGGTCAGCCGTCCATTGGCGTGTTGGCGGGCGACATTGGCTTCGCCGCCCATTTGTTTGGCCAATTCGACACGACGTTTGATTTCGTCAACTTCCGGTTGCCAACTCAACGTGAAATCTCCCTTGCAGTGGTTTGAGGTAAAAGACAGGTTCAGGCGGCGCGTAGACTGACCGTGAGGTCAGTGCTTGTCAAGCCTTCGGTTTTGAAAAAAAAGATTGGCGGTCATGAGCGATTTCGGGTCATGATTTCGCATGTCTAAAGTGACAAGGGTGGTAAAACCTGGAATGATGCGCCGTAGGAGGACGACCATAGATGGCCAGACGTTGTACACAATGCGCTACCGAATTAACTGACAATGCAAAATTTTGCCGCCGTTGCGGCACACCCGCAGTTGTTGAAGAGCGGCACACCAAACCGGTGCAGGCAGTTGTTGACCCATTACAGACGCAAGGCAATCGCCGCACGCAAGAAATTTCGGTGACTCCTGCCTATCAACCGACCGAGTTTCTCGCACCAGAAGAAGCCGCGGCACAATCTGCCCCTTCTATGGCAGAACCGCCCGCGCCGCCGCCGCCGCCCCTGCCGCCACCGCCAGTCGTGACTGATCCGCTCAAAACGCAGCTTAATCGCCAAACAATTGAAGTGCCCGTGGTGTCTGATTATTTGCGGACGGAAGAAATGACGCCTGCGAATTTTGCGCCGCCCGCGCTTACGGAAGAATTGCCTGCGATGGCGACACCGGCGCCCTTGCCGCCGCCGCCGGTTTTGTCCGCACCGCAACCGACACCGGCAGAAACCGCACAGACTGCTGCGCCCGCCAAGAAAAAGGCAAAGCCTGCGCCGAGTGACTCCGCCAAAGCGGTGGCGCCGGGCGTACCGAAAGTTGCGGCAGCAGCCCCGGCAAATGCTGCGAGCGGCGGTCGTAAATGGCTGACAATTGCGTTGCCTGTTTTGTTGTTGGCCGTTGTGGGAGCAGCCGTATACGCGTTCAAAGCGAGCCGTCCTGAGACAACGAGCGCCTTGTTGGCAGAACCTTCGCCGACGGCGACTGTCATCGCTGAATTGTCACCAACGCCTGCGGCAGTTGTTCCCTCTGAATCTCCGTTGCCAGAGCCGACATTGGTTGTCGCGGAACTGAAACCGGAGACAGGCAAGAAACTCAAAGATGGCAAACCTACGCCAACGGCGACACCCGCTTTGGCAAACAAAGATACAGCAACAATGACAACTGCGCCCAATGCGTATTCCGCTGCGACGCCAAAACCGGCAGCGCCCGTGGCCTATGAAGAGAAAAAGCCACAGCCAGCGGCTCCTGCGCCCGTGCTACGAACGGCAGACGCTGTGCTGAAACAGGGCATCGCTTTCTTAGGCTCAGGTCGTTATGCCGAGGCCTTGCGCGAATTTGAGCAGGCACAACAGCTCTCGCCGGGCAACAAAGACATCTACTATTTGACAGGACAGGCGTATCACCAGCTTGGACGTTTAGATCAGGCGTTGAATGCCTATCGCCAATGCACGACGGGCGCATATGCCGCAGTGGCGAAAAACCACGTTTCTGCCTTGGAAAAGAAGCTGGGCAAGGCCAAATAGGCTGATTGTCTGAAGAGCGTATGGTTGGGGTTTGCCGCCGCGTTGCCACCTGAAGGAGCACGCGGCGGCAAAACTTTTTTGGCAGAACCTGCCTTTGACAGTTTTCGACCTGCCGCATAGACTCCCGCCGCGAAATTGTTTCGCTGATCCATTACCTACCTTTTCGTTCACAAGGAGAACTCCATGCGACATTTGCCGCTCGCACTTTGTCTGTTTGTGCTCTGTCTGCCGGTGTTGACCGTCCTGGCTGGGGAAGACATCGAATCACGCGTGCAACACGGATATGCCGACTCTAACGGCGTCAAAATTCACTACGCCGCGTTGGGCGACAAGAACAAACCGTTGATCGTAATGATTCACGGATTTCCGGATTACTGGTATTCCTGGCGCGATCAGATGGCAGCGCTGTCGTCGGATTATTACTGTGTGGCGATTGATCAACGCGGTTACAACCTGAGCGACAAACCCAAAGGCATCGAAAATTACGACATGCGGTTGCTGGTTGGTGATGTGATTGCCGTGATCAAACATCTGGGCCGTGACAAAGCGATCATTGTCGGCCACGACTGGGGCGGAGCCGTGTCATGGGGATTGGCGCAAGGTGCGCCGCAATTTGTCGAAAAGCTTATCATTCTGAATTTGCCGCATCCGCGTGGTTTGTCACGCGAACTGGCCAATAATCCTGCGCAGCAAAAGAACAGCCAATACGCGCGCAATTTCCAACAACCCGACGCGCACAAAATGCTCAAGGCTGAGCAACTGGTGTTCTGGGTGAAAGACCCGGAAGCAAAAAAGAAATACATCGAAGCATTCAATCGCTCTGACTTCGAAGCGATGCTGAATTTTTACAAGCGCAACTATCCGCGTGAACCGTATAAGGAAGACACTTCGCCCGTGGTGAAGGTCAAAATGCCTGTGTTGATGATTCACGGTTTGGATGACACGGCGCTATTGCCCGGTGCGCTCAACAACACCTGGGACTGGCTGGAACAGGATTTGACTTTGGTGACGATTCCCAAAGCTGGACACTTTGTGCAACAAGATGCGTCAGACATGGTCACGCGTTCCATTCGGATGTGGTTAAAACGCTAACTGACCAGTCCACCTTTTAATTGGCTCTGGCCGTACGCGTGCCAGAGCCGTACTTCAACTTGACGAGGTTCCTGAACTGCATGACGTTCAATCTTGCTTTGCGTGGTGGCGCATCTGTTCGCACCACCCCATTTACGGCTTGGCCGATTTATGACGACCGTGAAGCGCGCGGCCTGCAATCCGTGCTGGAAAGCCGTAACTGGGGCGGGTATCCCTGTCCCAACGATTTGGCGCGCGAATTTGCCCAGAAGTTCGCCACTGCGCACGGCGCACGTTATGGCGTGGCGGTGATGAATGGCACGGTTTCGCTGGAGCTGGCGCTCAAAGCGGCGGGCATCGGATTTGGCGATGAAGTCATCGTGCCGGCGTATACCTGGGAGGGAACGGCTGCCGCAGTTTTGTTTTGCGGCGCTGTGCCCGTGTTTGTAGATGTTGATCCAAACACCTATTGCCTGGATGTCACATTGCTCGAAGCCGCCTGCACCGAACGAACCAAGGCGATCATCCCTGTGCATTTGGGATTCCGCTTTGCGGACATGGACGCGATTATGGAAATCGCCACGCGGCGCGGTTTGTTCGTGTTGGAAGATTGCGCGCATGCACACGGCGCGCGTTGGCGCAGTTCCGGCCAGGAACGTGGCGCAGGCGCAACCGGACACGCGGGCAGTTTTTCCTTCCAGACCAGCAAACTCATGACGGCAGGCGAAGGCGGCATCGTCATCACCAGCGATATCAATCTGGCTGATCAAGTGATTCGGTTGACCAACTGCGGACGTCCGCCACGGCGCGAATCTGTAGGCGAGCCAATGCTCGGTCACAATTACCGGCTGACGGAATTTCAGGCGGCGGTGTTGCTGGCGCAACTGGAACGATTGGACGAACAGACTGACTTGCGCGAACGTCGAACGTCACAACTGGAAGATGGTTTGCGCCAGATCGAAGGGCTTTCTGTCTTGCCGCGCGATCCGCGCATTGCACGACAAGCCAGCTATCATTACGTTTTCAAATTCCATCCTGAGCAGTTTGGCGGCATTCATCGCAATGCGTTTGTCGCGGCGTTGAAGGCAGAGGGCGTGCCTTGTGATGGTCGCTTTTACGAAGCAGTCTATCGTTCGTCGTTGTTTGAATTTGCGGCGGAAAAATATCCTGCCTGGGCGCAAAGCAAACGCAAGTTTGATTGCCCTGTGGCAGTCCGCGCCGGCTACGAAGAATCTGTCTGGTTACCGCATCAGATTTTCCTCGGCGACGAACGCGACGTGGATGACATTTTGACGGCAATTCAGAAGATCAAAGACAACGTGGCGGAGTTGGCAGGCTATGAAGACGAGCGCATTCGTTTGCAGGGAATGTCGCGCGCGCAACGGGCTTTGCTTGAAGTCAAACCTCCGTATTGAACGTCTCGCTGCTTGCTGACTCAAGTCATTTAGATCAGGTTTCATTTTGGCGTACGGGTTTTGCCACAGAGACACAGAGCCACAGAAGTTTCTAAGTATTTCTCTGAGCCTCCGTGGCTCTGTGGCCAATCCGTAAAGCGAATTGAAAAACGATCTAGATGCGGCGATTGATTCTCTTATCTTCACGAAAACCTTATGAAAAAAACTCTTGGAATCGGATTTATCGGCAGCGGTTTCATTACCAAATTTCACATCCAGTCGTTTATTGCAGTGCGCGATGCCAACGTTTTAGGCGTTTGGAGTCCGAATCACACGCACGCTGAAGAGGCGGCAGGCCTGGCGCGTTCATTGCGCGTCGGCGATTGTCAGGCGTTTCAATCCATTGAAGACATGGTGGCATCGCCGGACATTGACGCGCTTTGGCTTTGCGGGCCGAATCACAAACGCATCGAAAACCTGGAAGCAATCGTCAAAGCGTTGAAGTCCGGCAAAGGTTCGCTGGTTGGTTTGGCGGTCGAAAAGCCGCTGGCGCGCAATGTCGCCGAAGCCAAACGAGTCATCGAATTGATCGAAGAAACCGGTTTGCTGCACGGTTATCTGGAAGATCAATTGTTTGAGCCGGGCGTCGTGCGTGGTCGCGAAATTTTGTGGCGGCGCGCGGCAGCGTTAACCGGACGACCGTATCTGGCGCGTTGCGCCGAAGAACACAGCGGCCCGCATATGCCTTGGTTTTGGCAAGGGGAGTTGGGCGGCGGCGGCGTGCTGAACGATATGATGTGCCATTCGGTTGAAGTCGCGCGCCTGCTGCTGACCGACCCGACCAAACCGCGCAACAGCATCAAACCGGTGAAGGTTTCGGCGACCATTGCCAGCCTGAAATGGTCGCGGCCTGAATACGCAGACATCTTGCAACAGACGATGGGCAAGGAAGTGGATTATCGTAAACGCCCGTCAGAAGATTTTGCGCGCGCGACGATTCAATACATTGACGATGCGGGCAATCCGTTGATCTCTGAGGTGACGACTTCGTGGAGTTTCGTCGGTGCGGGGTTGCGGCTCAGTTCAGAGTTGTTGGGACCGGAATATTCGCTTTCGATCAATTCGCTCAACACCAGCCTGAATCTGTTTATCAGTCGTCGCGTGCAAGGCGACGCGGGCGAAGATTTGGTCGAAAAGCAAAACGCCGAAATGGGCTTGATGCCGGTGGTGGCCAACGAAACTGCTGAGTATGGTTACGAAGGCGAAAACCGCTATTTCGTAAATTGCTTCCTGGATGGCAAACAGCCAGAAGTTAGCTGCTACGATGGACTGGAAGTGACGGAATTGCTGATGACGGCGTATATGAGCGCCGAGCAGGAACGCACCATCGAATTTCGCCCGAAAGACCTGGATTCGTTTGTCCCGGCGGTCGCGCGCGGAACCTGGAATCCACGCGCGTAAACAACTCTGCGGCACATCATGTTTCAGTTTGCCTTGTTCATTGTTCAGTCTGAAGAGCGCTTTTCTTCTCGCTGACAATGAACAGGGCAAAATGGCGAATGAATCATCTTTCCCTCTGTATTAGGGAGGTTAAGCGTTTTCTTTTGTCTGCGTTTTCAGCGACGCGAGCCGATACACACCACGCTCCAGCATTTCGGCATAGCCTTCAGCGACGAGAGCACGATTTCCCAATCCTGCATCGGGACGCGACAAGCCTGTTACTCGCGCCAATTCTCCCATCACAGTCATACCTGCGCCGGTCAAAAAAGTGCGCGCGATTTCGCGCAAGGCTGTTTGGCGATCTACTTTTTGCGCCAATTCTTCGGGAAAGCGACCAACGGCGAGCGTCCAGATATAGGTGAATTTCGGTTGATACAGCACTTCGCTAGGCACGACGATCATCGCGGACTGAAGCTCGTCTATTGCCTGGGTAAAGACTTTGCGGTCGGCAATGCCGGAATCGGCACGCAAATCGGCAGACGCCATTTCCCATTCTTTGCGCAACACGTGCAGGACTTTTTGCGCTGCCGGACTCAGCCGCTTTTTCTCGTCACGTTTGGGGATTCCCCAGATGGCATTGAAATAGGGAATGAGGCGCGGCGCGATGAACATGGTTTTGCCGCGCGGCAGTTTGCCGTAATACACGCGGCCACGGCGAACCACTTCGTCTTTCAGCACCCAGGTGTGAGAACTCTCCGGGTCTTTTTGTACGTTGCGCGGCATGACGGCATCGCGGCGACCGCAAACAGCAACATACAAGGATGGTCCAGGTTGGCGCGCGTCGGTCAGGCAGGCCGTAAAACCCACGTCCTCGATAAAGCGTTCAGCCTGTGGCGCGGTTTCGATGCGTGCGGCATCTTCGCGCCGCCAGTGCCGGTCGCGGAACTCTTCAATTTCCAGTGGTATCGGTTGTCCAGGCATCACGCGCAAGGTAGCGCAATTTTTGAAAATAGGCTACATTCTCGCCCGCTGGTTCACCGTGCCGACTCAGTCCACTCCCCGGGTGAAAGACAGAACAACACAGGACTTAACGGACCGATGCATATCATCAACACCGCATTGCTGGATGAATTGATCGCACAAGCGCGCATTGCGCCGCGCCGCCGTGCCATCAAATGCTTGCACCAGGGCGATTGGGAACACGCGCACCGCATGCTTAACGCGCTGACGCCGGGAACGTATGTTTGCCCCCATCGTCATCCGAATGAACACAAAGGCGAAGGCTTCATCTTGCTGCGCGGTCAATTGGCCGTGTTGATTTTTGATGAAGCGGGGCAAGTGAATTATGGGCAAAGCCGTTTGCTTGCCTGGGAGCAAGGCTGTCTGGGAATGGATATTCCCCCGGGCGTTTGGCACTCCCTGGTGGCGCTGACCGATTCCGTAATTTACGAAGTAAAAGGACAGCCAAACGGCGGCTACAGCCAGGCCACAGACAAGGAGTTTGCTCCCTGGGCTCCGGCAGAAGGCGCAGAGGGAGCCGCAGCGTATTGCCGCCAACTGGAAGCAGAGGCACAGCGATTATCCGAACAGCCGACAACCGCAGCTTAGACCACACAAGTTTGACAATCAGACGAAGGGAATTGAGGGAGGGCAGTCAAGGCAGACCACAGCCACCCGCAGTGGGAGAGTCTGTCTTTGCTTGCTGACGAAAGATGTTTATTTCGACGACAGAATTGGCGCCGATCAAAGAGCTATACAATCGCGGCTTGTATTTGCAGGCCTTTGACCGCGCATTGCAATTAGGACCGCTGGCGCAATGGGAAGGCACCGATGCCCGTTTACTGGCCGGGCGATTGGCCATTATGTTGGGCGCTCCAAAACTGGCGCGCAAGCTTCACCTGCGCGCCTGGCGTGATGATCCGCAACACGCCGAAGCGATTTATTACTACACGCGTGCTGTCTGGGATTGGCGCGGGCCTTGGCGCGCCTGGTTGTTTGCCCGCCAGTTTGACGAATTGCCCAATGCTGACGCGTTGATGCAAGCCGATTGGTTTGGGTTAAAAGCGGCGCTGTTTGGTTTGTTGCGAGATTTCGACACGGCAGATGAATTGATTGCGCGCGCGGAATCCTTATGCGCGGATAATCCCTGGGTTTGGGTGGAAAAGTCTTCTTTGCTGGAACAGGAAGACCGCTATGACGAAGCGCTGAAGGCGGCGGAATACGCGCTGCAATTGCGTCCCTGGTATCGGCCCGCGCTGCAATCCGTGGGGCACTTGCTCAGCTTGCTCGACCGCGAAGCAGACGCGCTCGACCTGCTTCGTCAGGCTTCACCACAAATCGAATGCGCGGCCATCAGTGCTCAATTGGCCCAACTGCAAATGGATGCGGGCGATTATCAAGCGGCGCGCGATAACTTTGAACGCGCGGTTGAGCTTTCGCCATTGCTCGAAGAAGACAGCCTGGATTGGTACAACGGGCGTCGCGCTGATGCCGCCTATTTGTGCGGAGATTTCGCCACCGCACTGAAATTTGGCGAACGGCTGGACAATGGCTTTTTCAAAGTGGTGACGGAACGGTTGCGCAACGCGACGGCGGAACAACGGCGCGTGCAATTGCCGGTCGGGTTCATTCGTCAGCATCACGTCACGTGCGCGCCTGCGACGTTGACGACAATCAGTCGGTTTTGGCGAAAGCCCGCCGAACATCTAAACATCGCCGAACAAATTTGCTATGGCGGAACCGCCGATCACAGCGAACGCAAATGGGCGGAGCAAAACGGCTGGGTTGCCCGCGAGTTTTGTATCAACTTACCTGACGCCAAAAAACTGATCGAACGCGGCGTGCCCTTCACGATGGCGACCGTTGATCCGGGCAATGCACATTTGCAGGCCGTT
>JAEUQO010000144.1 GCA_016789605.1 Acidobacteriota bacterium
TTGCGCCATTGCTAACGAAAGCGCGCCAACGAGCAGCAGTCCGGCCAGAACCGCAATTCGTTTCATAGAGAGCCTCCTAGGGTTTTTCGGCATCATATACAGCGCTACTGGCGGACACAAGAATCTCAGCTACAATCACCAGGAAAAGGAGAGACACGTTATGTCTGAAGCCATCAATCGCAGGACATTCTTGCAACGTAGTTTTGCCGCAACTGCGTTTTCCCTGGCGCAACCCGACCTCAGGAACCACCTGGGCAACGCTGGCATTGCCAGGAAAGTCATCGTGATTGGCGCTGGTCTGGCGGGAATGGTTGCCGCTTATGAACTGATGCAGGCCGGTCACGAAGTCACTGTGCTCGAAGCCAGAAAGCGCAGCGGCGGGCGCGTGTGGACTTTGCGCGACGATTATCCTGAAGGTTTGTATGCCGAAGCCGGAGCGACCAATGTGTTCGACAATCACGCCTGGACGATGAAATACCTGAAGCTGCTGGGCGTGGCGATTGACCCGATGGAATCAAGCAGCGGCGCGGCGCTGTACTATCTGCGAGGCAAGCGTGTTTTACTCAAGCCGGGCAACGCCGTTGACTGGCCTGTGGCGCTGAATGCGGATGAAAAAGGGTTGAGCCGCAGTCAACTGTGGGCCAAATACGTCATTCCGATGCTGAAAGAATTCGGTGATCTGGAAGCCGCAAACTGGCCGCCTGCTTCGCTCAAGCGATTGGACCAAATTTCTTTTGCCGAGTTTTTGCGTCAACAAGGCGCTTCGCCCGGCGCGATGGAAATCCTGAAACTCGGTCTGGCTGATCAACTGGGTGATGGCGCCGAAGCGACTTCTGCGCTGAATTTGCTGCGTGAAGCGGCGTTGCGGGCAACGGTCAAACAAGCGTTTTACATTCGCGGCGGCAGCGATACGTTTACCAAAGCCTTTGCCGCAAAACTCGGCGACAGGATTCATTACGGTTTGCCGGTGGTCAGAATCGAACACGATGCACGCGGCGTGCGTGTGATGTGTCAGCAAGCCGGTCATCAGAAAACTTTCACGGCGGATTCTCTGATCTGTGCCATTCCGTTTTCTGTGCCGAAAAACGTCACCGTCTCGCCCGGCTTTTCACCCGCCAAACAGCAAGCCATTGCGCAACTTGGCAACACTTCTGTCGTGCGCGTCTTTCTGCAAACACGGAAACGGTTTTGGCTGGACGAAGGTTTGACGGCAGCAGCTACGACGGATTTGCCGATCATGACCGCTTACGACAAAGCGCATTACCTGCCCGGCACGCGCGGCATGCTGGAAGCGTATGTTGCCGGAGCAAAAGCCCGCAAGTTGGCTGCGCTGTCGGCTGACGAACGGCTGAGCTTCACGGTCAAACAAATGGAATTGGTGCTGCCGCACTTGAGTCAACATTACGAAGGCGGTGCGTCGGTTTGTTGGGACCAGGAAGAATGGACGCGCGGCGCTTATGCCTGGTTCAAACCGGGGCAGATGGAAACGTTGCTGCCGCATTTTGCCCAACCCGAAGGCCGCGTGCATTTCGCCGGAGACCATCTTTCGCCGTGGCCGGGCTGGATGAACGGCGCATTGCAATCCGGTTATCGCGCCGCGCGTGAAGTTATGCAGGCAACGTAAGCCGTTTTATGCAAAAGCGATTTCCACCCAGGTGATGCGGCAATCGCGCTTCGACGCAAACTCGATCACGTTGTATCCGCGTTGCAGCATCGTCAACGGAACGGGGAAGCTGTAAACAGGCGATTCCGGTTTGGGCGTTTTCAATTCGATTTTACCGCCGAATTTGCAGGCCTCGCCGTTGAGGCGGACTTCGCAATTGGCGACATCGGCTTCGGTCAGGCCTTCGACACCCAGGCGCGCAAATGCCACGCCGCCCGTGGGCACAGGCCCGGTCGCCAGACGAAACGCGCGCCAACGATCTGCCGGACATTGTGCAGGCAAGGGAATCGCGCTCGGTTCGCCAGGAGCCCAGGTGTCGGCAAAGGTCAGCACGTGGCGGCGCGCTTTTCCTTGCAAGGTGTCTGCGCGTCCGGCTTCGCGCAACAACGTCGGGTAATTTTCCAGGTCGTCCATCGCCGTTTGCGAATCCATGTAATTGAACAGATAAATCCGATCAGCGCCGCGATCCAGCAGGGAACTGGCTGCGCCGCGCACGGTTTCCAGCGTGTTTTTCTGAAATTGCTTCGATTCCGGGTGCGTACGAATCAACACTTCCAGCCCCGCAGCCAGCGTGACCGAAGTGCCGCGCAGCAACTCCTGCCAGGTTTCGATGGGCATATCGGTTTCGACGCTGGCCCAGAACGGCGTGACCACCAACATATCAATCAGTTTTTTGCGTGCCCACGTCGCCGGGTCATAACCCAACCCCAGCGCTGTTTGCGGGCGCGAAGGCACGCGCGCTCCCAAACGAATTTTATGACCGCGTTTCTTTTCCCAAACATTCAGCAGGCGACGAACTTCGGCGGTGAATTCGGTCAGAATCTCTAACCCGGCACGTTCGTGCCCCGGTTGGAAATGATAGCCAAAGCGCATCCAATCCAGCTCTAACCCGTCGAAGTCATAGCGTTCTGCCAGCTCGCGAATCAGCTTGAAATGATGCTCACGGACTTCGGCGCGTCCGTAATCAAACGCGCGATCCGCCGAACGATCCAGCCGATAATTCACCCTGCGCAACTGCGGGTTCTGTCGCCAGAATTCGCTGTGAATGTAGCTTCGTTCATCGTCCACGTTATGCACATCGTTCATGCGCATCGAAATCCAGGGCGAGATGCCGTGTCGGCGCGCGCGTTCGATCCACAGTTGGTATGGATCAATGCCGGCGCGCTGCAATTGCCAGGCGGTGTGAATCCAGTTGCGCGCGCCTTTGCGTGCGGCGGCGGGTGTGCTGGCCAACAACGGTTGATCATCAGGACCGTCGGGATCGTATCCCTTCCAGATCGGGTCCCATACTTTGCTGTCGTAACTGGTGCGCATGGAATTGGGGCAAAGCATCAACTCGCGCACTTGTGTGTGTGCGTATTGATCCACCCACGAAGCCACCGTTTCTCGATTCAGTGTTTGCCCGGCGCGCGTCGAAAAGTAATGACTGTTGTCTTCATTCAGACACAGCCCGGTTGGGGGCGGCACGGTTCGCTGGGCTGTTGCGCCTGTTGCCGATGAGCGCAGCATTGCTGCGGAAGCGAATCCTGCCGCAACGGATTGCAGGCAAGCGCGACGGGAAAGCGTTTTCATTCTCGGTTGAGCCTTTCGTTATCTGTTTTTTGCTTGTTTGGGTTGCTGGTACGACTTCGCTTTTGTCCATCTTTTATCGGATTGTTACACTTCGGGCAACTGTGAAGCGCCTGTCCACACGCAGGCATTGACGATTCTTGTAACGGAGAACCTATGAACCGCCGCACATTCAATATCAGTTTGGCCAGCGCCGCTTGTTCGCTGGCATTTTCCTGGCCGCAAGCTTCCGCGCAATTGCGCGTCAACGGACAACGCCTGAACCAGCATCTGGCGGATTTGGCTGTCTTTGGCAAAACGCCCGAAGGCGGCACGCACCGCGTGGCTTATACCGAAGCCGATCTGCAAGCGCGTGAGTTCACCATGAAGCTGATGCGCGAAGCCAGGCTTGACGTTAGCATTGACGCCGCAGGCAATTTGCTTGGTCGTCGTGCCGGACGCAATGCCAAGTTGCCGCCGCTGGCCCTTGGTTCGCACATTGATTCTGTGCCACAAGGCGGCAGTTACGACGGACAGGTCGGTGCAATGGGCGCTATCGAAGTCGCGCAAACGTTGGCGGAACAAAACGTCGCGCTCGCTCATCCGCTCGAAGTCATCATCTTTTCCAACGAAGAAGGCGGCACTTACGGCAGTCACGCAATGGCGCACGGGCTGACCGAAAAACAGCTGGGCTTGCCGACCAACAGCGGCAAAACCGTCGGTGAAGGCATCAAATACATCGGCGGCGATCCCGGCAAACTCAGCCAGCCGTTGCGCAAACGCGGCGATTTTGCCGCCTATCTGGAATTGCACATCGAACAAGGCGGCATTCTGGAAGCCGAAAAAATCAACATCGGCGTCGTCGAAGGCATCGTCGGTATCAACCAATGGGAAGTCATCGTCGAAGGGTTTGCCAATCACGCGGGCACCACGCCGATGAATCAACGCCGCGATGCGTTGCTGGCCGCCGCCAAATACATCGAAGCCGTCAACCGCGTCGTCACCAGCATCCCGGGTCGTCAGGTCGGCACCGTCGGCAGAATTCAGGCACAGCCCGGCGCTTACAACGTTATTCCCGGCAAAGTGACAACGACGCTGGAACTGCGTGATCTGGATATGGCCAAAATTCAACTGCTGTTTCAACGCATTCAGGCCGAGGTTGCACAGATCGAAACGGCTACGGGCACGAAATTTACCTTCAAGGAAACCAACACCGTGATTGCCGCGCCGACCGATGTGCGCGTGCGCGGAACGATTGACGAAACGGCCAGGCGATTGGGCTTCACCACCAAAACGATGCCCAGCGGCGCAGGTCACGACGCACAGGAACTCGCGCCGATCACGCCCGTCGGCATGATCTTCATTCCCAGCCGCGCAGGCATCAGCCACAGCCCGCGCGAATTTTCCTCTCCCGCAGACATCACCAATGGCGCAAACGTCCTGTTGCACACTGTCTTGCGATTAGATGAGCGGTAATAGAATGCCAGGCTTGCCCCTTTTGGCTCTGGCTTGAAGACAAATTGACTGGGATCGTGTGGGAATAGATTGCCTGAGGTTGGCGGGCAGAATTATACTTCGCGCCGACTCAGGCTAACACTAACGAATGGTTCATCGTGGTCATTACTTGTGACCCTCAGGAGGCCATATGCAGTCTCGGCGGACATTGACTCCCGGCCAGAAAGGAACCAAAAAATTCCTCGACTGTTATGGCGAACCATTGTTTTGCGTCCGTGATCGGTATGACGAACAACGCCGGAAACGTTTTACCAGCGTCGAATTGATGGTAGACGAATCTGACTGCGCGTCTTCAGAAAGACCGGCCATTGTTGGTTTGCGGGTTGAACTGAAAGAAACCGACTTACAGCGACGTCTCAAACAGGCGGGCGGAATATGGAATCGCCAGCTTCGACTTTGGCAAATTCGATACGACCAGGCGGTCGCGCTAAAGCTTGAAGACAGAATCGAACCTTCCACCCTGTCTAATAGTAGGAAGCGCAATGGGGCTACTGGTAAAAACGGCGACCTGTCTACTATTAGGCATTAATGCCTAATAGTAGACAGGTCTTCCTAATACTAGCCAGCGACATTGCAGGTCTAAAAGTAGTTAGGTGCGGAATAGTGTTACAAGAATTATGGTAACTAGAGGTAAAGACAAATACTTATATTTCGCGGCCATACTATTACCTCTTACATTCGCAATAGGCTGCGATCTTTTTTCACAGAATACACCACATCCGTCGGATCTAGACTTGATTAAGAATTTTGAGAAATATGAAGCCGAATTCAATGAGTTAATCAAGATGTCAAACGAAGATTCAAAAGTTATCAGAATTGCCCACGACTTTACGCGTTTGGAAAATAATTGGGCGTGGCCCCGGCCAGAATCTGAGTTAGGTTTTTCCAGACAAAGATGGGATCAATATCGCTCTTTGTTCGAAAAACTTGGATTGGATTCTGGACTAAGCCGAGAGACTGATTCTGACGGAGCTGTCGTCTATCTGACTGCGTTTTCAAAAGGAATGGTCAATCGTGGAAGTTCAAAAGGCTATGCTTACAGTGAAAAAGAGCTGTCGCCTTTATTTAACTCGTTAGATCAAAACCCCATTGAGCCACAAAAGCGAAATAAACACGACGTCGTTTACAGGAAAATCAAAGAGCACTGGTATCTTTCTTATGACTGGTAGCAGTTTCGGTGAGTCACGCACCTAACAACTGTTGCACCGGAGTCGCCGCCAGCTTTTACAACGATCATTTGCGGAAAGGCGGCGACCCGGTGAACTCGGCCGGTCGGCTTATGCAATGCGATACGAGGCGTTACGAACAAAGGCTGCGGCGGATAAAGCCAATATTTGTTCTTTGATGAATCGCTGGCGATATTGATATTATTGGGTGTCACGCGATTCTCTGAAATAACGCGTGACGTACAATACAGCGTCCTGGTGTGATTCTGATCTCCAATGGCAAACAAGCCGACGATATAAAACGTGCCGTAAGGCGTGCTGAACAATCATCGTCATATCAGGCGAGTGATATATATCCTGTCGCGAGGCATCGCGGGCAATCGGTGTCATATCAGGCCAGTGATATAAAACTTGTCGTAGCTCGACGAAGCTGTGGTATCTGTAATGGAGCATGCTGATATAATTTCTCTCGAACTAGAAGTCTGTGCTGTGGGGCACGACGACATCGACGTATGGATGCAGGGTTCCCTCGTGGTTGCGATCAACCGCGCGCGTCCCTACACCGAAGACGAGATCGTGCTCGCGGATCGCCTTCTTGCGAGCCTGGAGCAGGATGGAGATTTTCAGATATTCTCGTGCGTGTGTGGTATGCCTGGTTGTGCCGGACGGGCCAAAGGCATAAGGGTTCAACATCGTCAGGGCGTTGTTGAGTGGTTGGATCTTGACCGCGAACAAGCCTGGCAGTTCGAGCGCGTCAGGATCGACCGAGAGCTCGCACAGGTTCGGGAAGATGTCGAAATGTTCAAGCGATTCTTCGCTCGAAAGGGCATTTCCTACGTGGGTCTTGGATGGGATTGGTAGCCCTGTCGGGCGCGCGCGCCAACAAGCCATTGGGTAGTAATTGCCCCCGAACGGCAAAATATCTAATGAAGAAAGCCAAAGCGCACCGATCATTGAAATGGCGTGCAATCAGGGCCACAGCGTAAGGCCCGCTTTCAAATGAAGGCGCCGAAAGTCTCCCGTGAACGATGAATCTTTATGAGCAGCTCATGCGCGACACTCTCGCCGACAAGCATACGCGAGTGCGTCCACGCATTCAGGTCTGTCGGCAGAGCATCGCCCTCACGACCGAGGGCTCATACGACGACTATTGGCGTCACGCCGACCGTGATTGGCCGACTGGTTTGCTCCGGCAGCTTATCGATGCCAGTTCCAGCGCCGTCGATCTTGCCTCCTGTTTCGTCCTCAATCCCCATGCGGACCACACCCAATCATCCGCGCTCGAACTACTCGGAGAGCATTACTCGTCTCTCCCGCTCCGGCACCAATCCGCCATTGAGTTTAGGTTCTCGCCCATCGTCATCGCCGAGGGAGTTTCGCTGTTCTACACCATCTTCGACCGCGGGGCGTTGTGGGCAGCCGGTCTATTGTGCGTCGCTACAGGCGAGCCACCTACATTGCAGACCACTCGATGTTTGTGGCGGTCATAACGCAATCCCAACGTCGCCGAACCATGCGCTGCAGCGTACCGCTCCGTGCGTCACGACACCTGCTTCCACCGCCACCTTTCCGCCCGCCATGCAGGTGCCGCGCCGCACTCCGCGGTCGCTGAGCTTGGGGTCGTTGGGTGTGATTGAATGGAAATCCATGACAATGAAAAGTTTTTTCCTGAGCACCATTGTTGTTGTTTTGAGCTTGGCGGATTGCCGCTCGAAAGGAAACGCCGGATTCCAAAATCAATCCCGCGAGCGTCCACCGAATGCGGTTCCGTCTCCAGGGAAACAAGCCGACGACCGCCTCAACTATTCACTATCCATATTATGCAACCGTTACAACGGGGAAGCGGACTGGGACAAAATCGACCCAATTACATTTGTTGAAACCCTGGAGGCGTGTAACCATACTTTCGTGACGATTTGGAATCACCCGCCGAGAGGCTGGATGAAGCCGCACCATTACGAGGCGTTGAAACAACTTGAGCAATCCGGCAGACCGTGCGCTTCCTTCGTTGATGCGAAAAGCAGTTTCGTGCCGACGGAAAAGGTGACGGTCGGCCAAGCGGTGACTGCAATCCTTGAGCAATTCGGTCAAGGAGAGTCACCGGCGACGGTGCATTCACCAAAAACCAAGTCAAAAAATGACCATCAATGAAAACCTGAAGGGAGGGTCAAGCCCCCCAACCAGCGCATGCACTCGGACGACCACAGCGCGGGACGTTCAATGAAGGGAAAGATTGTTGGCGCTGCGGTCGCCGGTGATGTGCGCCGTTGGGCCGATGACAGATGCTCAAGACCCCTGAACGTTCGTATGGTTCAACTTCTGACCTCCACTTGGGTGCTATACGCTATGACTGAGATGCGATCACTGCCTCGAACTTTCGTTAGCTTCAGCAGCGCAGATAAAGGGCGATATGATCTGATGTGCGCTTGGAAAGCTCACGAACACATCAACTTCAACTTCGCGGACTTTCAACTAGATGAGGCGATCAACTCGGTGAGGCCCCACTACATCAAGTCCGTCTGCGCCGCGAAAATTCGCCGCGCCGATACTTTCGTCCTCTTGATTGGTAGCGACACATATACAAAAACCGTGTTCGTGAAGGACGAGGTCGAGACCGCAGTCGAAAAGGGGGGGCGACTGATCGGCGTGAACCTGAACAATTGTAGGTTCAAGGACGCACTGTGCCCGGCCTTTTTTGCGGATATTGGCGCGCTGTTCGTGCCATTTTCATCCCGCGTTCTTGCCGAAGCCCTCACCTGGGATAGGCAGGGTACTTCCCCCTGGTATTACTTCTTCGACGAGGTCTATACGCGACTCGGTTATCAGCTAATCGGCGACAACGCTGTGCTCCCCAAACCCCTCAACCCATTTAGCGGTGGGAACAGGCCGCCATGGGCGAGGTAACAGCGTCTGATTGAACTCGGTATCGGCCTAACAACGCGTTGCACTGTAGCCTCCGCTGGTATTTTATTGTGACTTATTCGGAGGGCCGCGTCCCGTTGAACTTGACGTTCGGCGAGCACAACGGATGGGCAAAGATCATTTCTGGCAGAAAGGTTATCTCGAAGTAATTATGATCGTGACTTCCGAATCCACCCCCTCCCCGAATGCCACTGGCTCAAATCCGAATTGGCAAAGCATCTTCCCCGATGCCGATCATAGATGGGTTATGGGAGTGCGTCGTGGCGATGCCCCCGCCTTTTTCTCGCCGCGCGACCCAACTGGCCGAGTGCGTGCCGAACGCGAGCACTGGTTGACCGAAAACCCTGAACGCTATGCTGCCTTGACGCCGACTGCTGAGCCTGCCTTGGCAGACACCGTAGCGTTGGCCCAGCAGATGGGGGTGACTCTCGCTCCAACGCTGACGCCGTGGGAACAGTTAATGGCGCTTGGCCGCACCTGGGAAGCCGATTTCGTATGGATGCACCCGGATGAAACCGGAGCGCATCGGCTGACCGGCGGCGTGGTTTGCTTTCCTAGTTCCTGGGCGTTGCGCGACAAACTAGGCCGAACGATGAGCGAGACGCATCGCCCGGTGCCAGGTTTGAATGCTGCCCTGGACCGTCAAATCGAGACGTTTTTCGCCAAGATGATTCCTGGTGTGGCATGGACCCGCGAGAATGCAAATTACAGTCGCGTCCCAGATTTGAATCAGCACCCATTACGACCGCGGCCGCCGCTTGATGCCACCGTGACGGGCGAAGAGTTCCTGATCCGGCTGGAGCACCAACTGCTGCTGAAATTTCCGGCCAGTGGCAGCATTCTCTTTGCCATTCGCGTGGAAGTCTTCCCGCTTTCAGAGGTGCTGAATTGCGCAGAGGGTTCGGCTCGGCTGGCACGCCTTTTGGACACCATGTCAGTAGCAGCGGCTGAATATAAGGGGATCGCGCAAGCCCGAGAGGTAATCGTTCCGCTACTGCGTTCGCTACCATTGGCGAAGAGTGAGCCGCAACCTCACTCCGAATCCGACACTGCACCTGACCCGGCCCGTGATGTCGGTCTCAGCAGCCCGTAGCTCACACCAGAGGGCCGGACAGTCGGAGTAGGTCGTTCGGCCTGTGCTGGCAACCTGGAAGACATTCATGGAAAACGCAGAAATCTGAAAATACGCCGAACATCGCATTGCACACGGAGCCGCGCCGCCGTGGCCGAGCAGTGATCCCGAGACAACGTCAAAACATAAAAGGAGGAATCAGACGCATGCAGTTCTTTGGGCTTATGGGTTTTATATTGGCACTCGTGGCATTGAACCAGATCGCGGGACTGAAAAAAGAGATCGAGAATCTCAAGTCGCAGATTGACCAGAAAAAGTAGCGTTGATGGTTTCACTCTGCGTTCGACCGGAAACGCCGCCGCCTTCAGGGTCAAATCTCTTGGGACGGTGGCGTTCCGATCAACTCGTTCATGAGGTGTCTTCCCCATGCATATGAAGCCATATGGCGTCGTTATATTGGTCAGCATACGTCTTTGTGCGGTCAGCCTGGCCCAAAGCTTCTACGACCATCAGGCTGATAAGCAAAATACTGCAACCCGGGAAAATGAAAAACAGCGTGAACCTTATAACGTTTGTGAGCAAATTAGGCAGGCTCCTGAGAAGATAAAAGTTTTTCGGCTAAAGAACTTGAACGGTAAAACGATTTTCAACCCATCCCCCGAATACCCGATTGCGGCCAAAGAGCAAAAAATTACAGGGCAAGTTGTTGTTGAGGTATTTGTTGATATACAAGAAGGTACGGTTCGTAGCTGGCGAATGAAATCCGGTCCCCCGTTATTGCGAGCGGCGGTTGCTAAATCTGTTTGTAAAGTGAAATTTCCACCTGCCATAATCGAGGGAAAGCTATTGATTGGCGTGGGGCAATTAAAATATGACTTCCGGCTACCTTAAAGCACACCAAACTGCCGTTCGACCGTCGCGGCGCCTCTTTCAGAGCGATCCTTAGTGAAGCGCGGCGTTTGGTCAACTTGATGTTCGGCATTTGCTCTTGAAGGCAAATGCCACGCGCTATTGCCTGCAATGTAAGCTTCCGAGGTTGCTCCAGAAGGGGAGGGAATGGCCCGGGTTACGCTGAAGCCCTATTACGAAAACAGGGCAGCGGAACACGCCCGCGAACTCGTCGAAACCCAACGGATCGAGAATCAATCTGCGCCGGTTTAACTTGCTATGAAACGATTCGCAAAGACGGAATTGGTTGGTTGGTTCGCCGTGGCGTTGTCTACGCTAATTGCCTGCATTTGGGCGTTTTGGGGCATCATTGAGAATTTTCATGAAGGTTGGTATCGCAATTCGTTTCTCTTAAACATGGGGCTGATGTTTCTTCAGTTTCTCGGGCCGATGATTATTTTCATAGCGCTGACGCTGCTCAGTATCGCTTATCCGCGCGTTGGCGGCCCCCTGCACGCAGTTATCGGATTCGCGCTAGGGTTGTTTCTTTTTGGCTGGGACGATTTTGCGCCAATGGTGCTGATTATCATCCCGTTGATCTTGCTCGGAATATGCTATTGGTTTGGTCGTCTGCAACCGCGCCGTCTAGCTTACAAAATCGCTGTTGGATTGCCGCTGCTGACGCTGGTCGTGTGCGGCATTGAGCCGGTTGTGCGCATTTCCGGGCGGGTAAATGACGGCAATTTGGGAGAGCGTTTAGTCGAAGGAAACGGTGTGCGGCTGGTCTGGGCGGCGGAAGGCAACGGTTGGCCTCCCGAAGGCGTGACGTGGCAAGAGGCAGTCAAACGCTGTCAATTCCTGGCGCAGGACGGAAAGACGTTGGCGGATGTTCCGCAGAATGTCTGGCGCTTGCCGACGGTCGAAGAAGCCGTGCGTTCAATGGCGCGCCACAGAGCCAATAGCGGCGGCGTTTGGAACGCACAGACCGGAACGGCAACTTATCGCGTCCGCCCGGATAAAGAATCGCCTCTTTGGAACGTTCACTCGCAGGTCATTTATTGGTGGACGGCAACCGAAATTGACGACGAACGCGCTTACATCATTGTTTACGACGGAAAGGTCTGGCAAAGACGCAAGCGGTTCGCGCCGGGGTCTTTAGGCCATAGATGCGTAAGGACGCCCTAAGTTATGAACACTTAAAGTGCCATAAGAAGAATGTGGAATCTGGAAACCGATGGGAACCAGGCATCGGGTCGAGCCGTTACGGCGCAGGAAATCTTCCGTCACTTTGAGGGGCATCATCTCCAGGTAAAAGAGCACTATGTCAAAGCATCGAATCTACACAACGAGTGTCGCAAGCGTTTATCCACACTATCTGGCAAAAGCAGAGAAAAAGGGACGCACAAAAGCCGAAGTAGATGAAATCATTCGTTGGCTGACCGGGTATAGCCAGGGTGAGCTTGAGGCGTTACTAAATAACAGAACCGACTTTGAAACATTTTTTGCGCAAGCTCCAGGGCTGAATCCTGCGCGAACTTTGATCAAAGGGGTGATTTGCGGTGTGCGCATCGAAGAGATCGAAGAACCAACGATGCGGGAAATACGCTATCTGGATAGGTTGATTGACGAGTTGGCGAAGGGAAAAGCAATGGACAAGATTTTGCGGAAGCAATAGGAAAAGAACCTGCATTGCACAACCGCACCGGTTACGCCTTTCGCCCAGCGTCGCAAAAATTATGCAAAACGTTCTTCTCGGTAAGCGAGTCCTGATTACACAGTCACAAGAGTTTATGGGGCCTGTGCTCTGTGAGGTTTTCACTGCGCAAGGGGCTGAGGTTTTCGCCAGCACAGAAATGCTGACCGACCCTGATGCGCCTGAGAGAATGGTTCGCGAGGCAGGCCAGATTGATATTCTGGTTGCCAACCTGGCCCTCACAGCGCCGTCTACGCCAGCGGTGGACGTTACCGACGGGGAGTGGCGGCAAGTGTTTGCTGCGTTGGTAGACCCGCTTCCGCGGTTGGTGCGCGCGGTTGCCAAAGACATGATCAGCCGCCGCGCAGGCAAAATTCTGGTCATTGGCAGCGCCTCGGCCTTACGCGGCATGAAACGGACGTCTACCTATAGTGCTGCACGCGGTGCGCAACTGGCCTACGTGCAAGCTGTTGGCGTAGAGCTTGCTCCTTACAATATCCAGGTCAACGCCATTGCCCAGAACTTCGTGGACAACCCGACCTATTTCCCGGCAGAAGTCCAAGCGAATCCGAAATTCCAGGAACGGCTGGCGCGAGAAGTGCCACTCGGACGGTTGGTGGCTGCGCGTGAAGATGCCCAGTTCGCGGCTTATCTGTGCAGCGATGCGGCGGATTGTTTCGTGGGGCAGGTGTTTCCGGTATGCGGCGGCTGGGTTACGCGGTAAGCGGTTGGTTCGGCTGGATTCGATTGTTTCGACACCAAAACCGGGAATCTGAGTGGCTCTTCTGATGAGACTGATACGAAATTTACTGTGGGTGGATGGTTTGGCTGCTGCGGTGGCGGGTGTCGCCATTTTGCTTTTACGGCATTGGTTGAGCGATTGGTACCGTTTGCCTCTCGACCTGTTGACCTTTGGCGGTGTCGTCAACCTGATATACGCCTCGTATTCACTTTCCCTGGCAAAGAGGCCAAGACGGCCAAAGAACCTCATTGTGCTGTTGGCAGTCGCAAATTTTGTGTGGGCGATGGTTTGTTTGCGCTGGGCGGTCGTTTTTGCGGGCACTGCCAGTCTGTTCGGAATTGCGCATTTTGTGCTGGAGACATTGTTTGTGGGTGGGCTGGCGGCGCTGGAATGGCGTTTTCGCGAGCGGTTGCAAACGGCCTGAACGCGCGGCTGAGCTTGCTCCCATCACAAATCCTGGTGCACTGCTGCGTCGTCTGGTCGGCGCTGCGGTGTCTTTTCTGGCAGCGGAGCACAGTCCGGCAATATCCAAGTCTGACCTCTGTCAGCGCGTTTCAATACCAAAGGAACTGCTTGCATGCCTTACTTACACCACCTGATGACTGTCGTTGCCATCGTCCAGTTGCTTCTGCCTGGCAACTTGCAACAAACGTCTCGTACCACGCAAATTGGCCGGGGTGACGCGCAAATCCCGTTTACGCTGACCGCTCACAACAACATTGTGGTCGGTGTGCGGTTAAATGGCACCGACGCGTTGAATTTGATGTTGCATACGGCGGCGAATGAGGTGACGTTGACCGAAGAGGCCGTACGAAAAACAAAGAGCATCAAATTCACCAACACCGATAAGGTGAAATCGTGGGGCGGCGAATCTGACGCGCGGTTTAGCAACGGAAACCAGGTGCAAATTGGCGCGCTGCGACGCAACAACGTGACCGTGTGGGAAGACAAAAATTCCGGCAAAGACACGGACGGGAAGTTTGGCCTGGATTTCTTTGACAAGCAGATCGTGGAAATCAACTTTGAGCAAAGTCGTATCACCGTTCATAAGAGTTTGCCGCGCAAAGCTGAAACGTACGAACGCCTGAAGCTAGAAAACCAGGGCGGGCTGCTGTTTGTACAAGGGAACTGTTTGCTGGAAGGAAAGTCGTATGCGAACAAGTTCCTGCTGCATTCCGGCTATTCGGGCGGCATTCTCATTGATGATGCGTTTGCTGCTTCAGCCGGAGTAGACGGAAAGATCAAGATCACCGAAGAGTCCAGCCTGAAAGATTCGTTTGGCAATACGATCAAGGTGAAAAAAGGCATCCTGCCGGTGTTTGCGCTGGGCAAGATGCAGATTTCAGATGTCTCTGCCGGCTATTTTGCGGGCGGACTGGGCGCGCAAAAAATGAGGGTTCTCGGCGGCGAAGTGCTGAAGCAATTCAATCTCATCTTTGACCTTGCCCATAACGATTTATACATCGCTCCGCTTCGTGGTCGCCCGTGAGGCGAGGGAGGATCAAACATGTCTCCACACGTCCGTTTCTCCAGGCGAATTGTTGCGCGTGGCATTGCGCCGTGGCTGCTCAGCTTGCTGCTGGTTTCGCTGGCTGTCGGATTTGATACGGCTCCGCATTACGACCTGACCCAGGCGGTGTTGACGGAAGGGGGCTTTGACAGCGGAGCCATCAAAATCGTGCAAGTGCAAAACTGGATGACCGATTATTACACCACGGCTCCGGCACTGGGCAGCGGCAATCGCCGAGAGCAGAAATGGCTCGAGCAATTGCATTGCGACAACCTGGAAACCGCCGCCCAGGTGAAACAGTATCTGGGCCAGTTCTTACACAACCTGAAAAGCGCGGCTGAACAAGCCGCGCAAAAGAATCAGCCGCTTGATACGTTGACCATCCTCGGCATGAGTTTGCATGTGGTGCAGGATTTTTACGCCCATTCAAATTGGGTCGAGCTTCATCCGCGCACGGACGATGCGTACCGGACAGAAACCTTTCTCAGTCAGCCGACGGGGTTGTCCCCGCAAATTCTCACCGGCAAAGTTCCTCCTACATTGCAAAGCAAGCTGGGGCTGGCCGCGCAAACACCTGCGGCGTTGCTGCACGGCGGTTATGCAGAGGGGCTGAACAAGGATTCACCAATCCGCCCGCGCTGGGATGAGGCGTATGTGTTTGCCTATGTCGCTTCACACGAACTGGTTGAATTGTTGCAGCAATGGTCGGAAGCAGTGCGTCCTGGTTATTGGGAGCGCGTGCGCCGTTGGCAAGTTTCCGGGTCGGAACAAACAATGCTGGAGAAAGACCTGGACGCCGCGCGAAATATCTCGATGTGGGTGGCGATAGACGACAGCGTAGACGGGCATTGGAAAGGTGATAAAAGCGGCGCGCGTCACTTGTTCACCACGTTTCTGGGCAAATGGGAAAAAGCGAGTAATTCGATTTTTACCCGGCAAATCAAGGACGGCAGAATCCTCGGACAATTGGCTGAAAACTTGTATTCGGCAACGCCGCCACTGGCTCTGCCGCCAATGCACGCATTTACCTTGCGCCGTCGCGCGCTGCTTTTGCGCACGACCAACATTCGCGCGCTCAATGACGGGGGATTATTGGGTCGGATGGAACGCGTTGACCCCAATAGCGAGGCGGACTTTTATGCGCACTTTCGTATCGGTGAGCAAAGTTACCGCGAGCGTGTGATTCAGGGTGTGGACAATGTGACGAATCCCTGGTTTGTCATTCACTTTGTGGAGCAAGCGGTTACGCGCGTGCCTGTCAGCATCGCCGTGTGGGACGAAGACGAAAGCGAGCCGGGCGAAGGTTTCCGAGACGATCACGTAGACATCAACCCGCAGGCGAACCAGCTCGATTTCGACTTTGTCGTTAATGCCACCGATGCCAGCAAAGAGTTTTCGTCGAGCGGCGCGAAGCCGGACAGAAATCGCGCCGCCATTCGTTTTACCGTGAAGCAAATCCCGCTGCGCCCGTAGGCATTACGATGCGCGGCGGTAATTGAATTCCTGCGGTTTCTCTTTTTCGGAACCATCGCCTTCGATGCGGGCGGTCAGACTGCCATCAGCGTTTTTGCGATAGATAATCCGTTTGGGAAAGTCATGCGTCGGGTTTTCAAAGACGGCTTCCTGCGCGCCGAGCTTCACCAGTTTGAAATCCGTGCCCGGCGACTTAGCTTTGGGATGCGCGACGTAAAAGATGTCAGCGCCGCGCGTTTCAATGCGCAGGTATTCAAAAAAGACGGTTCGATCTCCGGCCACCATTCGGCTCATGCCAATCAGCGAACCGCCCGCCACTTTCGTCCAATGTTCATCAATCCGCATACGGCCCGGAGCCGTTTCCCAATCGCCGCTCAGCCAGGCGAGGTCTTCGATTTTGAAACTCGCTGCGGAGGCTTGCGGCTGACCGGCTTGCGCCTGACCTGCTTGCGCCAAAGATGCGGTCGGTGACGTGAATCCGCTCAGGCACAAAACCGCCAGCGTGGCAGCCAGGCAATACGCGCGCAAAAGACCTTGTTTCATCGTGGTTGAATCTCCTTATTCAGAGTCGCTTTGCTGTTCGCGCAGGATGCGGCGAACGGTGACAAGCTTACGGCTGGGCTAATCCGCTGTATTGTAAAAATCCGACATGCGCTGTTTGCGGGTGAAGACTTCGGTAAAGCGCGTGAACTGGTCAAACAGGATTGCCGGTGTTTGCCCGGCAAACTGGCGAAAGTCGCGGATCAGATGCGCCTGGTCGTAGTATCCGCACGCGGCGGCGATTTCGGCCCAGTTGGCGTCTGCCCGTTCCACGGCGCGAAAGACTTGTTGAAAGCGCAGAATGCGGGACAACAGTTTGGGACCCAGGCCGACTTCAGAGAGGAAGCGGCGTTCCAATTGCCGTCCGCTGATGCCCAGGTCAGCGGCCAATTCGTCCACCGAAATTTGTCCGCTGTGTTTGATCAGTTGGGTCACCGCGTGTTGCACCGAAGCGCCTTTTTCGGTTTTGGCTCGTATGTGACGCTGCAAGATGCTTTCGATGAGCGGCAGCCGTTCTTCCATCGTGCGCACGTCAAACGGTCGTTCTGACAGGGCGCGGTCAAGTGCGGGCGCAAGGTCTGCCAGTGGTGTGATGCGGTCGGTGAATTCGCTGGGTGGCGTCGGGAAAAAAGGCAACGTGCCGCCGGGAACAAAGCGCAGGCCGAGCAATTGCACAACGCCGGTTGGCGCGACCAGGACCGGACGCGTCATTTGACCGGCAACATAACGCCGGGGTTGCAACACGCCGCCGTTCGCATGGGTGTATTCGCAAAACAGGTCGCCGAAATTCAGCATCAATTCGACGCAACCGTCTGGCAACAGTCGTTCTGGCGCAACCGCGTGACGAACTGCGCCGCTTTCCAGCACCCAGAAACACTCCACATATTTTGCCAGCCACGGAGCCACGCGGAATTCACGATAGCGCATACAGTTTGAGTTAGATCGTTTTTCAATTCGCTTTACGGATTGGCCACAGAGCCACGGAGGCTCAGAGAAATACTTAGAAACCTCTGCGGCTCTGTGCCTCTGTGGCAAAACCCGTACGCCAAAATGAAATCTGATCTAGTTTGAAGTTTGGCGACGACCGTTTTTGCGCGTGCGCGCGATTTGTGGAACCATTCCCGACCACCAATCGTCGTTGCGCACGATACCACAGGCTGACCGGAACCCGGTCAGGCGCAACGAATAAACACTACAGAGTTTGGAGAGAAGAACGAATGAGGCTTCGTTTTGGTTTGTTGATGCTGGTTTTGCTGTTTGCGCAATTGCCGGGCCTGGCGCAACCGCCCGGCGCACAGGCGCAAACGTGGGCGCGTGCGGTGACGATTTATCGCGATTCGTTTGGTGTGCCGCACATTTTCGGCAAAACCGATGCCAGCGTCGTCTTTGGATTGGCGTATGCGCAATGCGAAGACAATTTCTGGCAACTGGAAACCGATTACATCAACGCCTTGGGCCGCGCCGCAGAATTGGAAGGCGAAAAGGGATTGGCGCGCGATCTGGTTTATCGCCTGTTTGAAATCGAACGGCTTTCCAAAGCGGAGTACGACCGTTTGCCGGGCAAAACGCGCGAATTGTGTGACGCGTTCGCCGCTGGCGTGAATCACTTTCTGGCGCGAAATGCGCACGTCAAACCGCGGTTGCTGAGCGGGCTGGAAGGTTGGCAGGTGATTGCCATGACCCGTTCCGGGCGCGTGGGCAGCGTCAATCGGTTGGGGTTGAATGCGAATGAATTGCAGCTTGGCAAACGCGCAGCGCCTGACAAAGCCGAAGCCAAAATTCCGGTGTTTGACAGCTTTCCGGCCTGGTTTGCGCAATCGAATCTGGCACAGGACGAAGGTTCGAACATGTGGGCGATTGCGCCGAAAAAGAGCGCCAGCGGCAATGCGATGCTGTTCATCAATCCCCACGTGGGCTTTTTTGGGGGCGGGCAACGATACGAAGCGCAATTGCGCAGCGAAGAAGGGCTGAACGCCTATGGCTTTGCGATTCTGGGCACGGCGTACATTCGGTCAGGATTCAATCAGGCGTTCGGTTGGAGCCACACCAACAATTACGCCGACACGGCGGATGTCTATCTGGAAACTTTTGACGATGCGAACAACCCGCTCAATTACCGCTATGGCGCGGGCTATCGCACGGCGACGGAATGGACAGACGTCGTGCGCGTCAAAACCGATGCCGGGATCGAAGCACGTCGCTATCGTTTTCGCAAAACGCATCATGGCCCGATTATCGGAATGCGCGACGGCAAAGCCGTGGCGGCGCGCATTGCGCGACTGGAAGAGGGCGGAGAAGTCGAGCAGCGCTTTGCCATGAACCGCGCGCGCAATTTGCCGGAGTTCAAAGCGGCTTTAAGCAAGCTGAGCTTGACCGGTTCAAACACGCTTTACGCCGACAATCGCGGCAACATTTTTTACGTGCACGGCAATGCGGTGCCCAAACGCGCCACGAACTTCGATTGGACAAAACCGGTAGACGGCAGCACGCCCAACACCGAATGGCAGGGCTATCACACGCTGGAAGAACTGCCCGTCTTTCTCAATCCGAAATCCGGCTTTTTGCAAAACTGCAATTCGACGGCGTTTTTGACCGCATCCAGCAAAGAGAATGCGGAAGGGAATCCGGCCAAGGGCAAATTCCCGGCCTATATGGTTCCCGAAGAAGACACGCCGCGTGCGCGCAGTTCGCGCCGCATTTTGGAAGCGAAGAAAAAATTCAGCTATGACGACTGGACGAAGGCTTCCATGGATACGACCGTCGGCGAAGCTGCTACCGGCATTCAGGCGCTGGCGGATGAGTGGGAGTTGTTGAAACGCGAAGACGAAGCGCGCGCGGAAGAAATCAAACCGGTTTTGTGGGAGTTAAAGGCCTGGGATCAGATCGCG
>JAEUQO010000273.1 GCA_016789605.1 Acidobacteriota bacterium
ACTTCTTCGTGTTCAGGTTTGTGTTGCCGGTCGCGGACCACTCCGACAGCGCTTGTCCGTACGGGTCGAACTGCCCTTTGTACACCAGGGTGCCGCTCGTATCGGTCATTGCGCGGGCGCTGTTCAGATGATTCGTGTGCAACCAGTAAAACTGGCCATCGGTGCTTTGTTGTGCGATCAGCTTGTTGCCTGCGTACACATACGCCCGCTGTACGCCGGTGCTGTTGGCTTCCAGCACGGATTGGCCCAGCACCGACGAATAGACATATGCCACGGCGGTTCCGTTGTCGGTCACGCGCACGCGCCGCCCGTCGCCGTCGTAGCCATAGCTGCTAGTTCCCCCGCTCGCCTGTTTTAAGCGGCTCGCCCCGTCATAGACGAAGCTCTGGCTTCCGTCATTGGTCAGATTGCCCGCCGCGTCATACGTTTGTGTCACCGGGCCGCCGCCGGAATTCACGCTCGCAATGCGGTTGGTGAGCGGCGCGCCGTTCGCGTGCTGGTCATAATTGAACGTCGTCCCCGAAAAGTTCTTGAGATTGCCCCACGCATCGTGCGTATAGAACCGCGCATAGGCGCTCGCTGTCGCGTGCGTCAG
This sequence comes from Acidobacteriota bacterium, assembly GCA_016789605.1. Classification (GTDB taxonomy): domain Bacteria; phylum Acidobacteriota; class Blastocatellia; order RBC074; family RBC074; genus RBC074. The sequence goes on from JAEUQO010000273.1 coordinate 596, forward strand.
CCGATTAAACCGGTCGTACAAGTAATCGGTTGTGAAGCTGGAATCAACATTGTCTATCACCTTGCGGATGCGGTTGTTGTTGTTGCCGTTGGCATCGTAATACTCGTACTGATAATCAATCATTTTGTCGCTGGCATTGCTGATGCGATCCACCTTCATCGAAATGGGCTGGTTGCGGTTGGCGTTGTACCCCATCGTCAATCGCCGCCCATTGCCATAATTCAGGCTCTTGAGCGCGCCGCTGCCTTCAGAGAGGAAAGCCCCCACAGTTTTTTGAAATGTTGTGTGATCAAAGGCTCGGTTGGAGGGGAGCGCCCACAGGACGACCATCTGTGGATAAGCGTTTACAACCGAATCGGTCAGTTGAGAGCCAAGGTCGTCAAGTCCTATTTTTGCAATAGCTTCAAAGATACCGTCCCGGCATCAGATCAGAGATTCAAAATTGCGCCCCCCGTGAGCAATGACCAAAGCTATCACCTACTATTTTTATCAATTATCCAATGTTGCCCGTAGTCATTTGTACGGAGCGTCAAAATTCCTTCTGACCTTTGAGGGGGCAGCTTAAGAGTCATCACACCAAATCCATCCAACCTAATTTGCACGTTTTGAATCAAGCCAGAGTCACAGCATTGCCAGTTAGGTAACTCCATTTCTGCATCCCATTTGCGCCAAGTTTTAGCCCCATCAGTTGTAACAGCATATAGCCAGCCCATGAAGACGTAGCCAATTTGATCATTTAACAACACTACTTGATTTCGAGGGATGGGGGTAGCTTGATCTTGGCGAATCGTTAAAATCGCTTTTAGTTCATCTGATCCTGACCTTACAGCAGAGAAAGTATAGTATTTGCTAGTAGGCTCTGTATCCATCAGCAAATCATATGCATCCACGTGAATTTTGAACGCATTGTTCTTAGCCTCCCAGGTCTCTGTTATTTTTCTTGCAGAAGCATAGTCTTGCCCTCGCAAAATAACACGTTTAGTACGAAGGCGGCTATTCAAATTCGGACTATAAGTATATAATAGATTATTACCTGCACCAGAAGCTAATCCATCTCCTCCACGCCAGCAGTGAGCATCCCAAGCCGCGCCATCGCGTTTCGGTCTTGGCATCCTATCGTTACGCGATACATCATCATCGGGATCTGCTAAATAGCTTCTTAGCCTGTCCTGATCTGTGTATACCGCGATCGCCAATGCTTCTTCTTTATTGGGATGCTTCTTAGAATACCATAGAAATAGACGATCAAGGTTTTCTTTGCTGTAATAGTGCGAGGAGAGCACTATTACAGCATGCCAAGTTGGAGGATCAGGCGATTTAACCTCACGTAACTCAAATGGGAAACCTATATTCTCTTGCCCCCCGTTAACAATGAATGAGCTTGTTAGCGAGTGAGTTAGTAGTAAAAACATGGCGCTTAATATACCTAATGCCACGCTTGCAAATATCGCCGACTGCTCCTTTTTCATAAACCCTTTCTCTTGTCTAGTTTGGTACTCCCTAGCTGATCTTTGAAATGATTGAGCGGTAAGGAGCAAGGTTGGGTTGTCATGATCCAATCCAAACCCTTATCGGACAGGGCAGTGTCCGCTCTGTGGAGCCACCGCTCAGCGCTGTCACAGCCGCGACTCGCCGTGGAATTGCCAACTGGTCTTTGTTTATCATTGCCCACAAGTGCCGGGCATTGAAGACGCCTTCACCTCGAAATGTCAGGCACCGTCAAGCTCAAGCGATGGCAAGCGGTGCGGGTGTTGGCTCTAAAGCTGTGAAATCAAGCCACCTGTGGGGTCTATTTATGAGATGGCCTGTCTTCAAAATACCTCCTGAGCGATTCATACGATTTTTCGTCTTCGTAAAACGTCTCATCTGTAAAATCAACACGAACCACAACAATAATGATTAGCCCTTGCAACACATTGGTAAGTCGAAGTTGTTTCCGTAGCTCTTCTGTTAAGGGAATGATTTTGACTGAGGGAGGCTTTTCGCTGACAGTGACTACCTGATTCGGCAAAACCAGCTTTTTCGAGAACGTCCAACTTCCTCCAGTGCCTTCCGCATCTATGTAAGCAACTTTGAAAGACTTGATTGGAATATCACCTTTGTGTCGCAGCTTTAGGTCTGGCGGGTAATGCCCGCCCGCTACAGGAGCATGCAATTCAATGTGTTCAATCTTAAGCGGACATTCGGGCTGATGTGCGACGACTAAAAGTACGTTCTCCTTGGGTACGACAACTGCTGGCTCAATGGCTTTTTGGCTATCTTGTGCCAAGCTAGGTGAAAATACTCCTACGACAAAAAGAAATGCTACTGATATGCAACCTCTCATAGAACTCTCCCTTCACAAATAGTTTCTCGCAATATTGAACAACCAGCTTACAAGTACCTGGCTTCATGAATGAAGCATTAACTATAAAGCCAGTTTAATCCTCTGATTTTTCTGGACAGTTTAGCTTTACTTTTGCATACACTTCTTGCCTTTCCCCCTCTCTGTCGATGGCTACTATCTTAAACCTAATATGTTTTTCTGTATCTCGGATTTCACTTTCAGTGCCAATGAGAATAATGTCTAACCAAAATGTAACTGAGCCATCGCTCTTCACATCAAACCCTGATGCCTGTTGCCCTAAAATCGGCGGCTCTCGATTTTTATCTTCATCAGAGGTTAAAGTGTCTGAGGTATCAAGCGTGTCATTTTTCGGGGCAACAAATTCGGAAATGTTAAACCCTCTAAAATCAACGAAGACTCTGAATTTGGTTTTTTCTGTACAAGAAGGAAGCGCGACATTGATCGAGGTGGACGGAGAGATAAAGTCTTTAATATCGCCACCCCGTACTCCCCCCCGATTAAGGGTAATGCGGCCTGGCAGAGAGCGGGGAGTCCACTCGCCCAACGCCAGAAGCTCCTGTTTTGTCAGGATTCCCCCAACGGGTCGCCCGCCGTCACAAAGAAAGCTGACCTGCCCCCCTGGCATAAAACTGATCGAAGAAAAGTAGCCTAACCCTTGCTCTCGGCAAGCGCTCTCAGCAAAAAAGCGAATCCAATCGGTCCAATCTTCCCCCGTTGGATCCATATGGTTGACTGGGGCGTTGTTGGCGTAGGCATAACGGTTCAGTGTTTCTGGCAACTCGCGTCTCGCGCTTCCAAGCCCTTTCGGATCTGGCCGTGTAAAACGGCCACGATGGCTGTTATAAATCCGCGCGTTGGCGTAATCCAGCCCTGTCGCAGCGTCGCGTTCGTAGCCGGTGAACTTCTTCGTGTTCAGGCTTGTGTTGCCGGTCGCGGACCACTCCGACAGCGCTTGTCCGTACGGGTCGAACTGCCCTTTGTAAACCAATGCCCCATTGACATCAGTCATTGACCGTGCGGTTCCCAGGTGACTGGTATGCAACCAGTAAAACTGCCCGTCTAGGCTTTGTTGGGCAATGACACGGCCTCCCTCATACACATACGCCCGCTGTACGCCGGTGCTGTTGGCTTC
>JAEUQO010000192.1 GCA_016789605.1 Acidobacteriota bacterium
GGTATTGAAGTCATCACCGCCGTCAACGTTCAGCACATCGAATCGCTGAACGACGCCGTGGCACGCACCACCGGCGTGCGCGTGCGCGAAACCATTCCCGACAGCTTTTTGCAGCGCGCCGATGAAGTCGTCAACGTGGACGTTTCGGTGGACACGCTGCGGACGCGATTGCGGCAAGGAAAAATTTACGGCGTCGAAAAGATCGAACAATCGCTCAACAACTTTTTCCGCAAAGGCAATCTCTCTGCCTTGCGCGAACTTTCGCTGCGACAAGCTGCCGAAGACCAAGCCGCCAAGGCACATGATTACCGCGAGCGCGAAGGGTTGGAACAGGCCGTCATTCCCGAAAAAGTCATGGTCTGCATCACTTCGCGCGGCAACGCGAAAAAGCTGTTGCGCGTTGGTTCGCGCATCGCCGGGCGATTGGCATCGGATTGGTTTGCGGTCTACGTCGAATCTCCGCGTGAAGAACCCGGACGCATTGATCCACAGGATTACAACCGATTGATGGAAAACATTCGCTTTGCTGAAGCGTTAGGCGCGCAATTCGTACGGTTGAAAGCGTCACGTGTGGCAGATGCCTTAATTGATTTTGCCCGCCGCGAAGGCATTACACATGTAATTTTTGGTCAATCAGCGCGCTCGCGTTGGGATATCGTATTGCGCGGATCCGTCATCAACCGTTTTTTGAATGAGGTGCGTGATGCCAATGTCCACGTTGTTCCGATCGGGGCTGAGAGTAACGGTGGCGGGGCTGCTGGGCAGCTTTGATGAACCTTACAGTCCAATTGACTTCTAGAACCGCAAAGCGCCGCTTAGCATCATGAGCTAAGCGGCGCTTTGCGGTTTTTACGTTCGTTATAGCGGAACTACTTTTTGGGCGGAACGATCGCATCTTTGGCGGCTTTCGCCACGCGGAATTTGACGACGGTTTTGGCCGGAATCTTGATTTCAGCGCCGGTCGCTGGATTACGGCCTTTGCGCGCTTTGCGATGGGCTTTCACGAGTTTGCCAACGCCGGGGAGAGTGAACGCACCAGCTTTTTTGGTTTGCGCGAGCGCCACAGCCGCGATCTCATCGAGAATTTCATTCGCGGCTTTCTTCGAAAGCTCAAACTTCGCCGCCAGGTGTGCGGCCAGTTGGCTCTTGGTCATCAGTTTTGCTGCCATAGTTTCTCCTTAAGATAAGTTGATGGTGACTTCAGTCAGCGCAGAACATACACGCAAACCGAATCGAAGCCTTGACCACCGTAAATCAATACAACTTTTCACGGTGTCGCGGCGAACAACCGCCGTAGAGGCTCTATCGCTTTCCCTCAGCCTCTTGCAGCAGTAGAAGTAACGTACATGTGATCACATTATGTTGTGCTGAAACGCCGCGCAGTATACCGTAGCTGGTAGGGGCGTGCAAGGAAATTGTGGTTGTAAAGTGGCAAAAAGCCTGATTTTTCAGGCTCATGGCGCGGGCGCGGGCGGCGTATGCCTGTCAATATTGGCTTTTATACGTTTGCAAGACGATAGAAACCCGCGTTGCCCACACTACAGAAGACGCGCCATTGGTTCTGATGAGCAGCATTGCCAAATTGCACGAGTTTGTTTAGATTCTCTGCGCTCGTGGCAAACAACGTGATTCACAGTATGTTGGTTTGCTGCGTAAGACCTTGCTCAACGCCGAAAGGTAATCATCAAATATCGGCAGGCGTTTTTCGCTGCCAAACATTTTCAATTTCACGGAGGGTTGAAACCGTGCCACTCGCTGCTTGCCCTGAATGTGATGCTGAAGTTCACGTAGATGAAGACGTGGACAAAGGCGAATTGTTCACCTGTGAAGAATGTGACGCGAAACTGGTTGTTGTGGGGCTTGATCCGGTTGAATTGGATTTAGCGCCGGAGGATGAAGATGATGACTATTATGATGACGAAGAAGACGAGTATTGACGATTGATCACAGGCGGCCCCTCGTCACCCTGCGTGGCGCTCATTTGTTGGGAGCGACATAGCCAGTCCGGTTCACGCGCAATTGCACTCCTGGGCGCGTGGTTTTTACCTTTACGTCGTGGGGTTTGCCGTCTCGCAACTCTGGGTAAAACGCAAGAGCATAGCTGGCACGGATTTCTTCAGCTAATTCCTTAAACACAGGGCCGAAATCTTGTGCATCAGCGGCGAAATCCCTCCCGCCTGTGTTCGCAACCATGCGCGTTGCATCCAACGGCGTAATGACGCGCTCCCCACTGTGGGTTGCGGAAATCATGTACGAGGGAAGGGTGATCGAATAGATCGTTACGCCAGCTGTGCTTGCTCGGCGCATCAGTTCTTTCCGGTCAATAACGCTCGCAGAATCGAATCCATCACTAATGACAATCACTAAGCGTCTCACAGGGCGGCCTCTGCGGCTACGTGGGGCGCGGCGGTCAAGCATCATGACTGCTCGATCAATGGCGTCATAGATTCGCGTTGATCCTTCAAAGCGAATTGCTTTGCTAAAGGCCTTCTCCAGCTTTTGCGGATCAGAGGTGAAGTCTTGAATGACCTTTACATTATAGTTGAAGGTTAAAGCTGCAAAGACCGACTCGCCTTGCATCAGTTGGGTAAATTTTAAGGCTGCTTCGCGCAGCATTACGGTTTCTTCGGGTTTTAAGCTGCTAGATAGATCAAGCGCGAAAACGACTGCTAACGGCCTTGAAAGCGCCGCTTCATCTGTCATGGAGAAGAAATCCAGCCGTCGAGGTTTGCCATCCTCGTAGATTTGAAACTCATCTGGCCGCAAGTCCCTTATATAATTTCCGTTCCCATCCGTTGCCGTTACTGCAAACAACACTAGGTCTGTGTCAATGCGCAACGTAAAGGACGGCCCTGTCTCTTGTTTGTTTGTGGGTTGTTGGGGGAGTGCTGCTATCGTCAGTGCGAGCAGCAAGAGACCAGCTTGGATGGGAACGCAAAGTTTCATATGGTCGTTGTTATAATCTGGCAGCCTAATTAAGGGCAATTCTTCGCATTGGTTGGCTCTATTTTTGTTCGCAGACGGCTGACCTCCGCCGTTTGTCACAAGGAGAACTCAGATGAAAGTGATACTGACATACGCAATCCTTTTCTCGTTAGTTCTTGTGCCGTTTTCTGGTGCGAGAGCCCAGTCACCCACGGGAGTCATTAAGGGAAAGGTCAAAGAGCAAGGCGGGAAACCTCTCGTTGACGTTCTTGTTAAGGCGCAGGGCAGCAAGCATAAGGATCGTTTGCAGGAAACGAAAAGCAATGACAAGGGCGAATTTGAGCTTGGAAGCATACCTGCAGGGGATTACACGCTTACTTTTGAGAAGCAGGGCTATAAGTTGTTCACCACGCGTTCTCTGGAAGTGCTTGGGGGAGAGACTCTGCGCCTTAGCAAAGTGATCGAGCTTGCGAAGGAAGGCGACCCATACGCGGTGATTCGTGGTGCCGTTTTGCAAGGAGTGGGGTATTCATTATCGAGTGCGTCCGTTTTGATAGAGAGGATAGATGGAGGGCGGAAATTTAAGCAGGAGACCATTTCGCGTGAGGGCGGGGAATTTGCTTTTCGTCTCCGTGCAGAAAAGGCGAGGTATCGTTTGACAGCGAGTGCGCGTGGTTTTCAGTCTTCTTCTATTGAGCTTGATATAGAGGGGGATGAAGTGCGCAACATTGCACTTACCCTAAAACCCGCACCGTAAGGACAAACAGCGGACTTGGCTACGGATTCAAGTGGAAACTCCTTGGTGCTATATCGAGAACCAATCAACCAAAGCTGCCAATAGAGGTGATGGCTTTGCTTGCATTATAAGGGCTATTGTAAAGCAGACAGGTTCACTCAAAACTTTTTTGAAAATACTTGATAAAAAGTGTTGACATCGAACGGCGGTTGTATATAATCCACTTTTGCTCGCGGAGAGAAAAGCGGTCGCAAGCAAAACACCAAAAGCGATATTTGAAAACTAGATAGACGAAATATACGTTGAACTTTGAGGATTGAGGTCTCAAAAGACCGAAGTTTTATGTTCACTTAGTATTGCTAAGTGAAGCAGGATTTTACTCTGAGAGTTTGATCCTGGCTCAGAATCAACGCTGGCGGCGTGCCTAACACATGCAAGTCGAACGCGAAAAGGGCTTCGGCTCTGAGTAGAGTGGCGTCCGGGTGAGTAACGCGTGGGTAATCTACCCTCGGGTGGGGAATAACTAGTCGAAAGATTAGCTAATACCGCATAATGCAGCGGCTCGACATCGAGACAGTTGTTAAAGCAGAAATGCGCCTGAGGAGGAGCCTGCGTCTGATTAGCTAGTTGGTGAGGTAATGGCTTACCAAGGCTGCGATCAGTAGCTGGTCTGAGAGGACGGCCAGCCACAATGGCACTGAAACACGGGCCATACTCCTACGGGAGGCAGCAGTGGGGAATTTTGCGCAATGGGCGAAAGCCTGACGCAGCAACGCCGCGTGAAGGATGAAATCTT
>JAEUQO010000224.1 GCA_016789605.1 Acidobacteriota bacterium
GACTTCGATTTCGACCATCCTGATGTCCGTCACATTGATTGCCGGCATTTATGGCATGAATTTCAGCTTCATGCCTGAACTGGGCTGGCGATACGGTTACACGGGCGCGCTGGCGGCGATGCTGGTGGTCGCGCTGGCGCTTTACTTTTACTTCCGCAAAATCAAATGGCTGTAAAACAGAAAAAACTGGCGCAACGATTGCGCAAACGGTTGCGCAAGGTTGTGCGTGGCGGGACGACGCGTTTGCGAAACACCGGGCCGCAGGTTGGTCCAGCCGCAGCAAATGACGCCACGCCACCTGTCAACAACGAAGGCGTTCTGCGCTTAAATAACAACCAACTGCGCGTCCCGACTGCGCTGGCTGAAGCAGGCGAACGACATCACGATCACTGGTGGCCCAGCACGCTCGTCATGGTGCTGACAGCGCTGGCCGTGGCGTTCATTTCCATCATCACGTGGTTTGTCGCGCAGATGCCAACCAAATGACAGCTACCGTGAGTTCGCCTTTGCGTCCAATTCTGCCAACTTGAATCTCACGCTGACGACATATGGCGGCTGTGCTTCTTGCCAATGTCCGTACGTCGTCGTCACCAATGTGCCATCGCGCAACACTTCAACGCCGGGATAGGCACAATCGGCATTCCAACCTTTGGCATTCGGATAGTTTTTCATCAGCCGCACGCGATATTGACCTTCGCGGCCTTTGACGATGTCGTCGTATCGGCCAACCCAGCCGACCCAATCTCCTTTGGTTGCGCTTTCGTGCGTCGTATCGCGAAACGAAATAAACAACCGACCATCGGGCGCGTATTTGCCCGTGTGGCGATCGCCCGTCAACGCGCCCGGCAATTCGCGCGGAACCGTCCAGGTTTTGGCTTCATCGTTGGAAAACATCACATAGGAATTGCGCACGCGCCGGTTTTCGCGCAACAGCATGGCCAACTGTTTGCCATCCGGCGAACGAACGACGCCCGGCTCACACAAATGAATCTGATCGGATTTGAAAAGCTCCTGCGGCGCTTCCCACGTCAATCCGCCATCACGTGAAAAGGTTTGATAGAGTGTCATCGTTTTTGTCACCGCGCCGTCCTTGCGAAAGAAACGCCCGTCGTCATGAAACAGCGCGACATAATCGCCGTTGCGCAAACGTTCGACGCTGCCCATTGCCACAATGCCGCCGAAATCGCCAATCGGCTGCAACTCGCTCCACGATTTGCCGTCGTCTGCTGACACTGCCATGCGAATCGGATACAACCCGGAAAACACGATCAGCCGCTTTTTGCCCTGTTTGTCTATCACGCGATGAATGGTCGGCGTTTCCAACGATGTTTCCCAACTCTTTGGCGTAGCAAGTCGTTCTGACCAGGTGCGCCCGCCGTCGCGGCTTCGTTTCATCACGATGGGGCCGCGTCCATGTCCCTTGGGATAGACCGTGATGATCGTTTTTCCGTCTTCGAGCAAAACCGTGGTCGGATGTCCCAGATATTGCCCCGGCTCGCGGTCTACAATGATCTGACGCTGTTTGTCTGCGGCCAAATCCACGAGCGGAATCGTATAGCCGCGCGATGGCGCTGGAGCGTCATCCGTGACACGCGCCCAAGACAGCGCGCCACCGACAAGCGCCATGGCCAGGAAACAAAACACGAGCAAAAGTTTGTGATTCATGTTCTTAAAGTGATTGAAAGCGGGTTGAGTGAAGATGGCGCAACTGCCGCCACATCTGTGTGTCAATCAAGCGCCGCTATTTTCAGACGGAGGGCGTAGGCTGTCGAGAGCTGAACAGGGTTGGAGGAAGTAATTCAATCAATCCCATTGGCCAGGCTGCGACGAAAGAGTTCGAGTTGCATACGGCCTGCTTCCGAACTGGAAAGATCGTGTTGTTCCAGCGGGTCCGTGATGAAGTTATACAACTCTTCGCGACCGTCGTAATTTTGCAGGTAATGCAACTGATCTTTCACCAACGAACGCACTGGCATTTGCATGCCGACGTGATATTCCCGCACCAACGTCAGCGCGATATTCACTTCTGACCGTAACGGCGGTTCGTCAGCCAAAGAAGAAGAAGCTGTTTGCCAATACCGCGACAGCGAAAGCCCAGGAAATTTGGTCGCGTTGTTCGCTGCCGTCAGTGCCAAAACGGTGGTTGGCAAATCGCGCAAGGTCACGGGTGTGACAACGCGTCGCCCCGCAGGCACCGATGGCGGAAACGATAGCAACAGCGGTACGTGCAAGGTCGTCAGATAGGCGCTGTCGCCGTGCGTGTAATGGCCGTTTTCGCCAAAGGCTTCGCCATGATCCGAGGTGATGATGACGAGCGTGTTTTTCAGCATGCCGCGCCGCTTCAATTCAGCCAGCAACGCGCCCACCTGCTCATCCAGATAACGAATCGCGCCGTCGTAGCACGACACATCTGCCTGCGTTTGTGCCGCAGATTCGTTCTGACGCCCGCCACGAACTGCATTGCGCAACTCGTGGCGGGTGCGAAATTGCCCGTGATCCACGCGGACGCCAAATTGGGTATCAAATGGTGCAGGCGGCAAACAGGGTTCGTGTGCGTCGAAATAATTGAGAAAGGCAAAAAACGGGCGCGCATCTTGCCGCCGTAACCACGCCAGAAACGCGCGATTGATGTCAGCCGCCGATTTGCGCGAAACGATGTCGTGATATCCCGTCAGCCGACGTACAGCCGAATTATTTACCAGCGCACGCGTCAACGAACTTCCCAGCAACAATTCGCTGGCGCTGGCTTGATAGTCTTCGTAATGCGCAAACCCGCGCGCCAAGCCATTTTCAGCGTTGCAATAAATCGTATTGGCGACGAATCCGGCTGTCAGATATCCGCCATTGCGCAAGACCTCTGCCAACGTCGGAGAGACGCCATCAAGTGGAATGCGGTAGCCCGCGTGTAATTGGTGCGGATAACGACCGGTGAACATTCCGGCATGTGACGGCAACGTCCAGGGCGCGGTGGCAATGGCGCGTTCAAACAGCACGCCGGTTTGCGCAAACTCTGCCAGGCGCGGTGTGGTCGGACGCGCATACCCATATACACTCAAGTTGCGCGCGCGTACCGTGTCGAGCACCAACAAAAGCACGTTGGGCGCATTGGCGACCGGCGCGGGCAACTGTGCGGCAAATTGTCTTTGTTGTATGCGCTGCCAACTCCAAACGCCGATGGTTGTTACAAGCAGTAATCCCACCATCAGCTGCGCACTACGCAACAGCCAACCCCGCAAACGTGCTTGAGGCAGATTGGCCAAGCGTCCAAATTGAAACGCAAGCCCCGCCGCCAACAAGAGCGCCGCGAAATCTTTCAGCTTTGGCAGTAGCAGTAACCAACTCAGACACGCAAAAAATGCCAGATAGGTCAGCGCATTGCGCCAGTTTTGCCAGCGTGCCCAACAGCGCACGATCAGGGCAAGCAAACCGCCCAGCAACACAAAAACACCGATACAAACTACCGGCGTCAGCCAGGCAATGTACGAGCCGAAGTAAATGCGGTCGTGGCGGATGAACTTTTGCACGCCCAACCAGACCAATTCTCCACAGCCAGTCAGCAAACCAAACCACGCCGCCACCAACAACAATCCTGACGATGGCAAACGGGTCGGGGCATCAGCCGGGCGGCTCACGAGATGTACCCCAATCCGCTGAGCCGCTCGCGAATGATTTCTTCGCCCGTACGTGAAAACCCTTCGTCAAAAACTGGCGTTGCCCCGTTTCCGCGCAACAACGAACGCCCCTGCATCGTGTCGGGAATGTCATAACCGCCGAGTTCGAGCAAGGAGGGAGCCATATCCAGCAAATGCGCGCCGGTCAACTCACCGCTGAGCGAACTGCCCGGCGCAGTCAGGATAAAGCTGCCATGTTGTGCGTGGTTACAATCGTCCGGCCCGGTGTCATTTTCCTGCACGTGACAAACACCGTACCCGACACCGCCGATGGAGCGCCAATACAAATCACCGAAGTGGACGATCAAATCTGGCGCGACATTGCGCACCGTGCGATAGATTTCGTCTGGCTTATAAACACGCGTGCACAACGAACGGCCGTGTTCGTCAGTGGTTGCCTCAAACCGGGCTTTGACGTCTTCGCGAAAGGCGTCGTAATCAGCCGGATCAATAACGCCGAACGGCTCACGACCTTTCACATTGAAAAAGACGCGTGCGTAATATCCGCCTTCGCTCCAGACTTTGGTTTTCGCCCAGTTGATGCTCAGCTTGCTAAACGGCGTGATTTCGCGCGGATAGGTATCAAGCACCAGCAACCCCTGTTGCACCAGCCATTCATTGACGCAAAAGCCGCCATCCAGTCGTTGCGCTCCGTGATCAGACATCACCAGCACAGCCGTGTCTTCGTCCAGTAATTCCAACAGCGTGCCGATCTCTTCATCCAGATAGCGGTAATAGTCGCGAATGACCTCGCGGTAAGGGTTATCCGGCTCGTGCAAAATATGGTACGGATCGTGAAACTTCCAAAATCCGTGTTGCAACCGATCCAGTCCGATCTCGACAAACTGCAAGTAATCCCAATCGCCGCGTCGCATCAATTCACGCACGACCGCAAAATGCTTGCGGCTCATCGCGTAAATCTCTTCTTTCAACCAGTCTTTCTCGTGCGTGCGGAATCCTTTCACATCCACCGGATAATCACCGACCAAATCTTTGATCTGTTGTTTAACTCCCGGCGGATGCGTGTATTCGTCAGAGCCTGTATCAGGCGTGAGAAAGCAACCAACACAGACGCCGTTGATTTTGCGCGGCGGAAAGGCAGGCGGCACCCCGATGATGTGCGCGCGTTTGCCTTCGCGCGCCAGTTGATCCCAGATGGTCAGCTCGCGTATGGATTTCGTATTGACGATGCCCAGCCCGTTATAGGAATGATCCTTGCGATTGCGAAAGCCATATACGCCCAATGAACCGGGGTCCTGGCTGGTTGCCATGCACATCCACGCGGGCACCGTGATCGGCGGGATGATGCTTTCCAGCCGCCCGAATGCGCCCTGCTCCATCAACCAGCGAATGTGCGTCAACCGCTCGTCGCCAAACAGCAGCTCTGGGGCCGCTCCATCCAGGCCAATAACCAAAATCTTCATGACAATAAATCTCCTCCCTCCATTGCCTCTCCTGGCGGCACGCCGAGCGCAGCCAAAATCGTCGGGGCCAAATCCGTCAGCCCCGGACGTTCGTGTTGAAATGGCCGGTTGAGAAACAACACGCCTGGCACCAGCGCAGGATCAAGCAAATGATCTCCGCTCCACTTTTTCAGGTTGTCTTCGAATTGCGCGGCAGGAATGCCGCCGAGTGAGGTCGCCCACGACACGCGGTAACCGCTGTTGTAATTGACCAGCAAATCGGGCGCTTCGGCGGCGTATGGCCCGGCATAAAGCTGCGCGCGCGTCATCACACTGCGAATGGCAACGCGTTCCCGCACAGGATCGCCCAAGCCCGTCAGCGCTTCGCTCAACTGTGTTTGCAGACGCTCGGCTTCGTGCGCCTCCACAATGCCCTGCGCTTCGCGCCCGCGGCGGTTCAGATAAATGCCGCTCAAGCCCAACGCATAGGCTTTGGTGCGGCTCCAATCCACCGCACGCAAAAAATCCCCGGCTTCGGCCCCCGGTGTGATGCCACGTTGCAAGGTCAGCAAGCCTTGATCGTGCAACCAGGTGTTGAGATGAAAGCCGCGCTCAAAACTATTCATGCCGTGATCGCTGAGGACGACCAGCAAGGTTTGGTCGTCTACATATTCCAATGCGCGGCCAATCAGTGCGTCGCATGCGCGATAGTGTTCTGCCACGATGTCGGCGCCAGCGCGCCAGAACATGTGCTGCAACCGGTCAGGCGTATCGAATAGACAAAAGAGAAAGCCTTCATCCAACCGTTCCAATTCGTACCGCAACATCAACTCGCGCTCGCGCAAGACCTGTTCACATTGCGTCAAGAAGGCTTCAGCGCTGATGCGACCATTGTTCAACCCGCTGTGATCTTCGACCATGCCGGTCGTGTAAAACGTGCCGAGTTTTGCCGCGAGTTCCCTGGCATATTCGGGCGGCGAACTGATCGGAAAGAGCGGCGTGTCAGGATCGAAGTTGATCGGTGACGCGTAAAGTTCAAGCACCGGCGCAATGCGCACCAGATAAAAACGCAGCATCCCGCGCACAGCTTGCAACAAACCGGTTTTGAATTTGACGTGCAGCCAATCGCTCCACTCGCCTTCTTTGAGCGTCAGAAGTTTTGGCTGCCCATCCGACGTGAGAACCGCCGTATGACTGTCAGGTTTCAGGTGCAAGGTGATGTCGCACAGAAAATCCTTGCCGGTTTTGGGATCACGCGGCCCAATCAAATGCGTGCGAATCGGTTCGTTTGCGCGCAACGAAAGGCGCACAACGTTTTCACTTTCACCCGCCGCCACGTTCTGCGCGGACGAGTAAAACGTTGACGTGCCGAACCCGCCGCGCAAATCCGGCACGCCCATGCCTGACAACATACGTCCATAGCAATTGTCTGGCGGATAGGTGCAGGGAAAACGCACGATCGTCGAAGCAATGCCCGCCTGTCCCAGCAAATCCCACAGCGGCACACCGCGTCGTAGATTGACAGCCTTGGGCGGCAGAAACTTGTTTTTCTGTTCGTAGCGTACGAACGATTGTTCGGGCAAATACGTTTGCGGATCACGCCGGATGAAATCGAATACGCCGTGTCCGCCCGGATTTGTGCCCGTAGCAAACGAAGACCAGGCGACAGGCGTTTGCGCCGGATACGTAGTGCGCAAGGGCGCAAAACCGCCTTGCGCGCGCAACTGCGCCAGATGCGGCAATTCTCCACGCCCCCACAAGGACACGACGACCTGCGGATCGAAGCCATCCAGCCCGATCACGATCACTTTTTTGTGTTGTGACAAGACACACTTCTCCCTGGCAAACAATGTTTACCTGTTTACGAACGGTGCCTTTGCAATAGAGAGATCAGCTTGAACGTGGGCGATTGCCTGCACGTCTCAACGTAGATGGGTGATTGTTTGAGATTTGTGGTGCGCGATTGCGCAGTGTGTGAAGGCATCGGCGAAGAAGCAGCCCTGCTTGCCTCCAAAGCAAAAGCAGCAACCCTCCGATGGCAGCGAGCGTTGAGGCAACCGGCATAATGGTATCCGGCCCGCCATATAACAAGAACGCGGGAAACAACATCCTCATTCTCCTTATTGATAAGACCTGCCGCTTTCTTGTCTGCGACAGTAGTAGGTAATTACGCAGCCAGCCTTACGCCGTTACAGACGCAGGCGTTGAATGACTGGTTACACGCTTCAATCTTTTCTGCGTTGTTTTCTTTGCTGATCGTTGCATCGTACTTCTCACGTACAGTGAATATCCTGTGAAGTGAGAAACACTCCGTCAGTGTCGTGTGATTGACGCTTTCGCCAGAGATTCAATCTTGTCGTCTAAGGGGATAAAAAACCGATGGGGAGGAAGTCGCAGCAGGAAGACACAAAAATACCGAGTTATCATCCTGATCGCATTTGCCCAAACACCCGCTCACCCATTAGCGCGCGGAGCAAAGAGAAAGCTGTTACGGGAGGCAACAGCCGGATGATAACTCGGCTCGGTCAGCGGAACCTGGCAAGGCACTGACCGCAAAGCAACACGTGATCAAGACAAAGAATTCGTGGCCGCGTGAACTAGAGGCTGATCGGCAGGCGGTAGAAAGGCCTCTCTCCTCTCTGGCTCCTGCGCGGCCACGAACGCGTTGTCAGCGAAAAAACTTCTGGGTGAAAACCACGCGGCAAACGTCGTTCACAACGGACATCAATTAGCGAATGCCATCGCCTCTCGGTCCTCGATGTGCGGGACGCTCGCCGCCGGGACCACCTGGACCAAACCCAGGGCCGCCTGGCGGGGGACCAAAACCGGGACCGCCACCTGGACGTCCCGACAATGAACCAAGCAGACCAACCAAACGAGCATCATCCAATTTCTGGCGCAACGTCTCTAGCTGGCCGCCTTCTTTCAAAATCGCCAAAACATCCGTTTTGAACTTTGTCTCTGCCTGCAAACGCGCTTTCATCTGCGCGGCAGACAAATTCGCGATGATTTCAACTTGCGCTTGCGCAGCCGCCACATCGCCATTCAACAACGCCGTGTTGTATGCCGTATGAGCCGCTTTCAAGTTTTCATCAGGCTGCGGCTTTTGCGCTTCGCGAAAGGCTTTCATCAATTCGGTCAATTGCGTTTCTTGCTGCGCCGTCAAGGTTGCGGCGCCCGTATCTGCCAATACGCGCTTGAGTCCTTCCAGCGGGCCAAAAGGCCGACGCTCTTGGGCGGCTGCAGTCACAACCAAACTAACAAACAGTGCCAGCAGCAAACTGGCACTTGCGCTCAAACGAGCTTGCACTTTCATCACCTTCAAAATCCTTATGCGGGTGTAGTTTCAATGCCGCAGCGCGTCGCCGGTTCCACGCGCGCGCCGAATCTGTCTGCTCTCAATTCGTATACACACGAACAAAAAAACGAGTTCCAAAAGATACTGACAAAGGGTTGGCGAACTGCGGCCAAGAGCCAATCAACGTATGCTGGCGAAACAAAGCCCGGCCGCCAAAAACACAACCGCCCAAACAGCCAGAACAAATGCCAATGGGTCTTGCAATGCTTTTTTCATTCGTTGTGTCATCAAAGCACCTCAAGTCGCACAATCGTGATGCGTTCCGTTATCTGCCAACGTTGCCACTTACTTATGCATACAGCGCCTGCCGCACTAGAGTTCCACAGAGTGCGCCAAGAAAGAAAAAACCCAGGCGCTGATCATCGCCTGGGCAATTTGTGCTTTATCTGACTCGCTGCGTGGCTCAATCGGTGACGCTGAGCCTGGACAAGTCAAGGTGCGGCCAACGCACAACCGCGAAAATGCGTTGCCGAACAAAAGTTATTCCTGTGGTGGCCGTCGTCGTCCATCCCACGGAGCGCGGCCGCGCGGATTTTCTTCCAGGGTGTAATCCGACGGAATTTCAAACAATGTGCGGGCCGGTTCACCGAGCTTGATGTTGGTCAGCCGATAGACCGTTTCTCCAACAAACGGATCTTTATGCTTGCTCAAAACAACCACTTGTAACGCGGTCGCTTCCCAACGCTCTGAAACGATTTCCAGCGGACGATCATTACCGATTTTGCCAGCCGGAATCGTGACCGTCGTGCGCGTGCCTTCAGCCTCTACCCCTTCGATCATTTGTTTGCCGAGCGACTCTGTTTTGCGTTCGTCGTGATTCGGAAACCTGCCGTCCGGCGGCCCCATGCGAGGAGCCGGACGATCTGCCTGAGAAGTTTTTCGTGCAGTGTGACGCGCCGGATCAAGGAAGATCACCACCCCGGCAACGACATCATTGATGAAGACAATTTGCTGTGTCCCTTCGCCCACTGAGAACGGCCCCACACGATCCAGTGTTTGTTCACGCCGCGTGCGGCCTTCGCCGTCACGATAGATGTTGTCTGTTTTCTTATGCGTAATTCTGGCGCCATCTGCCAGAGTTTGTACTGTTTCTGTCACGCTGGTAGCGGAATAGGGTGCGCCCTTGACCACTTTGCGATCCGAAAACATTTCGAATGACGGGGGACGAAAATTCGGTCCTTGTGGACGGCCCCAATCCGGGGGCGCAGGCCGATCTCCTTGCGGGCCCAGCAAGGGCGCTGGACGAGGTTCAGATGGCTTGTTCTTTCTCACCGGCGAGTCTTGCCCTGCGCCCGGCATCTGCCAAATGCCCACCGTCAATAACGCCAACAAACAGTGCGGCACGAATTTCAGCTTCATCTCTAAACCTCCTCGGCCCGGCTTATTGGACCAAGCGAATCGCATATGCCACGCCGTTATCTCCGACCATGACTTCTGCGTTGACCATCTCTCGCCCGCTTTCCACCGGCAGCGGCAACCCCAATGCGACCAAACGCGCGCGCGGCACTTCTAAACGAACCAGCGTGCCATTGGCCAACGCGCGTTCATCCGCCGCCAATGTGAGCGGCACAAAATCCGAAGCCGTTTCGCGTTCCTGCCAGGCGTTCGGCTGCCCGCTGCGACGGCGAATGGGCTGTCGTGTCGTCGCGACCGGCACGGCTTTTGTTTCAGGCGCTGCCGCTGTCGCGTTGAATTCAGGTGGCGGCGGAGTCCAGAGCGGCGCAGCCGGTGGAACGATGGCGGTGTCTGGCGCAATCAATGCCGGCGTGCGCCCCAACCACAACGCACCAATCATAAAGACAATCGCGAGCCCTGCCGCAACGGCAGCCAACCAACGCGGCACGACCTGTTGTTTACGCGCAACAAACGGCAGCACCGTGGCGACCTTGACGGGTTCGCCTGGCGTAATATTGGCCGCCAATTGCGCGCGAAACGCCGTGCGCAGTTCCTGCTTCACACGCGGCGCAGCCGTTTCCGCCGCTGTCCAGTCTGCATACGTACGCAGCTCCTGGCGCAAATTTTCTTGTGCGGCCAAAGAGCGGGCGCACGGCAAACAGACCGCCGCGTGCGCGTGCAACCGCTGTTGCGCGGCAACTTCCTGCAAGCGGCCATCCGCCAATTCGGCAGCGAGTTCGGCAAAATCCTCACACTTCATACAATCACCCGTCGCAGCGTTGTTCACGCCACGATTTGTTCCGCCGTTTGTCTGGCGGCACGCAACTTATCCAACAACAAACCGCGCGCACGATTCAGCCGCGAACGCACCGTTCCCACCGGACAGGAAAGAATGCCCGCCGCGTCTTCGTAACTGAGTTCATTGAGATTGCAGAGCACCAGCACTTCGCGGTAATGCAACGGCAACGCCAGAATCGCCTGACGCATGGTTTCCGTTTGCTCCGCGCGCGTCAGCTTCAAAAGAGGGTCCTCGTGTGTGATCAGCGAAGCAGGCAATGACAGGTCTTCATCTTCGTCCTCATCTGTCAGCGCAACAAAACTGCGTTCGCGCTGCAACAGCGTCAACACGCGATTGCGCGTCATGCCGAGCAAATACTTGGCCAGCTTTCCGCGTCCAGCGTCAAACTGATGTCCGTGACGGATCAAAGAAAGAAACACATCCTGTGTGACATCTTCTGCCAACGCCGCCGATCCACTCATCCGTAAGGCAAACTGATACACCAATCCCTCACGCCGGTCGTAAAGGACCTCAAACGCCTCTTCTTCTCCGGTCAGCATCCGCCGCAGCAACTCTTCATCGCTTTCGTTGGCTAGCGGACGGGCTGGCAATGGTGCGAGTCGTCTCATCGTCAAACAATGCGCAACTGGTTTGCC
The DNA here is from genome assembly GCA_016789605.1 of Acidobacteriota bacterium. GTDB lineage: Bacteria > Acidobacteriota > Blastocatellia > RBC074 > RBC074 > RBC074. Next base: position 11,262 of record JAEUQO010000224.1, read on the forward strand.
CGTTCTTTGTGTACTACTAACGAGCCAGACCATATCAGCTCGTTCTATGACAGTATACTAACAGGCTGGCGAGGCAGTTCCACAATCTGAGCCAAAAGGAATTGTCGGCTGTGGCGGGAAGTTTGGGCGAGAACACAACGCGGGCAGCGGCGAACTGCCCGCGTATCAAGAAAAGAACAGTTAGGGCGCGAGCGTAATCACGCCCCAGGGCCGATCGCCAACGCTAACTTTTTTAACAATCGTCAAAGTGGCGACATCAATGATCGAAATGTCATTTGACGGGCCGTTGGCCGTGAACAGGTATTTGCCGTCCGGCGACAAAGCAATGCCCCAGGGGCGCACACCAGCTTCGACCGAGCCGATCACCTTGTCCGTCGC
>JAEUQO010000279.1 GCA_016789605.1 Acidobacteriota bacterium
TATCAACATTCAGGACAACTTCATCCGTACGAACTCGCTGGATTTCGTACCGAACCGTCCGACGTCTGACACCATCGGTGAATTCACCATCACGACCAACACCCAGGGCGCTGACGCTGCGGGTGGCTCGTCCCAGGTCAAGTTGGTGACGCCTTCAGGCACAAACGAATTTCACGGTACCCTGTATGAGTTCAACCGTAACTCTGCGTTGGGCGCCAACACCTGGTTCAACAACGCGACGATTGACCGCTTGACGGGCAAGAGCGTCGCCCGCCCGTTCCTGAATCGTAACCAGTTCGGCGGCAACATCGCTGGCCCGGTGCTCGTACCGAAGAAAGTTTTCGGTCCGTTGGGCGGCTGGAACGACAACAAGGACAAACTGTTCTTCTCCTTCAGCTACGAAGGCTTCCGTCAACGCACCCAAGCCACCCAGAACAACACCATTCCCGTCAACAATGATCTGCTGGATGGTGCATTCCGTTATGTGCGTCCAAGCGACAACACCGTGCAAACGATTAACGTGTTGGGCGCTCGCCCGGGTGTCACGCTCGACCCGACGATCAAAAATCTGATTCTGTCGCGCTTCCCGTCGGCAGCCCTGGTCAACAACTTTGACGTGGGCAACTCGACCGCCGCGCGTACGCTGAACACGGCGGGCTATCGCTTCTTGCAAAGCGACGTTAACGACCGCAACCAATACGAATTCCGTTTCGATTACAAACCGACGGAAAAACACAGCTTCGAATTTGTGCATCAACGGTTCAAAGAAACCGACGACCGCACCGACCTGGACGCGATCAACCGTCGTCCGAAGGTTTACACCGACTCTGACGTGAAATTCCTGGTGGGTGCTTGGCGCTGGAGTGCAACGCCGAAATTCAACAACGAGTTCCGTATTGGCGCCAACCTGGCTCCGGTGGCCTTTGAAAACGGCGAAGATTTCATTGGCACGTTGTTGCCGACGGCCCTGGGCCTGACCAACCGTGAAGTGCAGTTCCAGCCGCAAGGCCGCGACACGCGCACCTTCCAATACATTGACAACGCGTCGTATGTCACCGGCAACCACTCGCTGCAATTCGGCGGCAGCTTGCAGAAAATCAAAGTGCAGCCGTACAACTTCGCGGGCCGCTTCCCCACCGTGGGTCTCGGTTTCAGCGCGGCGGCTCCGGCAGCGATTCAGTTGACGCAAGCCGATTTCCCTGGCGGCTCGATCACGGCGCAGGATTTGGCCAACGCCAATGCGCTGCGCGCGTTCCTGGGCGGCGTTGTCAGCACCTTGCAGCAGACCTTCCAGGTGCAAACCAAAACCTCTGGTTTCGTGCCGGGCATCCCGGAAAAACGTGATTTCACGTTCGACAACTGGGCGACCTATGTGCAGGACAACTGGAGAATCAAACCGAACCTGAGCTTGCGCCTCGGCCTGAAATGGGAATATTTCAGCCCGCTGCGTGAAGACAACAATCTGCAACTATTCCCGGTGCTCAGAGGACGCGCGTCGAAAGATGCGCTGCTCGACCCGAACGTCTCGATTGATTTCGTCAACGGCAATTACTACAACAAAGACCTGAACAACTTCGGGCCTTCTGTTGGTCTTGCCTGGGACCCATTCAAAAACGGCAAAACCTCTGTGCGTGCCGGTTACACGATGGCCTTCGTCAACGAAGAAACCATCACCGTGGGCCGTAACGCCGGTATCGGCAACCCTGGTCTGACGACCACCCTCTTAGCGCAAAATCTGTATCAAACCGTTAATTCGGGCGGTCTGAGCATCAGCTCGCCGAGCTTCAAAGTGCCGCGCACGCTGACCGATCAGTTGGGCACGGGTTTGACGGCGGCGGCGTTCGGTATTGATCAAAACATCAAACAACCCTACGTCCACCAGATCAGCTTCAGCGTGGAACGCGAAATCGGCTGGGACATCGCAGTCGAAGGTCGTTACGTCAGCACGCTGGGCCGTGACATCTGGCGCGGTATCGACTACAACCAAACCAACGCGGCGATCAATCAGGCATTCTTCCAGGACTTCCAACGCGCACGCGCGAATGGCTTCCTGGCGTTGAATACGCCGGTCAGCACGCCGGGTTGTACGGCAGCCACTTGTGGCGTGTTCAATCCTGCGTTTAACGCCAGCTTGGCGGGCAGCCAACAATTGACGGTCATCCCGAACTTCGGTGGTGGCTCGTTGGCCAACGCCAACGTGCGCACCGCGATCCAAACGGGTCAGGTCGGCAGCTTGGCAGATTTCTACACCAACGGTTCGGCGGGAACGGCCATTGCGCAACAAGCGCGTGCCTATTTCTATGACACGGGCAACCCCGGCATCTATGCCGCGGACTTGATCCTCAATGGCGGTACGACTGACTATCATTCGTTCCAGGCAGAAGTTCGTCGCCGGTTCAAAGGCGGCATCTTCGGCCAGATGAACTACACGTTCAGCAAAGTGCTGAGCAATTCGCCCGGCACGACGCAAGCGCGTTTCGAACCGTTCATTGACAACAATCGTCAGGGTCTGGAAAAGACGCGCGCCGATTTTGACGTCACCCACGTCATCAATGGCAGCGCGATCTTTGAATTGCCCTTCGGCCAAGGCAAGAAATGGCTGAATTACGGTGGTTTGACCGAACGCCTCGTCGGCGGTTGGCAAATCAGCTCGATCGCCCACTATCAGAGCGGCGCGCCGATCTCGATCATCTCGGGTCGTGGCACGTTCAACCGTGGCGGTCGTTCGGGCGGTAATCCTGCGGTTTCCTCGTTGACGCGCGAACAAATCAAAGACCTGTTCGGCATTCGCAAACAGGCCGATGGTCGCGTGTTTTACATTGATCCGAAAGTCACTGACACCAACGGTCGCGCCTCCGGCGCGGACAACCTGAGCAACACGGCGAGCTTCGCCGGTCAGGTGTTCTTCCACCCGAGCGCCGGCCAGATCGGTACCTTGCAACGTCTGCAATTCGACGGCCCGTCACAGGTGTCGTGGGATTTCGGCGTCATCAAACGCACCCGGATCAAAGAAAACATGAACCTGGAAATCCGTGGCGATTTCTTCAACTTCCTGAATCATCCGCTGTTCTTTGTGGGTGATTACAACATCGACAGCCAGACGTTCGGACGCATCACGGGTCTGAACTTTGGCCCGCGTGTTGTGCAGTTGTCCGGTCGCTTCAGCTTCTAAGCCAACGCGACAACGCAACAAAGCAAAAGGGGAGCAGCAAATGCTGCTCCCCTTTTGCTTTGTTGAAACGGTGGCACGAAACCCAAACACACGCCTAAAAGTTAAACGCTTCTTTCAGTTTGTCTACGCGTTTGCCCAGTTCGCTGCGCAACTCGGCTTTGACTGCGCCCCAGATGGTGGGATGTTCGGGCTGTCCTTCAAAATGGAACGGACACGGCGCGGGCGCGACTTCGCGCTGAACTTCGGAAAGATCGTAAGGATCGACCGGAAAGGCCACACACGCCGACGGCCAATGTTTTTCGGATTTGTAAATCAGGCAGGCAGTAGTTTCGCCATTCTCATAAAAAAACGGACAGCGAAACACGATCTTGCAACACAATCCGCAACGGTTACAGCCGCCGCGTTGATATGGTTTCCAGCGATAGAGAATTTTGTCGGGCAGCACTTGCGCCAGCAACCAGCGCCGCGTCGCGCCATAGGAATGTTTGGTGTAAGTGAACCCGATGACCTTGCGCCAGCCGATATAAGCCTTCTTCCAGAAAATGTCCCAGTCGGTCAGGGTCGGAAGCTGCAACATCTCGGCGGCGTCAGATGTGGCAGACGCCGCTGCTTCTGCTGACGTTCTCTTCAAGGGTTGTATTTGCACCAGTCGCACGGGTGTCTCATTGTTTTGCGACATGCTTTTTCTCCACTACATAATGATTGCTGGTTACACGAATCAGGCCGGGAGGCGTTATTCGTGCCGACTCGTTTGGGTTGCGAGCGTGTTTGTGAGCGTGTTCGTGAGCCGTGGCTCAGGCGCGTTCGGCGCGTGTCAACGATTGCCCTGCGCGGCAGCAAGTTCCGCACCGGGGCGTAAATGCAGACCGAGTTTACCCAAGAGGGTTTGATCGCGGTCAGCTTCGGGGTTGGGAGTAGTCAATAATTTGTCGCCCATAAAAATCGAATTGGCGCCGGCCAAAAAACAGAGCGCTTGCGCTTCGTCCGACAATGACAACCGGCCCGCGCTCAGACGCACCATCGAAGTCGGCATCAACAAACGCGCCGTGGCGATCATACGCACCATCTCGAGCACATCGGTTTCCGGCTGCTCGGCCAGCGGCGTGCCCGCGACCTTGACCAACAGATTGATCGGCACGCTTTCCGGATGCGGGTGTTGCGTCGCCAGTTGTTGCAACAACGCATACCGGTCGGTGCGCGTTTCTCCCAGGCCGATGATGCCGCCGCTGCAAATCGTCACGCCCGCCTTGCGCACATGCGCCAGCGTCGTCAGACGTTCGTCATACGTGCGCGTCGAAATAATCTCGCCATAAAATTCCGGCGACGTATCCAGATTGTGGTTATAGGCGGTCAGTCCTGCGTCGGCCAGCGCCTGTGCCTGTTCTGGGGTCAACATACCCAAGGTACAACAGGCTTCCAGCCCAAGGGCGCGCACGCCGCGCACCATTTCCAACACCTGCTCGAATTCTTTGCCTTGCGGCGCATCGCGCCAGGCCGCGCCCATGCAAAAACGCGTCGCGCCTTGGGCTTTGGCTTGTGTCGCGGCAGTCAGCGTATCCGCCACGCTCAGCAATCCGTGTCGTGCGACTCCGGTTTGATAATGAGCCGATTGCGGACAATAGGCGCAATCTTCAGGACAGCCGCCGGTCTTGATACTGAGCAAGGTACAGCCCTGCACTTCCGCCGGATTGTGAAAGCGCCGGTGCATCGTCTGTGCGCGAAAAATGAGTTCCGGCAACGGCAACGTGTAAAGCGCTTCGATTTCGCTCACAGTCCAGTCGTACCGCAACTCAGCCGAATCGCTGCAAGTCATCGGTCAGGGGTTCTCCTTTGTCTGGTGTTTCGTTTGGTGGGGGTAAAGATAGCCTATGGCTGCAACTCAAGTCCACGGCCCCGCGCCCTGGATAGAGATAGTGTTAAATGTGGTGGGAATTGATTTCTTGCCTAACTTGGGCTTTCTCCTGGGAGTTCAAGCGGATGGCAAAACGTTCGCGCATTTTCTGCGCCGCAAAATCGCCGCCACAACGCGTGTACAAACGCGGCTTTACAGCATTGTACATTGACCACGTCACCCAAGCCCACAAAGGCTGCGACTTCGACTTCCTGCACGCAGGCGCGCCAACACCGGAGCCGGAAATTCACTGAGTAAATCTGACTATGTGTCCCCCAAGCGAAGACAATCGCGGGCAGACTTATGATTTGGGCTGCTCAGAGTTTTCGACCCATTTGACTTCAAATCGGCCGTCGCCTGTCAGGCTATGGTCAAAATGCGCCCAGCCTGTGTACCGTTTCCCCTGTTGATCCAACACGGCAAATTCAAAATACATCTGCGCTTTCCAGTGGATGCCGCCGAACGGCCCCGTATCGAACCGATGTTCGAATTCCACCAATCGCCATCCATTTGCCGCAGCCCACTGGGCGATGCGTTCCCTCGACTTGGCCAGGGAGTTTTTCAGCCAGATGGAATTTACGTACATCACCGCAAACAATAGAGCTGTCCAGAGGATGACCATCAGAAACGGAACTTTGAGGAAATACCATAAGAGAAAAACCCCAAACAGGCTCGAGCCAACAATCAACGCTCTTGCCCGAACCACTGACTTCTTGATCCAAAAGGCTTCCAGCAACAAGTAAGACAACATGAAACCGGCAACCGGAAGGATCATCCTGTCCGGTACTCCGTAGTAATGACAGACAATCGCAGCGACAACAACGGTGATTGCCATAACCGCCGAGATGATTCGCTGTGGCTTATTCATGATCTCGCTTCAGTCTTTCCAGATCACATCTGCCTTGTCACTGAGCAGTCCCATAAACCGGCCTCCACACCTGACCCAACGTGACCGTTGCTGTCCCTGCTCGTCACACACCGATAGTGCGGGCCAGGATGAGAAGACCGAAAACACCTACGGTGAGGCTCATATTCTGCCGAACGCCATGTTAGCCATTGACCATTCCGGTACGCAGATGCTTCCTGACTACTGAATGAAGCTCATCCGCTGAAATCGAGAGGGCAGACAACGGAATGTTGCTCACCGTCCCTACCCATGATTGATTTGCGCGCATGATAGCGCGCTTAAGCGGATTTGCCCGGCGGAGATATTTTTCCGGATCAGCAACGTAAACAGCCAGAAACGGTTGGTTCATAAACGATGCAATGCGAACATCGCGAATCTCTGTCCAGGGGATTAAGCCAACACCACACGCAGAAGCATTGTCCAGCAAACCAGCTTCGTCAACTACGACCGCGGGTTTCGGCCATAGCAAACGCGATAGAAAGAAGAGGCCACAAAAACCGAAGAACGGAATTCCGATATATGCGGCAAGTGTGTCGTCAAGCCCAATTTCCTCAGCAGGAAAAGCAAGCATCCAAATGCCGATGGCCACAAAAGCAACGGAAACGAGCATATTACGAATCAGTCTTTTCTTCGGAGTATAAATTACTAGCGCACGCATGAGATTTTCCTCTGTAGATGGCTAACGCTGAATCGTTTTGATTCTTTCGCTGGCACTGTTATGAATTAGCGCGCCGCACGCAGCAACACCCGAAACAGTGAGTCAGTTGCCCTCGGACGAGTGTCATTGAGATCGAAAAACGTTACCGCATCGGCGACCTCCCGCAACGCATCGCGAACCATTGCCCGATCAGTAGCGGCGTCGACAACAATGGCGACTGCCATCACCGCCGAGATGATTCGTTGTGGCTTATTCATGATTTCGATTCAGTGTTTCCAGATCACATCCGCCTTGTCACTGAGCAGTCCCATAAACCGACCTGCACATCGCCCCCAACCTGACCGCTGCTGTCCATGCTCATCACTCAGTCTCCCATCATTCTTTAGGGCTCTCATTGGTCAAGCGATACTTCCCTCTGACAGGAAATCTGTTGGGATTTCACCCCGATTCCATCGCATATCCCCCCACCACTAAGTTTCTGGTTATAAACCTTATCCGGGCAGGCCAAAATTGGCCCTCATCCCCGCTGTATCTGGGGAATCTCCACCGTGTGGATTTTCGGGTTGATTTCCAGAGACATCTATCAATGGATTTATACTTGGGTTCATGGGACAACCTCCTCCATTGGCTAGGGCTATTTCGATGTCGCTAGCTGTTATTGCAAGTGTCACTGTGTCCATATCGTCAACCGTGTGAATCAGCTCGCCCTTTTTTATCGTGTATCCTCTCAAGGCATCAGCATCAAAGATTGGCCCTCGGTTAGTATTTGCAGGTGTTCTATTTGAATTGAGCTTGGCTTCTATGGTTCTTGCGATCTCTTTTGGATCAGAATTCCATCTATTTCCACCTTGATCTACATTAGGGTCGTAATATCCTTTCTCTTTCTCTTTCTCTTTCTCTTTCTGCTCCTTCTTTTTCTCCTCTTCTTTCTGCTTCTCAGCAGCTTCTTCCTCTTCTTTCTGCTTCTTAGCAGCTTCCTCCGCTTCTTTCTGCTTCTTAGCAGCTTCCTCCGCTTCTTTCTGCGATTTTTCCTGTATCTGTTTTAACTCCTGACTATATCCCTTTACATTCCCATAAGTATCCTCCACTACTTCTGATATTCCCACACCAAGTCCAACAATGAGTCCAACAATGGCCCCTGGTCCTGCACCTACTCCCCCAAATAAAGCACCTCCCCCTGCCCCCGCAACCACAAACCCGACTACTATCCCACCAACCTTAAAAAGAGATTTTGTTAAACTTCCTTGCGCTCTATCGGATACATCTTGTGCGTCTCTTTGTGTCTGTTCACTAGCATATAATGAACGTTCTAAAGGAATTTTCACCGTCAACCCCATTGGTATCTTTTTGGCCCCAATAGTTGACAATCGTCCTCTACTCATTCCGCTGAATGAGCCACCAAGTAAGCCATTGGGATTTAGCAATGACCCAAAACTGCCATTATGATGCCGCCCATTACATATGGCTCTCTGGGAATTGCCGGATAACCCCCAATATCTTGTGATCTTGGAGCGTGGTTGAAATTGTGGCAGGCTGAGGTCGCACCAATCCTCTTTTGAAGGTACTGATCTATGCCGCCGATGATTGAGTTT
>JAEUQO010000231.1 GCA_016789605.1 Acidobacteriota bacterium
GTAGCGTCCGTTGCAATCCAACGACATCGCCAGATTGCGGCGCGTCTCTTTGACGCGAATGACAGCGGCATCAGACCCGGGCAGCACAACCGAATTGGTGCGCACCATGTGGTCGTATTGGCGATACACCCATTGTTTCGACGCCAGGTTCGGTGACGCCAGCAGGCGTTGCAATAATGCTTCCCACACGGGCGCTCCGCCGTCGTCAGCGAGTTTGGCAATGGCTGCGGTGATTTTGGGTGTGACGTCTTCGTCAGAGATGGCAAAAGGTTTTTGCGGGCGGTTATAGCGCGGCGCTTCGTCGGTCAGCGCGGCGTTAGGAATGTCTGCGACAACTTCGCCGTGGTGCAACACGCGCAAGCGTTGGTTGTCAGTCACGTGTCCGATGATCACCGCGTCCAAATCCCAACGATGGAAAATCTCCATCAGTTGGCGTTCGTGGCCGCGTTTGGCGACGATCAGCATGCGCTCTTGTGATTCTGACAGCATCATTTCATACGCGGTCATGCCGGTTTCGCGTTGCGGCACCAGGTCCAGATTGATTTCGATGCCGGTGCCAGCGCGTGCGCCCATTTCGCAAGAAGACGACGTCAACCCGGCTGCGCCCATGTCCTGGATGCCGACGATGGCGCCAGCGCGCATGGCTTCCAGACAAGCTTCCAGCAACAGCTTTTCGGCAAAGGGATCGCCGACTTGCACGGTCGGGCGTTTTTCCAGCGCCGCGTCGTCAAATTCTGCCGACGCCATCGTCGCACCGTGAATGCCGTCGCGTCCGGTTTTGGCGCCGACATAAATCACGGAATTGCCGATGCCTTCCGCTTTGCCATAGAAAATCTGTTCGCTGCGCACCAAGCCCAGCGCAAAGGCGTTGACCAGCGGATTGAGCGAGTAACAATCTGCAAAATACACTTCGCCGCCAACAGTCGGCACGCCAAACGCGTTGCCGTAATCGCCCAGCCCTTTGACCACGCCAGCGACAATGCGCCGATTACGCGCGATCGCTTGCGCCGACGTCGCCTCTTTGCTTTCGTCAATATCCTGCTCGCGGATCGGCCCAAAGCGCAGCGAATTCATCGCGGCCACGGGACGCGCGCCCATCGTGAAAATGTCGCGCAAAATGCCGCCCACGCCGGTGGCTGCGCCTTGATATGGTTCGATAAAAGATGGGTGATTGTGCGATTCAATTTTGAAAGCCACACAATATCCGTCGCCGATGTCCACGATGCCGGCGTTTTCGCCCGGCCCTTGCACCAGACATTCTCCCGTCGTGGGCAAACGTCCGAGCAGGTTTTTCGACGATTTGTACGAACAGTGTTCTGACCACATCACCGAGAATATGCCCAATTCGGTGAACGAAGGAGCGCGGCCCAACAGTTGTTTGATACGGTCGAATTCGTCGGCGGAAAGATTGTGCTGTGCGAGAATTTCAGGCGTGACTTTGAATTCAGACATTGCAGGATTCGAAAAGGGAAGTTTGAAAGTTGAGATTGCGGTGCGCGCAAGCGGTCAGCGCAATCCGGGAACGTCAAGCGCCGCTTACGCGCGCAGCTTGATCATTTCGCGCAGCGATTCGGCCATTGAGAGGAACATCGCGCGACCGTCTTTGCAACCAAGCACGCTTTCAGAGGCGCGTTCCGGGTGCGGCATCAACCCCAGCACGTTGCGTTCGCGGTTGCAGATGCCTGCGATGTTGTGCAACGAGCCGTTGGGATTGGCCGCGTCGGTTGCGTTTCCGGCGGCGTCGCAATAACGAAAGATGATGCGGTTCTCGGCTTCGAGTTCGGCCAGCGTGGCGTCATCACAAAAATAATTGCCGTCGCCGTGCGCCACTGGCAGGCTCAATACCTGACCGGGCGCATACCCATTGGTGAATGCCGTGTTCGTTTGTTCGACGCGCACATTGACGTGTTCGCAGATAAACTTCAGGTCGCGGTTGCGCAACAGCACACCCGGCAACAATCCGGCTTCGCACAAAATCTGAAAGCCGTTGCAAATGCCCAGCACCAAACCGCCCGCCTGGGCAAATTCGGTGACGGCGCGCATCACGGGCGAAAACCGCGCAATCGCGCCCGTGCGCAAATAATCTCCGTACGAGAATCCGCCAGGCAGAATGATGGCATCGAAACGATCTACGTCTTCCTGTTTGTGCCAGATGAAATCTACGGGTTGGCCGATGACCTTGCTGATGACGTGATATGTGTCGTGGTCACAATTCGAGCCGGGAAAGATAACGACGCCGAATTTCATTGTGTTTAGCCTTTTGGCTTGAAGGTATGAGCTAGTGCCACTTTGTACTACATCGAATACTGATTGTCTAGCAGACGCGCTTGTCAGCATTCTTGCCTCGGTTGTTTGGCTGCGCATAGAATGCCAGCGGTATCTGACCATCAACTCTCTTCTGTTTCCCCTGATAACCTATGCGTAACACAGTTTCACGACACAATTTCAGCACGCTCATGTTGTGGCTGCTGGTCTTCCTTCTGGCGGGTTTTCTGCCGGTTTGGGCACAGGCCAAAAAGCCTTCACAAGCGCTGCAACAAGTTATGAACCGCCAGGAAGAATGGCTGGAAGGATTCGATCGCGAATTGCGTGATGGCAAAGTGCAAGCGCATGAATGGGAGGCGCGCGCAGAGGCTTTGCGCCAGTTTGCGGCCACGCGTGCAGCAGACTTCAAGCTTGCCGATTGGAAGGATGACGAATTGCTGGCGCTGGCCGCACTGTATCAACTGGCGGAATCTTATGAGCCAGCAGTGGTGGCGTTTCGGCAATACCTGAAGATCAATCCCAACCCCAAACCGCTGGCGGGGCTCAATGTGCGTGTCAGCCTGGTGCGCGCGCTGATCGAATTAGAGCAACTGACCGAAGCGGAAAAAGCACTGGTTGAAACTATTCGCGATCACGACGGGCCTGAATCGCTGTCGGCGACGTATGTTGCGCTCTACAAAGATTTGATGTTGGCACAGCGGGATCGTGGCCAATTGCCGTTGGCGCACGATCTGGCGGTACGCGGATATGAATTGGCCGAAACCAGCAAACGCCAGCGATTTGTTGCGCCTCCGTTGCGCGAATCTATCCAGCGCGACCAATTGGTATTTGCCGCGGTCGGCATTGCGCTCAAAGAAAAGCTGGGCAAACAAAAAGACGCAGAAACCGTTTTGCGCCGCGTGCGCAACAGCGAGCTTGAGCGTCAGCCATCGTTGCGCGCGTTTTTTGACTCAGAGTTGGCCGCCGCGCGGTTGATCGGCAGCCCCGCGCCAGAGCCTGTCATTCAGCGCTGGTTGCCCGGACAAGGACAGGCAGAAACTGCTTTGCCGAAAAAACTCAGTGATTTGCGTGGCAAAGTGGTGTTGCTGGATTTCTGGGCGATGTGGTGTGGGCCCTGCATTGCCGCCTTTCCGTCGTTGCGCGACTGGCAAACCAAATTCGCCAGCCGAGGCTTTGCGGTTGTCGGTGTGACGCGGTTTTACGGACGTTCTGACGAACGCGAAGATTTGTCACGCGAGCAGGAATGGCAAGGCCTGCAAGCCTATCAACGCAAATACAAACTCAATTACCCCTTTGCCGTCGGCAAAATGGACGACATCACGAATGATGAACTATATGGCATTACCGGTGTGCCGGTGATGGTGGTTGTGGATCGGCAAGGCAACATTCGCTATATCAAGCGAGGCGTAGGCGAATACCGCAAGTTTGAGAAACGGATACAAGCGTTGCTGGACGAAAAATAACAGGTAAGTGGTGATGGGCGCAGAAGTCTGTTTTCAACTGTCTGACGCCGAGCGCGAATCTTTGCGCGGCGAATGGCTTGCTCTGCTTTCGGCGTATGCGTGCAGCGCGGAAAAGGCAAGCGCGGGGTTTGACGCCTTGGCGGCGGCTTACGACGAGGCCGGGCGTTGTTATCACAATCTCAGTCACGTTTGGGCGTTGTTGCGTTTGGCGGCGGATTACCAGACCGCGCTGACGGATTACAACGCCATTCGTTGGGCAATTTGGTTCCACGACGCTGTTTACAATGCGCGCAGTTCCGACAACGAAGAGCGCAGTGCTGCCTGGGCGGTGCAACTGTTGCCGGAATTTGCGGTTCCCGCCGAAACCGTAACCTTTGTGGAACGGTTGATTCTCGCCACCAAAAGTCACCACGCCGCAGAACTGAATGCTGATGCGCGGTTGTTTCTCGACCTCGATCTGGCGATTTTAGGCGCAACTGAAACAACGTATGCCCGGTATGCGGCGGCGATTCGGCGTGAATATAAATGGGTGCCCAAGATTCTCTATCGCCGAGGGCGGCGCAAGGTGTTGGCGGGATTTCTGGAGCGCAGCGCTATTTATCTGACCCCGCAATTGGCCGGGCGATTCGAAGCGCAAGCCCGGCGCAACCTGCAACTAGAGTTGGCAGAATTGTCACGTTGACGGCGGAAACATGAGCATGCGTTGTTGGCAATGCGGGGAAAACGTGCAGGACACCGCGCGCTGGTGCAGCAATTGTGGTGTGCGCGTTGACGCGCAAGCCGCCGCACCGTCAGCCGAGTTGCCAGATACAACCGCGCGATTGGACTGGCCGCAAGCCTGGCGGCAAAACGAAGACGCCATCATTTGCCCGATTGTGTATGACGAGCCTTTTCTGCCTGCGCCAAAGCCCGCCGTGCCAGAACCGTCTGCGCCAACACCGTCGCCGTCAAAGCCTTTGCCGCCGGTAGCCATACGAAAATCCGGCCCGTTGCCGCAACCGCAACGCCGCCGTTCTGCCGCGCCGCCCGTGTTGATGTGGGGCGGGATTTTGTGGCCCGGTGAAATACCGCCGCCGGGCGAAGACCCGACACGTTCGCCAGACTATCCCCAGCCGCGCGATTACTTTTTCAATTATGACGACCCGCAACGCAGACATTTATCCGTCGTTGTGCCGCTGTTGCTGGTTGCGGTTGTGCTGCTGTTTATTTTGGCGTACGCCCTGGCCATCCGTTAATTGCCCGCCACTTTGTCAGCGCGAAAAACTCAACGTCACGCGCAAATCTGTTTTTGAATGATCCACGCTGGCACGATTTTGCGTGTCAACGGCTTTGACCAAAAAGCGAATGCCAGATTGATTGGCGGCGGGAAAATTGCGCGGAATCAACCATTGATATTGTGTTTGGTTGCCGGGTAATTCGATGAGCAACGTCGGATAGCTGGCTCCGCCGTCGGTTGACAGCCGCAATTGATACTTGGCGACCGCGTTTGAGAGCGGCACTGACCAGGAAATCAGCGCCGACTGGCCGGTCATCAATCGCGTGCCGGCGTCTGGCGACAGCAGACGGATGTTAGGCGCGCCATCGAGCGCGACGGCGACATCCAGACGCGCAAAGCTTTCGGCGTTTTGCGGCGTGGTCGCGCGAAATGTGATTTGGTACACGTTGCCCGCTTGCGCGGACGTCGGCGTAAACCAGAATTCGCCCGTTGCATTGTTAAAGCGTGCGTTTTCCGGCACGTTATAGGCCACAAGCGCCAGCGCCTGGCCTTGCGAATTCATGCGCGCCAGTTGGAAGTTGAGCGATTGTCCCACGAGCAATTTTTGCGCTGTCAGTTGCGCAAAGGTGAGCGTGGGGAGCGGCGTCGCAACGGGAGTCGGCGTGGGCGTGGTGACCGGAAAGGGTTGCGCCCAAACGCGCACCTCCGCCAGATTGAAAAATGACTGTCCGTATAAATCCGCATCCGGTTTGGTTTTTTGCACGCGGATGTAACGATAGCTGAATTCATCCGTGACTGCGGCCTGCCACGGTTGGCCAAACGGAACGGCGGTTTCGCCGACAGACGCCAGCACCGCGAACGTGGCAAAGCTGGGATTGTTTGATCCGTAAATTTCCAGATTGCGGCGCGTATTCGGTTGATCCTGATCCTGGCGAAACAGCAATTCGAGCAGTTGGACGCGATACGGCTGGCCCAAATCCACTTGCCACCATTCGCGCTGTCCGGTGTTTGAGCCGGAATGCCAGACAGAGGCTTTGCCCGCGGCAATCAGTTGTCCGTCGTTGGCGGCATTGGGAGAGCCAATGACATCCGGCCAGATTTGCGTGCTGGAGGCCGTCGCCGGGCGATTGAGCGCCACGTTGACCAGACCGGGCAACGTAACCGGTGTGCCGGGCGAAGTCGGCGTCGCCGTTGTGTTGCGTGGCGGTGTCGGACCCAGCGTTTGTCCACGCGGCGTCACGATGGAGTTGGTAAGTTCGGGCAGGTAATCCGCGATGGTCAGCCCCATTTGCCCATAGACTTTGGTGGCGGAACCGGCAAAGAGCACCGAGCGGAAGTTGATCACCGCGCGCGTGCTCGGCGGTACGCTGCGGCCTTCAGCCAGATCGCGATAAAACGCAAAATCCCGGAACAGTTGCTGCGCGCGCAGCCGGAAATCTTCGCGGTTGGAAATGCGCGCGGCAGTCATCAGCACCGGCAGGCAAAGACCGGCGAGGGCGACCGAACGGTCTTCGGCAATTTTTTCGGGATACCAGTAATAGGACATGCCCGCTGGCAGGTAAGTGCCATCGGCCAAGGTCACGCCGGGTTTGAGCGCCGGGTTATTGCCTTTGCTGACCAGCCAATCGGCCACGCGCACCAGATAATCCGCCGCGCGCGCGTCGCCGGTTTCGCGCCAATATTCAATGACGCCCAATTGCGTGTAGCCGGTCCACGACCACGGTTGCACCGCTTGCAGAGCATCCATACCGCGTCCGATGTAAAACCCTTTGCGTCCGTAATTCTCTTCGGTTTGGGTCAGCAAATAGACATTTTCGCGCGCTTTGTTCAGATACTTCGCGTCGCCTGTGTAGCGAAATGCGGCCATCAAACCCAGCGTCGGCCAGCCCAACCAGCGCGATTCGTTCCAACTGAGCGCGCTGTCGTAAGTGAAATTCATGCGCGCGAACGCATCGCTGCCATCCAGCGCAGATTCATGTACGGCTTCGTCGCCGGTCAGCGCCCAATACAGCCACATGCCTTCAATCCAGGAATGGCTGGGCACTGGTTCGCGAAAGCTGCCGTGATCGCCTTTTTCGTAAAAGGCCATGCCGCGCAAATTCCAATTGCTGGTGAAAAAGTCGTCCGCGCGGTAATGCCCCCAGTCCGCGCGGTAGCGCGCCATTTCGCTGCCCAGTTGAAAGGCGCGTGCGTCGCCTGTGCGCAAATACTCGCGCAAGACGATGAAAGGCAGGTCGTAATGCAAATTGGCATAGCCGTCGCCCCAGGCCAGATCGCCGAAATTGCGCCAGCCGAATTGTTCGCCTTGTTCGCTGCGCAACCGATATTCATAGGCGGATTGCGCTGGTATGCTGCCCCAATTTTCGCTGGCTTCGACGGCGTAACCTGACGCCATCATCCGTTCTGCGCGCGTCGCGGCTTCGGCCAGTTCAGGCTCTTTTTTGAAAACTTCCGCCCAGTTGCGTTTTTCGACAAAGGCGGGGCGCACGGCTCCGGTTGATGCGAGGTAGCCAGGTTCCAATGTCGCGCCGATCCGATTGGTCAGCGCGCGTGCGGCAATTGTGTTGCGACCCAGATAAAAGTCGGTGGTTTTGGCGCGCGCACCGTCAAACACATAATCGTTGCCGGTATCGGGCAGCACATCAAAACGCAGCCCGCTGGCATCGCCTCGCAATGCCTTGGGATAGTTTTCGACAAATTCAGGCACCGCGATTTCAAATGCGCCTGCGACCAACGACGCGCCGCTTTGTTGTTGCGACAAGCGCGCGTGTGCATCGTCGGCTGTCAATACTTGCACGGAACTGGCGCCGGCAGCGGTTGTCGGCAGCAGCACGGACAGGCTGCGCAACAACGCGTGCTGCGCATAAGGCGGCTGTTTCGTCTGGTAAGCGCCAAAGCCATACGCGCCGTTGTTGGTCAGGCGCAACCGCACGCGCACGAATGGCTGATCAGCGTAAACGTGATAGCGCAAGGTGAAGCCCAGCGTCGGCGGCGTTTTTACACCATTGCTGCGAAAGCTGCCGTCTTGCCGTACGACGACGCGCAAGCCGTTGGCTTCTTCGATACTGGTGCGTTCGATGAACGCAGAGGCTTTTTGGGCGGCAGCGGTTGCGACAAACAGCTTTTCGTTCAGGGCGTGCGCGATTTTCAGCGGCGCGCTGAATTGTACGGTTTGCCCGCTGATGGATTTGATGCGCGCGGTTTCCTGTTCGGCGGTCAAATCGCGAATGGTCGTACCGGAAGGATGGTTAAAACGCAGCGCGCTTTTGGCGCGCAAATCACCGGGCAACGCTTCGCCGACTTCGATCTCTTCCTGTTGGGCGGTGCCTTCGCCGACGCGATAGCGGCGACCGGCGACAAAGCTTTGGTCGTTGGTGACCAGCCGCGCAGAACCCGCGGCGGCATCCCATTTCAGCGTGTCTATGTGTTCAAACCGGATTTCGTCGCCCGGTTTGAGCAACGTCGTATCTGTCACAATGACCGTGTCAGCCGCTGCCGTTGTTTGCGTCAGCAAGGCGCGCGGGCGCAATTCGGTTTGCACCGTCAATGGCGCGCGTAACTGTTCACTGCCACCCAGCCGAAAGCCTTTCACCAGCGCCTCGCCCGTTTGGGGAATTTCCAGTTCAAGCTGAGTATTGCTGACGCGGAACGTGCCGCCTGTATTGTTAACGGCAACGGCTTGAAGGTTGGTTGGTGCGGTTTGCGTCAGGAAGTGCTCGCCATTGGCTGACGGTTTGAAGTCTACCAGCACCCATTTGATCGCTTTGCCGGTTTCGTTGACCGTGCCACGCCAGCGCGCCAGCACGCGCATTTGTGCGGGAACGGCTTTGCCGCTGGCATCCACTACGCCAAGTTGAGCAGCGTTGGTAATGTTGGTGTTTTCTGGCAGCGGCACGCCGATCGTGATGGGCAGCGTCGCATTGCTGACAATTAGTTTTGCGCGCAGCGGTTGCGCTACGGTTTGCGCATGCGGGTGCACGACCTGCAAGCGTGCCGGAAGTTGGGTGGCCAGCCAGCCAAAGAGAAAAACACAAAAGAGACTTTGCACAAGGGCAGAGCGTGACGCCTTACGAGCCATAAGCTTGATTGTGGCAGGGCACAAAACTCTGGTTGTGGGGCCTTGAGCGGCGGGGCTGGGAGTCGTTTCTTCCAATGTCTGTGAGCGGTGGGCAGAGGGGCTTGTGAGCAGACCTCGCAAAAAAGCCATTGCCCGAATACCAGTAGGGGTCATAGCGGCACCATTCATTCCTACCCAGGTCTCGGGGAGCGGTGAATTTTTGTGTTGCAATTACGGGGATGCAGGTCGGCGCGTCGCCAAAGGGTAATAGAACAACGCAACGGAACCATAGCATAGGCCTCAAAAAATTAGAAAGCGATTTTTACCCATTACCGACGTGCCGAAATTTTTCCCGCACTTGGCGGCTGATGACGGCGCGAAAAAAGCCGGGCGTTTTGTTTGGCCGGGCTTTCTGGTAAGTTGCGCGCGATGGATCGAGTTTCGTGGGCAGATAGAACCAAACCATTCTGGCCGATTGTAGTCCTGGCGCTGGCCTGGCTGGCGGTGTATCACGACGTGTTGCGGCGTTTAGTGGATGACTGGCGCGTAGACGAAAATTACTCGCACGGATTTCTGCTGCCATTCATCAGCGGCTATGCCATCTGGACCCGCCGCGCAGAATTACCCACGCTCTCCGTTGCGCCAAGATTCTGGCTCGGAGCCGGATTGATGGGCGCTGCGATTGTGCTTTTGTTGTTGGGCGTGATCGGCGCGGAATTGTATGTGACGCGCCTTTCGCTGTTGCTCTCGCTAGTGGCGTTGACGCTGTATTTCAGAGGCGCGGCGTGGTTGCGCTGGCTCGCTTTTCCGCTCGGTTTATTGCTGTTGGCGCTGCCGATTCCCAACATCATCTTCAATCAACTTACCTTTCCGCTGCAGTTGTTGGCGTCAGATTACGCCACGCGCGTCATCAAGCTTTGCGGCATTCCTGCCCTGCGCGAAGGCAACATCATCGAGCTGGCGCAAATGAAATTGCAGGTGGTCGAAGCCTGCAGCGGCATACGCTCGCTGGTTTCGTTGACGGCGTTGGCGGTGGTGTATGCCTACTTTGTCGAAACGCGCTGGTGGCGTCGTGGGGTGCTGGTTTTGGCGGTCATTCCCATCGCCATTTTGGCGAATGCTGCGCGCGTAGCGGGCACAGGTGTGTTGGCGCACTATCGCGGCGTGCAGGTGGCCGAAGGCTTTTTGCACAGTTTTTCTGGCCTACTGGTTTTCCTGGTGGCAGTCGTGCTGTTGCTGTTGCTCGCGCAACTGTTGAATCTGGTTGAACGATATTGGCCAGCGCGGCGACAGCAAACCGCTGATGAGGCCAATGCGGAGGTGAACTGAAATGACGGCACGCTGGCGCTATGTGTTGATGTTGTCGGTATTGTTGCTGACAGCCGGTGTGACGCAATTTCTAACGCGTGCCAGCGACCGCGAGCGCGTCCCCGCGCACGCTGCGCTGGTGGAATTTCCCGCGCAACTGGATTTCTGGCGACAGGTAGACGCCCAGACTTTGGGGGCCGGGCAGTTACGGGAACTGCGCGCAGATGATTACCTTTCACGCACCTATGCCAATGATCGCGGAGCGCTCGCGTATTTGTTCATTGCCTATTACGCCAGCCAGCGCCATCGCCAGACGATCCATTCACCGCAAAATTGCATGCCAGGATCGGGGTGGACGATGAGCGGTCATCGGTTGCACCGGCTTGGCAATGCGGCGCTCAACGAATACCTGATCGAAAAAGATGGCGCACGAATGCTGGCCTTTTACTGGTATCACGGGCGCGGGCGCGCAGTGGCGAGTGAATACTGGGCGCGCTGGCGCACGATTGAAGACGCCGCCCTGCGTGGCCGCACCGACGGCGCGCTGATTCGCGTGGTGGTGCCGATGGCAAAAGGCGATGATGCCGATGTGGTTGCGCGCGCTGCCGGGTTGGATTTTGTGCAACGGGTATTGCCGTCGCTGTCAAGTTTTATCCCTGATTGAGACCGCCGCGCAGAGTTTTTCCCCGCGCGTGGACGTGCTATCTTCGGCGCGACAACAACGACAAAAACAACCATTGTGAGTGTGCGAACGAATTGCCAGGCACTGTCCTGCTGGTTTGCACTCGTTCTCGCTTCGCGCGGTTGTGACTCTGACAAGGAGAAATCACATGTTATTGGAAGGCAAAAATGGTTTGATCGTCGGCGTGGCGAACAAACACAGCATCGCGTGGGCGATTGCGCAATCGGTCGTACGCGAAGGCGCGCGTCTGGCGTTCAACTATCAAAACGACCGCCTGAAAGGGAACGTCGAAGAGCTGGCCAACACCATCGAAGGCGCCAAAATCTTTCCCTGTGATGTGAGCAACGACGACGAAATCACCGCCATGATGAAAAACGTAGAGGCGGAAATGGGCCAGTTGGATTTTCTGGTTCATTCGGTCGCCTATGCGCCGCGTGAAGAACTGACCGGCGAATTCGTCAATACGACGCGACAGGGGTTTGCCACCGCATTGGACATCAGCGCGTATTCGCTGGTGGCGGTTTCGCGCGCGGCGCTGCCTTTGATGAAAGATGGCGGTTCGATCATTACGCTGAGTTACCTGGGGGCGGAACGCGTTGTTCCGCATTACAACGTGATGGGCGTGGCCAAGGCGGCGCTCGAAGCGTCTGTGCGCTATCTGGCCAATGACCTGGGACCGCAGGGCATTCGCGTCAACGCGATTTCGGCAGGCCCGATCCGTACGTTGGCGGCACGCGGCGTGTCTGGCATCACCAAGATGGTGGATCATCACCGTGAAGTCGCGCCGTTGCGGCGTGCCACGGAACAAGCGGAAGTCGGTGACACGGCGCTGTTTTTGCTCAGTTCGTTAGGGCGGGGAATTACCGGCGAAGTGATTTATGTGGATGGCGGGTACCACATCCTTGGCTCGCTGGCCCCGATTGCTTAGCCGTTGGGCTGGTCTGCTAACACCAAATTGAGAAATGCGCGCAAGCGAGACTCGGTGATCAGGTCACCGAGTTTTTTATTGGCGATCAGCAGCCAGACAGGCTCGCCGGAATTTTGTTTTTTCAGAATCAACTCGGCGATTGGTTGGGCTTCGATCATGGTGTTTTGGCTGAAAGACACACGGGCACGCGCCAGACCTCCGTCAGAGATAAAGCCGTGCTGTGGTTCGCGCGGCCAGCCGATTTCAAACAGCAGCGTGCGATATTGATGGCGCAAGCCAATGCGTTCGCCGACCATGGTGGCTGTTTCGACTTTGAACTCCCAGTCTTGCCGACCTAGTTGCAACGGCGCAGCGTTTCCTTGTTGCGCCAGTTCGCGATTGATTTCAGCAGACAGCCGATTGAGGGTTTCCCATAACCATTGCCGCCCGCGTTCACGCAACTGGTCGTTGGCGGCCCGCAGCGCCAAGAATTCCGCTGCCAGATCGTTGTTGCCAAAGTTATTGCCGAAATTGCTCATCAGACCTCGTGCCGATTGATCAAGGCTTTGTGCATGGTGACTTCGTCGGCGTAATCAAGATCGCTGCCGACGGGCAAACCCATTGCGATGCGCGTGACTTTTACGCCCAAAGGTTTCAACAGACGGGCCAGGTAATTGGCAGTCGCTTCGCCTTCGGTGTTGGGGTTGGTGGCCAGAATGATTTCGCGCACGTCGTCGTCGCTGTTTTCGTGCGGGCGCAACCGTTCGATCAGATTGCGGATTTGCAGTTCTTCCGGGCCGATGCCACGAATCGGCGATAACGCGCCATGCAACACGTGATACAGGCCGTGGTATTCGCGCGTTTTTTCGATGGCAACCAGATTGTGCGGTTCTTCCACCACACAGATCGTGGCGTGGTCACGCGCAGGGCTGCTGCAAAACCGGCAAGGATTGGTATCGGTCAGGTTGTTGCACACCGAACAAAAAATGATCTTCTCTTTGACTTCGCGGATGGCGCTTATCAGCCGATCGGCTTCTTCCTGCGAGGCTTTGAGCAAATGAAACGCCAGCCGCTGTGCCGATTTGTGACCAATGCCGGGCAACCGCTTGAATTCGTCAATGAGTTTGGTGACAGGCTCTGCGTAATCGAGCATACGTGATTGCGAATGACCGTAGGCGAAGAATTGC
>JAEUQO010000287.1 GCA_016789605.1 Acidobacteriota bacterium
GTTTGAACGCGCGATAACGGCGGCACAGCCAGTACAAAATGAACAATCCGCTCAACCAATAGGCATACATCCAAGGCAGGCTGGTTCCCTGCCCTGGAGCCAAGGTCAATCCGGCCAGAGCGTACAAATACAGGTGCGCCAGATAAAAGCAGAGCGCCGTCTGGCCAAACACCAGCAACACCTGCCACCAGCGGTTTGCGCGCGCGGCGATTGGCGTAAACACCGCCAGCAACAACAAATCACAGCCAAGCGTCAGCGTCACATACGCCAAACTGGGCGGGTATTTCGTCACGTTCAAAAAGCCGATCCAACTCGTGTCGGTTTGCGGTTGCAGGTTGCCGAATCCGCCACTGCCGCGCACCAGCAAAAACAGCAACAACAGTCCGGCTCCTAGCGCCAACGACAGGCGCACGGTCTGGGCCGGACGTGCCCGTACGATTTTGGCAAACGCCATCCCAAACAGCGTCAACCCGACCCAGGGAACAACCGGATAAAACACCTGCACGAGATTGCTGTGCCCCGGCACGAGCAACAGGCGCACGATGGGTGAATACAATTCGTTGACGGTGGCAGGTCCGGGCGTCAGCCATTGCGTTGTCAGCACAGCCAAGGCGCCCAAACCAACCAGCACAGGAACCGACAAGCGCAAAAGCCACACGCTGAGGATCATGGCTGCGCCCAAGCCATACAATACGCCGAAATGCAGTAGCACAGAGCTGCCGCCGCCCGGTGGTTGCGCCGTCGTGGATGTTGGGCCCAAAACCCAGGCGGGGTTTTCGATAAACAGTTGCAAGACGATCAGCAATGCGCCGCGCGTCAGGTAATGTTTGCGAATGGCAAATTCTGACCAACCAACCGTGCGGCGCGATTCGGCAAACAGCAACATCCCGACGCCGGTCAAAAAGAAAAACCCCGGCGCACACAAATGCGTGACCAACCGGGTGAGAAATGCCAGGGCGCTGTCATAGTGCGGTTGCGGCTGGCCCCAGAATTCGCCGGAATGTTTGTGGGCAATGAAAAAGCTGGCGTGATCGAGCGCCATCAACACCATGATGAATCCGCGCAACAGGTCGAAATGAAGCAAGCGCGCTTCAGGCACCTGTGTGTGTGTCGAGGTTGGCGCAACGCTGGCCGATGGCGCAACAAGGCTTGGTTCCGAAATGGACATCGGTCACGAAGCTCCTTTGTGTGGTGGTTTGTGGTGCGCCGCACATTACAGCACGGCAACAACAAATTCACCATCTACGACAACGGATCGTTGCCGCAAACGTTTACCCGGACGCTTCACGCGTGAATGTTCTGTGGATTACTCGTAGAGAGCAGCGAGGCTGGAAATTTTGGACGGAGAAATCGAGACCGAATTCACATTGGCTGGCACAATCAACCGGCAACAGTTTTGCTCGATTTCGCGCGTATAGGCGCGCATCCCATCGCTCGGCAGCAAAAAACCATTGCGAAACAATTTGCGGAGCGCAGCGGGCGTCACGTAATAAAACGCGCGATAGCTATGCCCAAAAAGGTGAATATCCGTCACGGAACCCAGCAAGTCGCCGGTTTCGGTAACGACTTTAGCGCCTAGCACTTCGTTACAGACGCGCACCGCTTCAGGCCAATTGAGTGTTGAAGTTGAACCAGGCAGGTCGGTATTGTTGGTCAGGACAGCTTCGGCAGAAATCTCTGTCTCGTTCCACGCGAGAAAGTGTTCCTGGCCTTCGGCATCTGAGACGGTCAAACCGTAAACTTGACCATTTTGTGGCTGAACAATCAGATCAACGACTTGTCCCAAGGTCAGCCCGTTTGCGCGGCTGATGACTGCCCTGCCTTTCACATCTTTATTCAGGTTGAGCAGCTTTGTGTGGTCCATAGGGAAACTCTTTACCAGTGTTGATCTGGCGCAGGATAACCAACCCAGAAAAAAAAGAACGTGAGCCGGAGACTGGCAAGAACCGGCTCACGTTATAAGAGCTGTTACCCTTCTCAGAGACCAAACCATCAAGCGCTATTGTCTAAATACAATAAAGTACGCTTGATGAACGAAGCGTGGCACCGCGTGGTGCCGCCCTTTCTCTTACAAGCTTTGTGCCACGACAGATGATTTCCGCATCAGGCACGTTTTTCGCCCTAAAATGGCGGTTTTTGCGGCACAGTGCGCAAGAAAGACGCGAAATCACCGTGCTGGTGCAGGAATTCATTGGGACAATATGCGACAGACCTGTCGCGGATTATCCCAAAGACTTTTACGAAGCGACAAAACAGAAATTTGGTAGTGGGTCAGTTGGGGGAGGTGTTTAGAGTTCACGCTTCAGCGTGTCTGCCGACAAGAAGACAAGCTAAAGCTTGAACTCTAAGCCGCTCACCCGATTGATCAACTACCAGAAATTTTTCAGGTGGACACAACGCTGCAATGAGTTGCTGGCACTGTATGGCTGCGCGACAATGCGACAACTGGCAAACGCCGCAATGCCAACGGCAGACAGTGCTGAGAGCGAAAGGGTGTAAATGAAAACAAGTACACGGTTGATTTTGATGCTGACGGTGACGGTCAGCGCGCTGATGTTGCTGGCGAGCTTTTTATTGTCGCGCGAACGCGAGGCGTTGTTAAATCGTAGCGCGCGCGAAGAGGTAAAAGCGCACGCACTGACGCTACAAAGCGCACTGGAGGAAGACTTTCGCACCTGTCGCACGTTTGACCTGCAACAGTTGATCAACCGGCTCAGCCAGAATCGCGGCATTTATGGCGTCTTGCTCTTTGACGCCACGGGACAGGCCGTGCTCGTTTCTGACGCCCTGAAAACAAAAGACATCAGTTACGTCGAAGAAGCGCGCAAAGTCATCGCCAGCAATCAGGAAACAGACGTCGAACGCCGCATCAAAGACGAAGACGTCATTTCCGTCATCCTGCCGCTACAAGGTGATTCGCGTTATCGCGCGGTCGAAATCGCGCAATCCATTTCTTATGTGCATGAAGATATACGACGCGCCCAGCGTGACATCATTCTGACGACGGTTTTTGTCTGCATCGCAATCTTTCTGGTCGTGACCTTCGTCACGCATTTCAACCTGACGCTGCCAATTCGCGAATTGCTGGGCGGGGCGCAAGCAGTCGGGCGTGGCGATTTGAATTACCGCGTCATCGTGCCGCGCAGTGGCGGCGAAATCAGGCAACTGGCGCGCGAATTCAACCGCATGGCCGACCATTTGGCCACCCAGCGTGCGGCGGCCACACGCGAAGCCGAAGAGCGCCTCGAACTGGAACGCAAGTTACGCCACAGCGAACGCCTGGCACTGGCAGGCAAAATGGCCGCCGGCATCGCGCACGAAATGGGCGCGCCGTTGCAAGTCATTGACGGGCGCGCCAAACAGATACTCAACCAAACCGAAGCTTCTATTGAAATGCGGCAGCGCAACCTGACGATCATCCGTTCACAGGCAGAGCGCATCGCGCGCATCGTGCGACAATTGCTCAATCTGGCCCGGCCATACACGCTGCAATTAAGCGACATTGACTTGCGCCAGTTGCTGGCTGAAACTCTGGAATTATTGGAAACCAACGCCGCACAGGCGGGAATTCAATTGCGCCGCGAAACTGGCCCTGCCGTGCGCGTCAAAGCTGACCCACACTTACTGAACCAGGTGTTTATGAACATTTGCCTGAATGCCGTGCAAACGCTTACGCTGCGGCGAAAATCAGACGGCTATGTACGGACCGAATTCATAAACGATTGGGAAGATAAACGAGGACGCCATTTTTCAGCCGTGAAAGTCATTGATAACGGCGGGGGCATTGCAGAAGAACACTTTCCGCCGCTCTTTGATCCGTTTTTCACCACACGCGAAATCGGCCAGGGCACCGGGTTGGGTCTGTCCGTTTCGCGTCGCATTGTGGAAGAACACGGCGGCTGGATCGAGGCCGCCAACAATGACGAAGGCGGCGCAACATTCACCGTTTATTTGCCGCACAACGCGGCAGATTTCACCGGGCTTCCGCCACAGCAACCAGAATCCGCAGCAGAAGCCACGGCGCAGGACGACGCCATCAGCCAGCAAACTTGAGCGTATAGCAACATATGAATGCCAAAATCTTAATTGCAGAAGACGACGCGGATTTGCGCGACCTCTTACAAGACGAACTGGAAGACGCTGGCTATGAAATGGCGGTAGCCATTGACGGCCGCGCCGCTCTGACCCACATCGAACGTGAGCGCGAAACCATTGATGTGCTCATTACGGATGTGCAAATGCCGGGCTGCACAGGGGTGGAATTGCTCAGCGCCATGCGCGAGCGACGGCCCGAAGCGCCCGTGATCGTGATTACCGCGTTTGGTTCGGTCGAACAAGCCGTCGAAATGGTCAAGGCGGGCGCGTTTCAATATCTGACCAAACCCTTTGACACCGACGAATTGCGCCAGACCGTCAGTCAGGCATTGGCCCAAAGCGCGCCGCAACGAGAACAAGCGCGTTTGCGCCGCGAATTGCCCAAAGCGCCGCCCAAGATCATCGGCGCGTCACGACCGATGCAGGAACTATTCAAACTGATCGCGCGCGCCGCGCGCAGTATCAGCACCGTGCTCGTAACGGGAGAATCCGGCACCGGCAAGGAACTGGTCGCGCGCTCTATTCATGAACTGTCAGAACGCGAAGGCGCATTTATCGCCGTCAACTGCGCGGCAATTCCGTCTGAATTGATCGAATCGGAACTCTTTGGGCACACCGGCCAGGCATTCACCGGGGCGAAACAGGCGCGCGCCGGATTGTTTGAATCAGCCGATCGCGGCACGCTCTTTCTGGACGAAATCGGCGAATTGCCGCTGGCGATGCAGCCAAAATTATTGCGTGTGTTGCAGGAAGGCACCGTGCGGCGCGTCGGCGCCGACCGCGAACGCGAAGTGAACGTGCGCGTCATTGCCGCCACCAATCGCGACCTGGAAAAAGAAGTGCGCGAAAACCGCTTTCGCGAAGACCTCTATTGGCGGTTGAACGTCATTCACCTGCACATTCCGCCGCTGCGCGAACGCCCGTTCGACATTCCGCTGCTGGTCGAACATTTCCTCAACAAGATCGCCGAGCAAACGCGCACAAACGCGTTGACGGTAACCCCTGAAACGCTGGCCGTGTTGACCGCCTATGTCTGGCCAGGCAATGCGCGCGAATTGGAAAATGCGCTCGAACGCGCCTGTGCCCTGGCAGAAGGCCCTTCGATCAAACCCGAAGATTTGCCCGAACGCGTACGCACCAGTGGCGGCACGTCGAGTTTGCTGGCGCGCGCCAAAGAACGACGGTTAACCCTGTCTGAATTGGAACGCGAATACATCATCGAAACGTTGCGCCTGACCGGCGGCAACAAATCGCGCGCGGCTGAACTGCTCGGCTTTGACCGTCGGACGCTGCATCGCAAGCTCGACGAATACCGTGCGGTTGATCCGTCCTTTGAATTGTAGTGCTTAATTGCCGCAAGGCTGCGGCAGGTTGTCCCACATAGCTCGGCGCGGAATTCGAACAAACAACTCAACTCGCTGGCTTCGTTGAAGTTAGCGATCTGCGACGATACGGCACGGTCATTGCAGAGTGGTTAGCACTTCCAGAGTCAGTAACGGTCTACGTCGTTACTGTGGGCGCGGCATCCTTGTTGTCGCGCCCTTTTCATTTTGGCCTGCCGGGTCGTTTTTCCCACGCTACTCATCTGTGCGATTTCACACAACAGATAGTCACAACTTTGGTTGACAGCATTTGGTCTGACGATTAATTTGCGTCTGCATCCGTAGGTAGGAAATCACAAGGGTTTCGGGACTTCCTCATAAGCACATCAAGCGGCATCCAATCGAGATGCCATCCCGGACTCATTGACCACCACAACGTCATCGTGGAGCAGACTGGCAGAGGTTCCCGGCGCTCACGCGAATGAGACAACGGTAAACGTCCACAGCGAATCGGCAGCCAGAGGACAGCAGAATGCGCTTTCGCCTCTGCGCGAATTTTCCGTGTGACGTGGGGAACACAGTAATGCAGGTTGGGTTTGCTCGATTGCGTGGCCGGATTCATCACCTTCTTATCATCACGCTGATCCTGGCAATGCTGTGCGCGTTGTTTGGGGCAGCAACCGATTGGCTGTCTGTCGGATTTGCCCAACGGCGCAGCGTCGCGCGTCCAGCGCCTGCCAAAGGCAAAGCCAAAGCGTCCCAAACCCAGGATCAAACGCCACACCAAATCAACCCGGACGGTTCGCTTACAGGCATTCCCTGGTTTGGCGAAATGGGCGTCCGTGAAACGACGGCGGAAATCATGCATCGTAGCCGCGCGCTGATTCTGGCGGGCACACGTCCGCGCCGGTTGCGTTCACGCGCACCCGAGCGCGAAGAGCACGAACCGATCAACCGTGCGGGCTTGCCGCAAAACCCTGATGCCCTGCCCGGCACGCATTGGCCACCTCACTCCCAACAGACGCCTGAGCTTTCAACCGGCGTGCAACCAACCAGCCCCTCGTCCGTCACGCCGGAAGCTAACACCGCTGCATTCAGTTTTACGCCGAGCCTGTCGTTCACTGCCGCCACCTATGCCGATACGATTTCGTATCCGCCAGATACGATGGGCGCGGTCGGAGCCACGCAATTTCTGCTGGCCGTCAACGGACGCTTGCGCGTTTTCGACAAGACCACCGGCGCAGTTGGCGCACTGGATGCCGATATGGATGCCTTTTTTGCCGGCGTCCGCGTCGGAAACATCACCACCGATCCGCGCGTGCGGTTTGATCGGCTAGCGGGGCGCTGGTTTGTGCTGCTGATCAACACCGCCGAAGCCAACAACCGGCTGTTGCTCGCCGTCAGCGACGGACCGACCATCACAGCCAGTTCCAGTTGGACGTTTTTCCACTTCCAGCAAAACCAACCCGCGCCGACCGGCGACAACGGCTGTTTCGCCGATTACCCGACGCTGGGCGTTGACGCGCATGCGCTTTACATCGGTGTGAATCAATTTTGCGGGCGGCAGTTCAGCAATACGTCTGCGTTTGTTGTGCGCAAATCGTCGGTGCTGGGAAGCGGGCCGTTGGTGGTCACAGCCTTTCGGAACTTGATTGACGTGGCGGGCGGCGGGCGCGGCACAGGAATGTTCACCCCCCAAGGAGTAGACAATCCTGATCCGCAAGCAACCGAGGGCTATTTCATCGGCGTGGATGACGCCAGTTTGGGGCGGCTGATCTTGCGGCGCGTCAGCAATCCGGGCGGCACGCCGGTGCTTTCGCCCAATTTGAGCATCAATGTGCTGGGCACAGCGCAACCGCAAACGGTAGACCATCGCAACAACAACAACGGCAACAATGGTCGCCTGGACGCGCTGGATGATCGGTTATATGCCGCACAGTTCCGCAACGGCAGCATCTGGACTGCGCACAACATCGCCGTCAACAATCTGGGCCAGGTCGAAGCGCCCCGTACGCGCAACGCCGTGCGCTGGTATGAAATCACCGGTGTCGCCACCGGCAATACACCTGCGCTGGCGCAAGCCGGAACGTTGTTTACCGCCAGCGATAACAACACCACCAACCAGCGCAATTTCTGGATTCCGGCGTTGGGCGTTTCCGGCCAGGGACATATGCTGCTCGGGTGCAGCGTGGGCGGTTCAAACGAATATATCAACGCTGCCATCAGCGGACGGCTCGCCACCGATCCGCAAGGCAGTTTGCAACCCGCCACACTGATCAGCAACAGCACCACGCCCTACAATCCACCGGGCAATTCCGGCAATACCACGGGTCGCCGCCGTTGGGGCGATTACTCTTACACCAGCGTTGATCCCTGCGATGACATGACCTTGTGGACGGTGCAGCAATTCTGCGATGCCGTGAACTCTTACGGTTTGCGCGTCGTCAAAGTGCTCGCGCCGCCGCCCGCCACACCGGTGGGCGTCAATCCACCTGCCGTGGCCAGCGGACAAGCGTCAGTCACCGTCACCGTTACCGGTCTGGCCGACAACGGCGCAGGCTTTTACGATCCTGGCGACAGCTTTTCCTGCCGGTTGCGCGCGCAGGTGTCTGACGGCGTGACTGTCAACAACATCACGTATGTGAATCCGATGACGGTCAGGCTGAATCTTTCGACGATCAACGCCTCGGCGGGCAGCAAAAACATCACGATCTCCAATCCCGACGGACAAAGCGTCACCGCCAACAATTTGCTGACCGTGGGCAATTGCGCCTACGAAGTCGCCGCCAATACACAATCATTCACCGCCGCAGGAGGAACCGGCTCCGTCACGGTCACAACGGCGAGCGCTTGCGGCTGGACGGCGGTCAGCAACGCCGGATTCATCACGCTGAATGCCAACGGCGTGCAAACCGGCAACGGAACCGTCACATTCAATGTCGCGCCCACCACGGGCGATGCCCGCACAGGCACGCTGACCATCGCCGGACAAACCATCACCATCAGACAAAGCGCTGGCGGCGGATGCAGCTACGCACTGAATCCGACCAACAAACAGTTTTCCGCCAGCGGCGGCACGGGTTCATTCACGGTCACGACTGCGCCCGAATGCAGTTGGACGGCCAGCAGCAACGCCTCTTTCGTCAATGTTCTGTTGGGCGCGAACGGCACCGGTTCCGGGCTGGTCAGTTTTTTGCTGGCTCCCAATACCACGTTGTCTCCGCGCACGGCGACGATCAATGTCGCTGGCCCCGTCAGCGGCAATCTCAGCAGTCAGAGCTTCACGATTACCCAGGCTCCGACGCCGTTTGAAATCGCGGTGGATGATGGCGTTTTTGAAACCGTAACCGGTCAGACAGGCGGCGGCACGTCATACCGTGTCAATCGCTTAACGCCGACGCTCTATCCGGTCACGCTGGAAACGCTGGCCATTTATTTTCCCGAAGACGGCAATCTGAAAATCGGCGACGCCATCACGCTCTTGCTGGGCACGAACCCTGACGGCGACGCCAACATTGATGGCACGACGTTTCAAACCATTGCGGCGCAGGTGCAAGCGCTCGGCGAATTCAATTACTTTTCGGTTCCTGGCCTGACGCTGACGCAAGGCGATTTCGTGCTGGGCGTGAAAATAACGCACGGCGAAAACGTGTTTCCCTTTTCGCTGGACACGTCACAACCCAAAAGCCGTTCGTATCGTTCGCTTGATGGTGTCAGCTTCACGCCGATAGACAGCCTGGGTGTCGCAGGCAATTACGGCATTCGCGCCCAGCTGGTGCGTCCGCCCAAATTGCTGGTGCGCGCAGGTTCACAGCTCGTCAAAGAAAGCTGCCTGACAACCGGCATAAGCGGAAACAACGCTTATGATCCGGGCGAAACCGTGACTGTCAATTTCTCGTTGCGCAACGAAGGCACAACGGCGACCAGCAATCTGCAAGCGACATTACAACCGTCGGGCAACGTCATCACCGGTGACCAAACCGTCAGTTACGGTGCGCTTGCGCCCGGCGCAACAGCGACGCGCGCGTTCACCTTTACCATCAGCGGCGCGTGCGGCAGCACGATTCCGGTCACGTTCAATCTGCGCGACGGTGACGAAACGCTGAACGTCGTCACATTCACATTGCCGCTCGGT
>JAEUQO010000328.1 GCA_016789605.1 Acidobacteriota bacterium
TTCTCTTCCAGTTGACGAATGCGCTCTTCCAGCGCTTCGATGGTTTTGGCCATTTCCGCCGGATTGTTTTTGGCATCTTTGGCCTCTGTGGCACCATCTTTTTTGTCGTTTTTGTCAGCCTTATCAGCCTTATCTGGCACGACGACAGGTTTATTGTCATTCGTTCTCGCGATTGCCAGGTCCTGCGCCAGAGCTCCGCTCGGTGTCAAAGCGACCAGCAGCGCAAGCGCCCAGGTCAAACCAGATGTAAACTGACGGCCAGATGTAAACCGACGGCCAGATGTAAACCGACGAATTGTTCCAGCAGCAGGTGTTCTCAGTGATAGCATTTCCCTAAGTCTCCTCGTTGTATGCCGCGTAACCAGAGCGATGCAATCATCGAGCGCCGGAAAAGTAAGCCCACTTGCGAGGCTTCCGACCACGTTTTACACTCCCACTAAGGCTACGCAGACAGTAAGCAGTTGTTTGTGTGGTTCGAGCGGGGGAGGCGGTTCGATGATGCGTCACCATCATCAGGAAAGAGCCAACTCCCCTTCTTTTACATTGCGTTCGCGGTGACCCGAGCAGTCATTCTACGGTTCAACTCTCGTCTCACCGTCGGTTCTGTAACAAACTCGCCAGCCAGAGACTGACAACTGCGCCGCACAAGCTCACGTCCGACAAAGCAGCTCTTGTTGCATCGTTTGCTTGCGCAAGCGACGCTTGAGTGATCCCAGCAAAACCATCCTTTTTTCCTATAACCTGAACAACAATTACAGGTGAGTCTGACTTGCCGGTACGCTGCTTGTGAGCGGCGCGTTGTCAAATGCCGAAGGTGATGAGCAAGCGCGTAATGTATGAAAGATTGCGCGTTGGTGTTGCTCGCTTCGGCATATCTTCAGCGAAGCGGTGTTCGTTACACCGCATTCACACCGTGTTCACCGGTGCGGATGCGGACAGCCTCTTCGACGGGAAAGACGAAGATTTTGCCGTCGCCGAACTTGCCCGTGCGGGCGACCTTGATGATCGCATCCACGGCGCCTTCGACGATTTCATCATCCAGAATGACCTCGATCTTCAGCTTCGGCACGAACTCGACCTTATATTCACTGCCGCGATAGACCTCGGTATGACCTTTCTGACGTCCAAAACCTTTGACTTCACTGATTGTCATGCCCTGGACGCCCAGCGTCTGTAGTGCATCTTTGACGCTTTCGAGCAAATGGGGGCGAATAATCGCTTCAATCTTTTTCATTGTGGTTGCCTCTTTTCGGGAAGCCTGCGCACAGGCTTGCGATCTCAAACTCTTGCGAAATCCCTAGACTCAGTCTCCGACTGGTTTCGGGGCGGTAGCGAAGACCGGGTCACTGTAGCTTTCGCTGTGCGCGCTACCTGTGATCAGATCCATATCCAGGTTGTATCCTTCTTCGCCGTGTTGCGAAAGGTCGAGACCGATTGTCTCGTCTTCGCCAGAGACGCGAACTCCAACCACCAAGTCAATGAGCTTGAGAAGAATGAGTGTCCCGACCATCCCCAGCACAATGGCGATGAGCGAAGCAATCAACTGATTGAGAACTTGTTTGGGATTGCCTTCGAGCAAACCGCTCGGCAAGGCCTTGCCGTCAGCATCTTTGAAAACCGTGTTGATCGCACTGTTGGCAAACACGCCCGTCAGAATGGCACCGGTGAATCCGCCAATGCCGTGCACGCCAAACGCGTCCAGCGAGTCGTCATAACCAAGCCGCTTCTTGAGTTCCGTAACGGCGAAGTAGCAAACGATGCCGGCGATGAATCCAATAGCCAGCGCCGACATCGGCGTGACGAATCCGGCTGCCGGTGTAATGCCGACCAAGCCCGCGACTGCGCCGGAAATGCCGCCCAATACCGTGGGTTTGCCCTGACGCAACCATTCAACGACCAACCAGCCCAGCGTGGCCGCAGCCGCGCCGAAATGTGTGGTAACGAAAGCGTTGGAAGCCAAACCGCCTGCCGCAACCGCGCTGCCAGCGTTAAAACCGAACCAGCCGACCCACAGCAAGCAAGCGCCAATCACGCTCAGCACCAGGCTATGCGGCGCAAACGGGGTCTTGGGATAGCCAAGACGTTTGCCCAGATAAAGCGCGCAGACCAGCGCAGAAAACCCGGACGAAATGTGCACCACTGTGCCACCCGCGAAATCCAGCGCCGGAACCTTTCCGCCGAGGAACGCATTAAGCAATCCGCCATCGCCCCAAACCATATGGGCCAGGGGGAAATACACAATCACCGCCCAGAGCGAACAAAACAGCAGCATTGCGCTGAATTTCATACGTTCGGCGAACGCACCCGTAATCAGCGCGGGCGTAATGATGGCGAACATCAATTGGTAGACCATAAAGGTCAGGTGCGGGATGGTCGCGGCATAACCCGATGGATCAGTCCCGACTCCTTTGAGAAACAAATAATCGAGTCCGCCAATGAATGAGGTGCCTTTGGCGAACGCCAGGCTGTACCCGAAGACGGACCAGAGAACCGTAATGACGCCCATCATAATGAAGCTTTGCATCATCGTGGCCAGCACGTTTTTCTTGCGTACTAAACCGCTGTAGAAAAGCGCCAGGCCAGGGCCGGTCATCATCAAGACCAGCGCCGAGCATACAAGCATCCAGGCGTTGTCGCCCGCAGTCTGTGCGCTGGCGACGGCCGCTTCCGCTTTGGCCAGACGTTCTTCGACTGTCTGTGCCAGAGCCGTCATCGTCGGGAACAGAGAACCGAGGAGGAGCATTGCCCCGGTTCGCCAAGCAAGTTTGTTTTTCATAGCCGGTGATTCCTTTACCGAGAGTGGAGTTAGGCTGCGTACCGCTCACAGCCCCGTAGTACTGCGAATTCAACTACTGCTACTTGGTACTGTTGCTGTCGAGCAAAGATTGCCGAATTGCGTCTTCGACCAGCGGCAACATTTCATCCGTCAGCTTTTCGCCTGCCGCGTTCGTGACGTAAAAGATGTCTAGTGCCAGATTCTTTTCCGTCGCGACTTTGGCAAACGCGATATCCAAATTAAGTGAAGAAAGCGTGTTGGCGATTTTGAAAGCCAGTCCCAGCCGGTCACTGGCCCGCACTTCCAAAATTGTGCGCCGGTCAGACGATTGATTGTCCCAGGTCACTTCTGTGACGGCTGGAGCCAATTGTTTGCGTTTGCCGAAGCGCGAATTCCCTTGCGCGCGCAACCGCTTTTCCACGGCAGCGACCACATCGAATTCGCCACCAAGCGCCCGTTTCAGCGCAGTATCAATTTCGTCCCAGCGTGCCGGATCGTTGATCGGCTCGCCTGCCGCATCACGCACTTTGAAGGATTCGAGCGCCAAACCATCCGCGCGCGTGTACAAATGCACGCTGAGAATGTTGACGCCTTGCGCGGTCAACGTGCCTGCCACCGCGGCAAACAACCCGCGCCGGTTACGTCCGCACAAATGCAAATCAGTACAACGTGCCTGCGTGTTGACGCGCCAACTGGTACGCACCAACCGCGAATTCAATGCGTGTGCTAACCGAATGTGTTCAATGATCGTTTGCGCTGGCGTACCGCGCGCATATTCCGGCGGCAACAAATTGAAATGCTGTCGTACGACATCAACATCCACTTCGCTGGCCAGCATGCGCGCCAGCCGTTGCCGCAGCGGCTCAACGTCGCGCTCGCCGCCTTCTTCCGGCAGCAAGACCGCGCGCGCTTTGATGTACAGCTCCCACAGCAGCGCATCTTTCCATTCGTTCCAGACACCTGGCCCGACGCCGTTGATGTCGGCATAGGTCAGCAGGGTCAACGCCACCAATCGTTCGGGCGTGCTGACGATGGTCGCAAAATCACGAATTACTTTTTCGTCTGATAAATCGCGGCGTTGCGCGATGTGAGACATGGTCAGGTGATGCCTAACCAAAAACTGAACGTGTTCAATTTGTTCCGGTTCCAACGGCAACCGCGCACAAACCTTTTCAGAAATCTTCAGACCCTTTTCGGTGTGTCCGCCGCCCAGGCCTTTGCCGATGTCGTGCATCAGCAAACCTAGATGCAACACCGCCGGATCACTGACTTCGTCATAAAGGTTGCGATAGCGTTCCAACGTCTTGCTGCGCGAATTGGCCAGTTCATCCAGCACTTCCAGCGTACGCAGCGTGTGTTCATCCACCGTAAACCGGTGATACAGATCGTGTTGCACCAGACAGGTCACGCGCCCAAATTCAGGCAGGTATTTGCCCAGAAAGTTGAGTTCGTGCATCTGTCGCAAACCAAACGCGACGCGGCCTTTGGCGTGCAACATTTTCAAAAATGCGTGGCCTGTTTCAGGCGCCGCGCGAAACGTACGTGTAATCGCGGGCAGACTGTTGAGCACGGCTTCCTGCAAATCGGTGCTGAAGGTAGCGCCGGTGGCCTGGGCATAACTGAAAGCCAGCAAAGCGCGCGTGCCATCCAGTTTTGCCTGTTCGTCTGCCAGCGTCAGCACACCGTCACGCATCACAAATCCGCCGATGGCGGGCACGGCACGCGAACGGCTAAACCAGCTTTTCTTTTCTTGCCGCGTCAGGGCACGCTGCAAGTGCGCTTCACACAGGCGGTGCAACTGCCGCGCGTGCAAGTAGTAATCGCGCATGAAAATCTCTGAGGCCCGTTGCTCTGTCGTGTCGGTGTAGCGCATGTTGCGCGCCAGTTGCTGTTGCAAATCCAACGACAGCAAATCTGTCTTGCGTGCCGTCAGAAAGTGCAATTCGTTACGCGCCCGCAGCAAAAATTCATAAGCCGCCATAATGGCTTTGCTGTCGCGTTCAGGAATGATCCGCTCGCGCGTCAGCCCTGACATCGTCGCGTGTCCGTGCGCAATGCGCGATGCCCAAAGCAGTTCGTGCACATCACGCAACCCGCCCGCCGTCTCTTTGATATTTGGCTCTTGCAAACAAGCAACGCGGCCAAATTTCTGATAGCGGGCTTCGCGCTCTACCATCAATTCGTCGAGCAACAACCGTTTCTGTTTTTCAAGGACCTCTTCGTCCAGCCGCTCCATCATCTGGCTGAACAAATCTTCGTTGCCATAAAGCAAGCGCGCTTCGATCATCGAATTGCGCGAAATAATGTCTTCCTTGGCCATCGTCACACAGTCGCTCAGGCTGCGAACGCTGTGACCAACGTTGAATCCGACATCCCAAAGTAAATAGAGTATGGCTTCGCTCAGGCGCGCAGCGCGCTCCGCGTCTTTGCGACCTTGATGCAAAAACATCACATCAATGTCTGAGTGCGGCGCCAGCTCTTGCCGGCCATATCCGCCCAACGCGACCACCGCAAATTGGCCGGCATCAGCTCTGTTTCCCAGCGTATTTTCAATGGCCGAGCGAACCACGCGTTGCACCAACAGGTCCACAATCAGACTGCGCGCGGCCACAATTTCAGCCCCGGTCGAACCGAAACGATGGCGCAGGTGTAGGCGCTGCGTTTCGATCTTCAAAAACTTTTTCAACGCCGGAATGCGTTCACTGGCCTCTACTTGCGAATCAATACGGCGCAGTTTCTCGCCTGCGTGCTGTCGTATTGTTTCGAAGTTGATTTGCATTCCCGGCCACTTCTTCCCACTCTGGCTACAATGGCTTGCCTAACGCCCCGCCCCGACCACTCAGCCTGACGTTGTGTACTGGCCGTAGTCCTCAGAGTTTTTCTATTTAGTGTTTCGTGTTGACGCCTATGATTTAGCAAGCAAGGTGCCACAATTGGCCAAACCGGCGCTTACGCGTTCCAACCTATTGTGAACAGATGCCTTCACGTCTTTATGGGGCTTGGAAAACCAGCCAAGACACATCACCATATCCAACAAAAATGTATATCCGCATTGCCTCTCCCACAGAATTGTCTCCTCGCTTCGGCTTTCCCCCTGGCCAGGGATAAGTGGAATTGCGTGTGACGGATTTTGCGCGTCTAGGTTTTTTGGAGAATGTCTTCAACGTTTGGTGTGACCAAGTGCCCGACAAACAGAGTGTTGGCGTCTCAGAGAAACACGTCTCAAGGAACAGCAGCTTTTTAGGGGGTGTGTTTGCGATATGGAAAAACGAAATATGCGGCGAGGCATTAAGCAAAGAAATTGATTCAGCGGTAGTCAGAAAAACCATTTT
Source organism: Acidobacteriota bacterium (assembly GCA_016789605.1). Classification (GTDB taxonomy): domain Bacteria; phylum Acidobacteriota; class Blastocatellia; order RBC074; family RBC074; genus RBC074. The sequence goes on from JAEUQO010000328.1 coordinate 6,109, forward strand.
TCTCAGAACCACGAGCTGGGCTGATCCACAAAAAACAACATTTCTGTAGACATCGTTTCCACTGGCAACACTTTTGTCACCATTTTCAAATCCTCTTTTTCTTCACGACTTGGTCGCAAATGTGAATCTGATGCTGGCTTTCATCAGACATTAGCGGACGTTGACTGACCGATAGCTCGACTTGATGACAAAGCAACCGGACTTGGTAGGTTATGAATACAAAGCAGATGGCAAAGGATGTGGCGGATTCCAGCGCGCTGTTAAGCGCGAAACCAGTGGCAACAAGATCAAGCCAGTAACAGCAGCCAGGGTTTTGAACGGAAAGAGCAGCGTGCCGCCGTCATACCAACGCGCGGGATCGAGTCCAAGCAATTCCGGATACGGAATGAACGGCGACAATCCAAACAATGGTTCACCTCCGCCTAAACGCAACAGCAATGAAACGCTAAACGCGATCACAGAACCGATGCGATTGACGCGCGGATCAAACAAGGCAAAAACCAGTTGCGGAAAGAGCAATACGAACACCAGATCACTGGTAAAAAACCAGAGCGCTTGTACGCTTTGTACGCGCAATGCAAGCACAACGCTCAACGCGCCCAACAAAACGATCGCCAGGCGAATCATTCGTTTCATGTGAGCGACCGAAAGTTGCGGCCACAGCAACCGCCGCACGCCGTTCCAACTCAGCATCGCGGCTGCCGACAAAATCGAAGAACTGAAACTGGACGTAACAGCACCGATGATCGCTCCCAATCCCAAGAGCGCAACCACCGGCGGCGTCATATATTGCAACAACAAAGGCAACGCTTGAGCCGGTTGCGCCTGCAACTGCGCACGCAATTCGGCAGGCCAGTTGTATTGGTATGCGGCCACGCCTAACAACAATGGCGGAATGGTTAAGGCAATGGTCAGGCCTCCGGCCCACAATGAATGCAAACGCGCTTTGTTCGGCGATTGACAAGACAACACACGCTGGAAATAACAGTTCCAGGGAATGCCGCCGAGCATCAACATCACACTGACATCCCACCAGTTGATGATGCTTTGGGTCGTCCAAAAACTGCCTTGCGCCTGTACGGGCGGCAAGAAACCGCCCTGCTCTGTGTGCGCAGCCAGATAGCCCTGCCAGGCAGCGTCAAATCCGCCTGTCGCCTGAAACGCAAATGGCAACGCGACCAACAGTCCAACGATCACCAACCCCAATTGCAAAGCATCGGTATACGCCACCGACCACATGCCACCGACCATCGTGTAGGCAATCACGACAATCGCCGAAAGCAAAATGGCAGTGACCAACGGCATGCGCAAAATCACGCCGAAGGTCGAACCGATTGCGACCAGCAATTCGGCGCTCCAAAACAGTTCCCCCAACAAAGCGGGAATAAACAACACCGCCGCCCAATATTTGCCAAAGCGCAATTCAAACGGATCAATCAACGTGGTGAAGCCGCAGGCGCGCATGCGTTTGGCAAAGAACAATCCGCCCAGCAACAAACTGATGCCGAAACACAAACCGCCTTGCCCCCCCGACGCCAAGCCGGTTTTGTAAGCGCCCTCTGCCGTGCCCAGCAAATACCCGCCATCAACCCAGGTCGCCGTCATCGTCAAGGTCGCCAGCCAAACAGGCATGCTGCGACCGGCAATGAGCAAGTCTTCTGCCGTGCCGTCCTTGGCTTTGCGCGCAGCCAGCCAACCAACGATCAGAAAGACCGAATACAGAGAGATGATTGCGGTGAGGGCCATGGAAGGATTTGGAGGAGTTAGGAACGGCGACGCCAACGCCGTTTCGTTTGCGCTTTCACGTCGCGCAATAATGCCGCCACGCGTTCAATTTCGACGTCGGTCAATTGAGCTGCGCCAAACCGTGTCTGCTGATACAAATTCGTCAATTCGGTCACGGCAGGCAATCCGACCTGCGCGGCAAATTCCACCGGTGTTTCGTGCGATTCGCGCCGCTGACCTGCACGCGCGAGCAAGCGCAACATCTCTTCATAAAATGCGACGGCTGAACCGGCGGCATCACGTCTGACACGCCAACGCCACGAATGTCGTTGCCGGTAAAGCACCAGGCCCACGCCGCCCAGGAAAAACAAGCCCAAGCCCAGCAACGTCGCCGGATGCCCAATGATGGCGCTGAACGACAATCCCGTTTTGGTGTCTTCTTGCAGACGCTCTTGAAAGCGGCGGTTCGCGCGCCAGCCTTCCAGCAACTCGCTCAGGTTATTGGTCCATTCCAGCCAGCGCAAATTGGCATCGCGTTCATAAAACGACAGCCAGCGTTGCGCTGAGAGTGCCAGCGAAATCTGCTTGTTCGTATCAAAGCCGATGATGTGCTCGAACCAGAACATCTCCATCGCTTCGCCGTATTTGCGCAACCGCGCCAGCCAGCCGTCGTCGTAAACACTCAACCCGGCAGCCGGCGTAGGATCAAATGCCACCCAACCGTGCTGCGGAAAAAAGACTTCAACCCAGGAATGCGCGTCGGATTGGCGCACGGTATAAACATCCACGGCGGCATTGTATTCGCCCATCTGAAAGCCATTGACCAGACGTGCCGCCACACGTCGCGAACGCAACAGCAACACCATCGCCGAAGCGAAATATTCGCAATGCCCGGCTTTGGTATTAAAAAGAAAATCCGCCACCGGGTCGCCTTCGACCACGGGCTGCAATTCCAGGCTGTAACTGTATGTATTGCGCAAATGCTGTTCGATGCGTTGCGCGATTTCCAGCGTCGAGGTCACGCCACGCGTCAGTTCGGCGGCAAGTTGGCCGATGCGCGGATCGAACTCGTTGGGCAGTTGCAAATAACGCAGCCGCACTTCTGGCGGATAATTGCGCCCGCTGTCAGCCATCAAATCTGTGTCGGAAGGCTGAACCGTGTATGAGTAAACGGTGTAATCCAATTTATGAAACGGGTGAAACTCCGTCCACAAACCGTCGCCTTCGTCGCGCGTCAAATCTGGCAAACCGCTGACCACGTACGGGCGCGGCGCGGCAAACACGGTGTTGATGTTGAGCGGTTCGACAAAGAAATGCTGTTCGGTGAAAAACGGGGGCCAGCGATAGGTTTCCAAATGAAAATTGTCTGCGCCGCGTCGCTGCACCGGCGTTTGGTCTTCGCCGGAAGTATTCCAACTTTGCCCGTCATACAAATCCAGCGTCACACCGCGCCAGCGCAACGGATGCGCGCTTTCGCCACGCGGAAATTTGACGCGTACGCGCATGACAATTTGCGGATTCAATTTGACCTGTGCGACTTCGCCCAACCGCACGGTATCGGAAAAGCCAGAAAGCGCTTCGGTTGGCAACAATCCGCTGCGGCCCATCCCGCGCGACACGCGCGGCATCGCCAGGAAAATCGGCGTCGCCAACAGCAAAATCAGCAACAGCGCGCTCGCCGAAAAGTACGTCAGATTGCGCCAGCGCGGCAAAGCAACCGGTTGCCGTTGTGCTTCTTCTTCACGCCAGTATTCCAATGGCGCAGGCGGCGTGCTCTGACTTTGCTGAAATGCCTGCTGCGCGCTGCGAATCTGATACGCCACAAACGTTGAAATGGCGGCAAACAGGTAAAGAACCAACAACAACAAAAATTTCGTGCCGAGCATCAATCCCGCTGACATCAGCACGTGACAGAACGACACCAAATACAACCAAATCCAATCGCGGTTGGATTTGCGCCGCAACAGTTTGAGGGCCGAAGCAAACAGCACGAAGTGCACAATCACCAGCACCGGCGACAGCCGGAACAGTTGCCACTCTGCCAACGCAACCAACAGCCACAGAATCAACAATCCGTTGGCCAGGCGCGTCGGCAGGTTCAGTTGCAAACGGTCGGTATCAATCAAGACGCCCGCAACCAATGTGCACGTATACAGCCCCAGCGACACACCATCAATTTGGCGCGTGGCAGCCAGCATCAACAAGCTGACCGTCAGCAAGGCATAAGACGAAACCAGAAAGTAGCGCTGTAAATTCATTTTGCGTCGCGCTCCGCCGGAGAACTTTGTGCTGCCAGTTCACCAAAACTAACCACGTGCGCCGCGCGCGTGACAAGCAACGGCAGTTCCGTGCGCGAAACGGGTGTCAGCAAAACGCGGAATGGTTCTTCCGCGCCAGGCATTTGTCCCATCAATTCAGGAAACCGCACGCTCCAATCATCGTTGGCGTCGTTCGGCGTCAATTGCGCCAATTGGCGCAGCAATTCGTACCGATGCGCTTGACCAATCCCGAATCGGGAATCTTCGCGATCGGTCAGCAAGCGGACTTCCGCGCCTGCTGATAAAAAGTGTGTGACCAGCCCTGCCGCCAACCCAATAGCGCGTTCAAACTGGCTGGCAAATTCCGCTTCGTCGGTTTGCGCGCTGTCTCGTTGCGCGTCGAAACAGATCGTCACACGCCAATCGTCATCACGCGTGAATTCGCGCACCATCAACCGTCCGGTTTTGGCGGTCGCCTTCCAATCAATGTGGTGATGATGATCGCTGGAAAGGTACGGGCGAATCGCATACAGATCGCTGCCCGCGCCTTTGACGCGACTTTCCAGTTGCCCTTGCGAAAGCGGCAACAACGAAACCACATCGGCCAAGGCTTGGGGTTGTGGATAGACGATCAATTCTTCGGGCGCTTCGATAAAGCGGCGTTGCTCCAAAAAGCCAAAAGGAAAGGCCGTGCTGATGACAAAACCGTGTACCTGATAAACGCCTCGTCGGCTGAACGTGCGGTCGCAACGCGCGCGCGCCTGGGTTTTGGCGGGCAAGACGGGCAAATAGGTCAGTTCTGTCAGTTTGCGGGCCGGAGCTTGTCCGGCAACGCTCAACAGCGGTTCTTCGCTGACCTCCACAGTCAGCGAAAACGACGGCAACGACCGTTTTTCGCTGCTGACGGTAATTTCAAAGGGAGCCGTTTCGCCCGCAAACAAATGCGCCGGGCGGCGCAATTGCACCGCCAGCCGTTTCAACATCACGCGCGAGATCAGCAACGAAACAACCATTGTCGCCAGCAACACTGCCAGCACCAGATAAAGCAGGTTATTGCCGCTGACCAACGCCAGCACCGTGACGATCAGAATCAACGCGCTGAAAACCAGCCCCGCGTTTGGCACCTGTAACGCATATTCCGATTGCCAGTGCAGGCTTTGCGCCAACCGCGGCACGACATAAACCACGATAAGCAAGGCCAATCCCAACGCAAATTTTGAACTGAGCGAGGCGAGCGAAGATTCGCCCATTTGTACGGCGATCGCGGAAATCGCGGCAGCGCCAATCGCCGCGCCGGTCAGCAAGGCAGAGGTGAGCACAAAACGAAAGGATTTTTTCTGGCGTAGAAAACTGATCACGACTTAACCGAGCGGGACTTTAGATCGGCACCTTGACCGTCTTGAGAATTTCCGTCAACACGGATTCGGCTTCGTCGCTGCCTGCGGTGCGTTTGGCATAGCGGGCATTGACGACCACCCGGTGACCAAACACAGGCACGACCAAACGTTTGATGTCGTCGGCGATGCAATAAGCGCGATCTTCAGAAAATGCCAGCGCCTGGGCGGCGCGATACAATGCCAACGAACCGCGCGGACTGACGCCCAGTTCCAGCAATTCGGAATTGCGCGTTTCGGTCACAATCGCCAGCAGGTAATCGAGCAACGCATCATCCACGCGCACGTTTTTGATCTCTTCCTGCAAATCCAGCACGTCTTCACCGCTCATCACCGGGGTGATGCGTTCCAGCGGATGCCGATGATTTTGCCGGCGCAAAATCTCTTTTTCCTCTTCCACCACGGGATAGCCCATGCGCACGCGCATCAAAAACCGGTCGAGCTGCGATTCGGGCAACGGATACGTGCCGTAATGTTCCATCGGGTTTTGTGTCGCCAGCACCAAAAACGGGCGCGGCAATTCAAACGTCTGGTTTTCGACGGTCACGTGGCCTTCGGCCATGGCTTCGAGCAAACTGCTTTGCGTTTTGGGCGTAGTGCGGTTGATTTCGTCGGCCAACACCACGTTGGCAAAAATCGGCCCGGATTTGAATTCAAAATCGCCGCTGTGTTGGTTGTAAACCGAAACGCCGATGATGTCAGAGGGGAGCAAGTCACTGGTGAACTGAATGCGTTGAAAGTTGCAATCCAGGCAGCGGGCCAGCGTTTGCGCCAGTGTGGTTTTACCGACGCCGGGCACGTCTTCGACCAACAGATGGCCGCCCGCGAGCAGCGTGACAAGAGACAATTGCACGGCTTCACTTTTGCCGCGAATGACGGTTTCGATGGTTTGCTGCAAATCGCGCAGACGCTGCGTAGTGGCGCTGATCAAGCTGACTCCTTGTAATACCTGGATTCGCGTGCCGGACTTTAGCACACGGCTTCATACGCAGACAAAAGCCACCTTGTTGCCAAGACTTTTCGTCTTGCTGAGGCATTTCCCGACAACGATTCGCCGCCGTCCGTCGGTCACAATTTCAGTTGGTGAGAGAATTGGCCGCCGCCGTCATAGACAACACCTGCGACAGCATCATGGGCAACATCACGGGACAACATTTGGCGGCAACCGAGGGGAATTTGGCTGGGCGTTATTTCATCTTGAGCACGATCAGGGTGATGTCATCGCCCTGTGGCAAGCCCGCCGTAAATGCCAGCACTTCGTCAAGAATGTGTTGTTTGAGGTGTTCGGCGCTGAGATGAACGTTGTCTTTGATCAATTGTTCCAGGCGCTCTTCGCCAAACATTTCGTGTTGTGCATTGACGGCTTCGGTGACGCCGTCGGTATACATCACCACCACATCACCCGATGCCAGCCGCGTCTGACGCGGTTTGTATTCAACAAAATCGAACGCGCCCAACAAGACCGATTTGGTCGTCAGCGATTCCGTCGCGCCGTTGGTGCGCGCCAGAATGGGCAAATTGTGACCGGCGTTGATATAGGTGAAATGGCCTTCGCGGTCGAGCACCGCACAAAACAGCGTGAGAAAGCGGTTTGACGCCGACCGTTGCACCAGCACTTTGTTCAGACTGGTGATCACGTCAGAAAGCGGCAAATTGCTGGTGAATTGCGCCTGTAATGCGCCTTGCGCCATTGCCGCCAACAAGGCCGCCGCCATTCCCTTGCCCGAAACATCACCCAGCGAAAACACTGCCCGGTCATCTTTCAACGACACGAAATCATAGAAATCGCCGCCGACATACCGCGACGGAATGCTGTGCGTCGCCAGTTCAAAGTGCGGAAATTCCTTGGTGACCACGGGCGAAAGCGCTACCTGCACCTGACGCGCCATGTTCAATTCCTGTTCGAGCTGCTTTTTCTCCTGCTCTTCGTGCATCAGGCGCACGCTTTCGAGCGACTTGGTCGCTTCAAACGCGAGCGATTCCAACAGCTTGAGCGAGGTCTGGGTCAAGGTGCCGCCTGCCACGTGGCTGTCAACATAGAGCACGCCCAACACATCCCGTTTGAGCACCATCGTGGCATCCATGTTGTCGGTCATTTGAAAGCGGCGCAGCGGAATGCAGGCAATCGAACGCAAATCCAGCCCGCGAATGCTGTCACGCGAAAAATACGAGGCGGCTTCGTCGCGGTCGTTCAAGATGACGCTGACGTCTTGTTTGAAAGCGTCTTCGACCACCGAACGGCTCATGGAAAACTCATTGCCCACCAGCCAGTTGCGATAGCGGTCGCGGGCGACTTTGAATTCCAGATCGCCGTGTTCGTTGCGCAACATCAAAAAGCCGCGCTCGGCGCCGGTGATTTCAATCGCCGCGTCCACGATCAGACAAAGCACGTCGTCCGGTGTCAGCGAAAACTTGAAAGCCTGGTTGACTTCGACAAAGCGCGAGAGTTTTTGCAACTCTTCGTTGGCGGACGTGACGCGCGCGCGGTCGCGCGTGGAAGGAGAAAGCGTCAGACTGGGGCTGCTGTCAAAAATGGCAGAGGCGCGTTCGACAGATTCGTCCAGGAAGATGATTTGCTGTTCGTCGTCACCACCGATACGCAACCGATCCTGATGCTGCAAGCCGATGCGCTGAATGCGCTGATCGTTGACATAGGTGCCGCGTTTGCTGCCCACATCTACCAGATAATAGGTATCGTCCTGATAGATGATTTCGGCGTGCTGACGCGACACGGTGTCAGAAAGCAATTGCAGATCGTTTTCCGCTTTGCGCCCGATGGTAAAGACGGGTTTGTTGAGCGGTAAAAACCGCGTCACTCCGAAGCGATTGACGATTTTCAGTTGCGCTGACTTTTGCATCAGTAAACATTCTGCCGCACTGCTAGCTTGGCAATCACGCGCTGCCTCAATTTACGCCCGCGTGAAATTACCTCGCGATTTGCGGCCAGGTTTTAGCCTAATTTCAGAATGACGAAAGCGCTGCCGATTCATCCTCGAACGTTTCGAGCACAGACAGCAGGCCGGTAATTGAGAGCAGTTGCCGCGCCATACGCGACGGTTTGACGACCTTGAGCTTGCCATCAACGGCCTGGACGCTGGTAAACGATTTGATCATCGCGCCCAGCCCGGAGCTGTCAATCGTTGGCACTTCGGCCAGATTCAACAGCAAAAGCCGACGTTCTTCGGCGATCAACTGTGTGACGGCGGCGCGCAAGCTTTCTTCGCTTTTGCCGATAATTAAATTGCCATTGAGATCAAGGATCGTAACGTGACCGCTGGTTCTGATATGAATTTCCATCGCTACAACTTTCAACCTTCGTTGATCGGGGGACGGATTCAGGCGGGCGGATTATACCCCAAAACGTTTTTGCCCGTCGCATAGGAATCAGCTCTGCCCGCGCTGACGAATCAGAACGCGTCATTGAAGCAGCAAGAGAGTCACCGTGGATGCGTAACGGGCAAGGTGAAAAAGAATTGGCTGCCGTGTCCGGGCTGGCTGGCGACGCTGACTTCGCCGCCGTGCAATTCAACCAGATGTTTGACAATCGCCAAACCGAGGCCTGTGCCTTTGCGGCCTGTTTCCGTGCTGGATTGCACCTGAAAGAATTTGTCGAAAATGCGCGACAGGGCTTCGGGCGGAATTCCCTGCCCCGTATCAGCCACGCAAAATCGCACAAAATCACCAAGCCGTTCCGCGGTAAGTGTCACCTGCCCGCCCGCTGGCGTGAATTTGATCGCGTTGGCAATCAGGTTGGTCAGCACCTGTTCGACACGCTGGCCGTCGCAAAACACTTCGGGCAAATCGTGTCGCACCTGATTGCGCAAAATGACCCCCGCTTGTGCGCCAACCGTGAGCAAGGATTCCAGCACGGCTTCGGCCAGCGCGCGCGGATCAAGCGGTTCGCGGCGCAAACGCATCAATCCGGCTTCCATTTTGGAAAGGTCGAGCAGGTCGTTGACCAGTTCACGCAAGCGCGAAGTTTGGGCCGCAATTTGTCGAACGTGTTCAGCCTGGGCGGGCGCAAGCTCACCATAAATGCCGGTTTCGAGCATTTCGGTGATGCCGCTGATGACGGTGAGCGGCGTGCGCAATTCGTGCGTGACCATCGAAAGAAAGGCGTCTTTCATCTGGTCGAGCGCCTGCAATTGCGCGTTGGCGGCGGTCAGCGCTTCATTCATCGCCAGCATTTCCTGCTGCGAATCGTGCACCGCGCGCAAAAAACTCTCTTCGACTTCGGACAGACGGCGGCGCAACAAATCGCGCTCGCTGCGCAACTGTTGGTTTTCTAACCGCAAATCGTCCACAGCAAAACTCCTTCTGCCAGCCGGCATCAGCCCGGCCCAAGCATCTCAATATGCCGCGCCCAGCAGCACCGCGTTGAAAAACAAAAACATGGTGGTTTCGGCATAAGCGCGATAGGTCGGGTCTTCGGCAAATGCAATGACGTGGCCTTGCCCCAACGGCTGATGCAACAAAAAGGCTTTTTGCGGCAATTGCAACCGCGAAGCATCCCAAAGCAGTCCACTGGCCAACAAACGATCCGACGCGGCGTAAATCCCCACATTGCGCCCGCGATCAATTTTCAGCGGCTGAAACACACGCGTACTTTCGACCATCGCTTGAATTTCGCCATCGGTGCCGGAGGCCAACCAGTGATCTTCGTCCAGAGTCACGCGCAAAATCGCGCCCGGCACCAGTTCGGGCTGTTCGCGCATGGGCTGAATCGCCAGCAAATAATCTGCTGGCCGACGGGCAGCGTCTACGCGTGCGACGCCGCTTTCGCTATCGGCGGTGCCGTCGCGTAATTCGGTGCGTGTGTCGAGCAACCCGACGCTTTCGCGCGTCGCCCAGCGTGAAGCTTCGCCCAACGTAATCAACGTGCCACCGGCGCTGATCCAGTCTTTCAACCGGCGCAAGGTGTCTCCGGCCAGTGAAGCGTAATTGCCCGCCGGTAAAACAAGCACGTCGTATGCGCGCCAGTCTACGCGCGGCAGCGAACTGACACGCACGGCGGTCACGGCCTGACCGTAACGCCGTTCCAGCACAAACCGCGTCCAGCCCGCAGACAAACTGCTGGTCGGCGCATCCCACGCCAATAGAACCTTGGGCGTTTTCAACGTCACGGTTTGATTGCCGCCGAGCGACGCGCCTTCGCTGACAAACGCGCTATCGAGTTTTTGAATGTTGGCGCTGTGCCTGGTTGCCAAAGCCGTCAGTTTGGCTTTCAAATCCGCGCCGTTGTCTGCGGTGCGAAAGACCACCGTGCCGCGTTCAAAACGCTGCCCGGCAATGGTGAAGGGACGGTGCAAGAATCGTGCGCGCAAACCGTCGCGCAAGGCTTCGGCGGTCAACGCCGCGGCGCTGGCATTCCACGAAAGCGCGTAGCCCACAACGGCATCAGCCAACGGCGACCCGGCAGTGGTTGACGGCGCGGCCTCCAAACGCGAAGTTTTCGCTGTGATCAACAACTCGCTGGGCACACATTCCACGTCATACAGAAACGGCAAATTCCAGGCGGTGATGTCATAAATCTGATCGGGCAAGCGGCGTGCACGCAGCGCATCCTGCTGTTTCAGAAATGCGTCGTTCATTGGCACTTGCGCGTCAAGCAGATTGCGCACCAGCATTCCCGCCGGTTGCGGCAACGGAACAACGAACGTGCCCACCGGCAAGGTGCGATTGCCGAGGCGAATCGGTTCTTCGGCGCGCTGCACGATGATGCCGTTGTTTTGCAGCGTAAGCGCCAGCCTGAGCGCCTGTCCGGCGTCCAGGCCCGGCGGCAACAAATACGCTTTGACAGGACCGGCCCCGGCGGTGCGGCGATATTCGACATAATCGCGCAGCATTTTTTCGCGGTTGCGCGCAGCCGTGTGCGCCGTCGTCAACGCGGCGGTGAAATGTTCGACAGCGCCATCGCGATACGTCAGCAACGAACCGTCGCGCCGACGATAGACAAGCCCGCGCGCCGAGCCTTTTTCAAACGTCATGCCGATTGCGCCCTGTGCCACCGGCCACGAAACGCCATAACCGGGATAAAACGCGTCAAACACGTCGCGGTTGAAATAGCCAAATCCGCGTTCGTCGAATTTCGCGGCATTGGCCTGGCCAAACAGCTCCAGCCAGTTTCCCTGGGCTTTGGTTTGGTGCGGATTGTATGGCTGTGCCTGTGGCGGAAAGTAATACGTCGAATCGCCGCCCATTTCGTGCAAGTCAACCACGACGTGCGGCATCCATTCGAGCAGAAATTTGACGCGCCCCTGGCTTTCCGGCTGAGTCTGCACAAACCAGTCGCGGTTCAAATCAAACAGATAGTGATTGCTGCGTCCGCCTGGCCAGGGTTCATCGTGTTCGGCGGCAGCCGGTTCAGGATCGGGCGTCACCGCTTGCCCCAGCAAATTCTGAAACACAAACCGCGCCCGGCCATCCGGGTTTTGCATCGGATCAATGATGACAACCGTTTCGCGACGAATCAGGTCGGTGACCGGATCATTTTGCGCGGCCAGCAAATGATAGGCTTCGGCCAAGGCAGCTTCGCCGGAAGAAATCTCATTGCCGTGCACGCCGTGCACCAGCGCGACCACGACCGGAAGCTGTTTGATCAACGATTCGCTTTCGCTTCCTGACAGTGCCGCAGGATTGGCCAGCCGCTGCAAATTGGCTTTGAGTTGATCCAGTTGGCGTATGCGTTCTGGCGTCGCCACGATCAACGCGTAAAGTTCGCGCTTTTCCCAGGTTTCGGCGTATTTGACCAACCGCGTGCGATCGGGTGCGGCTTCGTGCAAGGCTTTCAGATAACGAATGATGTCTTCTGGCGGCGTCACGTGTTCGGCGAAATCGTAACCAAGTACCTGTTTGAGCGAAGGCACGCGCGTGTCATAGCGCACGCCCGGCGCAAATTCCGGTTTCTGCGCCAATGCGCCAAACGACAGCACCACCAATAACGCACTTACCAACAAGACAATTCGTGTCATCTGTTCAGCCCTTCCTTCTTGATCTCAGAGTGCCAGTTCCAGGAACGCCGTCCCCGCAATAGGATTGTGGCGATAAGGTGTGATCTCTCGAAACCCGAGCGCGGCATATAACGCCTGTGCGCTTTGCATCGTCGGCAAGGTATCTAACCGCATACGCTCATACCCAAGTTCACGCGCGACGGTAATGATCGCTTCGGCCAACGCACGCCCAAGATGTAATCCGCGAAATTGCGGACGAACGTACAAACGCTTCATTTCACAGATGCCGTCAGACAGCTTGCGCAATGCGATGCAACCGGCGACATCTGCGTCGTCTCGCGCCAGCAATAAACACCCCGTCGGCGGAGCGTACTCGCCCGGCAAAGCCGCCAACTCGGCCTCAAAATTCTGAAAACTCAGGTCCACATTCAGCGAAGCCGCATATTCGGCAAACAAAATGCGCGCTTGCTGCAAATCGGCTTCGGTGGTTAACGGTTGAATGGTCATGGCGGACTTACTTACCAACGACTGGCTTGCGGTGCACGATGATCAACGAAATGCCTGCCAGAATGGCGGCGCTGCCCACCGCAATGCGCCAGGAGATTTTTTCGCCGCGCGTGAGTGCGCCGATCAGCAACGCCACCACCGGCGTGACCAAAGCAATCAACATGGTTTTGGTTACGGCGACGCGTTGCACCAACCAGTAATACAACAAAAATGCCAGCGCTGAACCAATCAGCGACAGATATAACAACGCCAGCAGCGCACTGGTTGTCCAAGGCAACCGAAGCGGGTTGCCTTCGCATATAGTGCCGACCAGCAACAGCGGCAGCAATCCGAAACTCATTTGCCCGGCAGCCAGCGCGGCAGCATCCAGATGCTGGCAATACCGCTTCACAAAGACATTGGAATAGGCGACAAACGCCGCGCTGGTAACCAGCGCCAAACTCCCCCAAAGCGCGTCGCGTCCTTCAAATGCCATCTGGTCATAAAAAATCAAGCCGACGCCCAGCACGCCCACTGCGACGCCTGCGAGTTTGCGCCAGGTGATGCGTTCAGCCGGCAAGTAATAATGAGCAAAGATCAAACCGAACGCCGGGATCATCGCTTGCAGCACCGAAGCCAACCCCGACGTGATGCGCTTTTCGCCCCAGAAAATCAGTCCGTAGTTGAGGGCGAACGCGGTGCAACCGATCCAGGCCAGATTCAACCAATCGCGGCGTGTACGCGGCACAGGGCGTCGCTGCACAATAACAACCAGCCATAACACAATGGCCGCCAGCAAAAAACGCAAGCCGGCAAATGTGAGCGGAGGCCAGTCATCCAGACCGAGTTTGATAAAAATCCAGGTTGAGCCCCAGATCAAACACAGCACCAGCCAAATAACAAAATCGTTGTTCATGAGAGGTTCAGTCGTCGCTAGCGCTTGGCGAGCAAATACAATCCGAGCAAACAACAGGCGACGCCGATCACACCGCGCAGCGACAATTGCTCTTTGAATAGCAGCCAACCGATTGGTATCAGCGCCAGCGCCACGGTGACATTGCTCAAGGCAGAAGCTTCGCCCATATTCCAACCGGCGCGATAGGCCAGCAAAAATCCGATCTCAATGGTCAGCGCTGCCACGCCCAACAAAATCACCGCCCAATTGAGCTCTTTCAACGAAGCAGTCAGCGAAGGCCCGGAAGTGTCCAGTCGCAAGGCGATCAGACATAGCACGACGCCGACCAGATAGGCCGACAGCACAGCGACAAACGGATTGAAGTTTTTGGGAACGGCTTTTTGTGAGACGTGATAGAGCACGCCGCCAATGACGGCCAGTGCGAGCGGTAAAAAAGGGGCGTGCGTATTCAGTGCGTATTCAGCGGATAAGGTTGCTTACAGATTGCGCAGCATCAGCCAGTCTAACTGCATGTCTTCGCCCAACATGAATACCTGGCTGCCGCCCACGCTGAATCCCCAGCGGAAGTAAAACGATTGTGCCCGTGCGTTGTGCTCCCAAACACCCAGATAAACGCTCAGGTGCCCCATCGCACGCGCTTCATCCAGACAGGCTTGCATCAAATCGTTGCCAACGCCCGTACCCAGAAATTCCTGTTCGACATATAAACGCGCCAGCTCTACGGGTTTTGGACTGGTGACAGAAGCGGGCGGAGTGCCCGCATACAACTTGGCATACGCAACCGCTTTGCCTTCGACTTCAGCAATCAGAAAGCGCGCTTGCGGGTCATTCAGTTCCGTGGTGATTTGCGTCAGGCTGAACGCTTGCGAAACGTACGCCTGCATGTTTTGCGGCGTATTCATATCGCCAAACGCGTCCTGGAAAGTTCGCACCGCCAAATCAGCCAGCAGCGCCGCGTCTTCCACCTTAGCCTGTCGAATCTGAGGGGTGATTCTCATCGTCCGCCGTTTCCTTTAGCACAGCAAACTGCCGCGCAAAACTGTTACCGCTTCACCTCCGAGAAACACTCTGTCGCCATTCAGGCGCACTTGCACTTCGCCGCCGCGCGCCGAAGCCTGATAGGCCAGCATCTGCGTTTTGCCCAACCGGGAGGCCCAATAAGTCGCCAACGCGCAATGCGCCGACCCGGTCACCGGGTCTTCGTCAATGCCGGCGTAGCAGGCAAAATAGCGCGAAATAAAATCATATGGCGCGTCACCGCGCGCCGTCACAATCACGCCGGAATTCACCGCGCGCCGCAACAGCGAAAAGTCCGGGCGCAACTCGCGCACCTCTGCGGCAGAAGCAAATTCCAATACGTAATTGGCGTCCATACCGTCCTGGCCAAACTGGCGCTCGGTCGTATGCGGAGTCGCCCCCAAGGCCTCAACCAGAGCTGCGGGCAATTCTGCCGGGCGCGTCAGACGTGCGGGAAAATCCATTTCAATATGTCCATTGGTCTGACGCGCGCGCAACCATCCGCTCAGGGTAAAAAAGTTCGCCGTCTGTGTCGCAGCCAGTGCGCCTGTTTCCCACAAGGCGTGGGCGCTGGCCAGCGTCGCGTGTCCACACAACGGAACTTCGATGGCGGGTGTGAACCAGCGCAAGTCAAAGCCATCGTCGTTTGCGCGCGGCACCAAAAATGCAGTTTCGGCCAGATTCATTTCTGCCGCAACGCGTTGCATCCATTCAGCCGATTGCGGTTCTGTCAGTAAGCAAACTGCCGCCGGATTACCTTTGAACGCTTCGCGCGTAAAGGCGTCCACCTGCAGAATCGGAATCTCCACTACTGCCTCCTGCTCAAATTCGATTTCCAGCGTTGCCGCCTGGTTCTCTGGCGAAATAAGGTGCGATTGTACTCAAACGAGCGCGGCGTGCAACGAAACGCGGCGCGGGAAAATTTTCTGCTGCTTGATTTTTCACGCATTCACGCCTACAAAAGGCGGTCATTTAAGCGAAATCCGAAGCAGTACGAAGTTTGCACGCAAAGCAGAGTTTGCCTGCCAACGGCACGCAAACCAAGCGCGCAACCATTCACAGTACTGACTTTGTTGGCAAAAAGGAGATTCCCAACATGCAACCACAGGCGTTGCTCAGCTTCAGCGAAGCGGAACGACCGCTCGGCGACCGCCTGCTCAAACTCGCACGCGAAACCGATCGCGTCGAAGGATATACCGAACCCCATGCCGTTCTGATCGCGCAATATGCCGAAAAAATCGGCGCGCAGATGGGGTTGCACGGTCTGGATTTGACGGCGCTCAAATTTGCAGGCCTGGCCCACGATCTAGGCGAACGCGCCTTGAAACGGAATTACCTGCTCAGCCCGGAAGGCTTGACCTGGGAACAGACGCTGGATTTGTGGCGGCATCCGATTTTAGGCGAACAGGCCGCCGCCGAATTGCGGTTGCCACGCCACACGCAATTGCTGATTCGCTGGCACCACGAATGGTGGAACGGGCAGGGTTATCCAGACGGACTGGCCAACACCGCAATTCCGCTCGGCGCGCGAATTTTACGGACTGTGGATACCTATTGCGCGCTGATCGCCGACCGTCCGCACCGCAATCATTACGCTCCCGCTGATGCCGAACAACTGGTCGCCGATCTGGCAGGAATTGAATTTGACCCGCAAGTGGTCAAATGCCTGCTCGCGATTCTGGCCGAAGAGCGCCAGCATCACGCACCGGAACTGTGGCAGGTGCCGCCCGCGTTTGCCCCTGTGGCCGCTGTCACGCCAGAGGAAACGGACGTTGAAACCGTCCCGTTGGCTCCGGTCACCAATGAGCTGCCGTTTTTGACCGAATCAGTGGCAGAAAGTTTTTCTGCGTCGCCAGCCCGCGTGGAAGAATTCAGCGAGTCAGAAGCTGTTGCGGCAGAAGTTGCCACGACCGCGCTGATGCCGGAATCTGCGCCGGATACAACCTACGACGTGGCGCCCGAACCTGCCGAACAGATGCCTGCGCTGGAGGTGGTCGAAGCAGATTTCCCAGTCGCTTCGGAATCTGCGCCGGAAACGGCAGTGCCAGCGGCAAGCGTGCCCGAACCAATGGCGGCGGAGGCAACATTGGTCGAGCCGGAGGCTGTCAATGAATCCGTAACGCCCTCGGTTGTGGCAGAAATTCAGGCGACCAAAGCAACCAACGAAGAAGCAACCAACGAAGTTGTAGCGGCAGAAACCGCCGAGGCAGAAACGCTTGTCGCGGAAGCAGAAACCACGCAGGCAACCGCCGCAACAGACGACGCGCCAACCAAACCCAGCGCAAGCTAACCCGTTTTTACGCGATTATGTTTACGACAACTGTTTCCAATCGGCGCTGGCTGGGATTTGAACTCAGCGTATTGCGCCGTCTTAAATTTTCTTCCGTCGCCATTCCCTTTGCCGGCCAACCCGATCTGGGCTGGTATCTGAAATTCTGGGGCAAGCAGGTCTTGGACAACGACATTTGCCAATGGGCGTGGTGGGTGTCACGCGCGCTGGTCGAAAATCGCGGCGTTTCGCTGAGCGAAGAAGACGTTTCACTCATTCTCAGCGAAGCTTACGTGCCGCGCCGCCGCTTGCAGAATCCCGCGCTCGGCCACGCAATGAGTGAAATGGACGCGGTCTGGTTCGACAATGTGTGGCTGAATATTCAACAGATCGAAAACGAACATCAGCGCGCGTTGGCTATTATGCTGGCGCTGGGCGTCGCCGATTATGTGTTTTCCTTCAACAGCGACACGCTCGAATTGCGCCGCCCGTTGTCGGAAGTTTTCGTCGCCTTGTGGCGCACGCAACGTCACGTGATTGATAACGGCAAAGAGAATTTCAGCGTCAACCGCGACGCGCACGAATTCATTCGCGGCGCGCGCGCCGATTTGTTGTTTTTGCGATTGCCGCGTCCGACAGGGCTGGCCAGTTTGCGCCACAGCGTCATCGGCTGGCGCGAAACCTGGGTGCGCGGTTCGGCAGATGCGTGGGAGACGATGCTCACCAATGTGCGTGGTCGGCTGGGCGATGACGTGATGTCCAAGGAACATTACCTGCATCTGGTCAGCAACTTCCTGGCGCG
>JAEUQO010000329.1 GCA_016789605.1 Acidobacteriota bacterium
TTGACGCGATAGCGGAACCAGCCAAAACGGAAGTCCGTCAGCCAGTTTTCATTCACCGAGTAGTTGAAACCTGACGCCACGCTTTGGTTACGCGTACGCGACACACCGGCAAACGGCGCTTGTTCGTCAAAGCCACGGCCACCTGCGGCAAAGCCGAAAATGCCAGGGCTATCGAGCCGATAATCGGCGAAGCTGTACCGTCCGAAGAATTGCAGCCGTTGGCTGTAAAAATAGTCCCAACGCGTATTCCACAAATCTTCGTTGAATTTGATCGTGCCGGAACCGACGTAATTCGGGTTGTCACGCGTGACGCCGTCAATGTTCGGCAACGGAATGAGTTTGAGCAGGTTTTGCGCTTGCGGCGACAACCGCGCGGTCGGAATGCGGTTGCCCGCAAACTGTGCACGCGTGGCAGGCGTATCACCGCTGGCCGGATCAAAAATGTCCACGCCGAGGCCGCTCAGATCACCTGCGCGTTCGGCTGCTGACGGGACACGCAACAGCGCCGAACCGCCGGTGTTGCGCCGCGTCCCCTGGTAATCCGCCCAGTAAAAGAGTTTGTCTTTGATCACGCGTCCGCCAGCGCCGCCGCCAAACTGGTTGTACTGCGTCACCGGAATGTAACGGTTAGTACCCGTGATTTTGCGAAACTGGGTGAATGGGTTGCGCGCGTTGAGGTGATCGTTGCGCAAAAACTCAAAGCCGACCGCGTGAAAATCGTTGGTGCCGGATTTGGTTTGCACGCTGATGACGCCAGCCGTGGCGCCGAATTCGGGGTCATAAGCCGAAGTGGTGATTTTTGCTTCTGACAGCGATTCGAGCGTGGGATTGATCACCACCAAACTGAGCAAGGCGTCGCGGTTGTCCGTACCGTCAAGCAATTGGGTGGTGCCTGCGAAGCTTTGTCCGTTGACGACCTTGCGGAAAGAACCTTGCGGGTCTTCAGACGAAGCCGTTTGTGAAGTCGTCGCCTGTACGCCCGGCGTCAACAATTCAAATTGGGTAAAGCGCCGGTTGATTAACGGCAGGTTCGTGACCGTTTTTTCGCTGAAGGTCACGGCCACGTCGGCACGCTCGGTTTTGAGTAACGGAGTTTCAGCGGTGATTTCGACCACCTGACTGACTTCACCAACTTCGAGTTTGAAGTTGGCGCGGGTTTCCTGGTCAACCGAAACGGTCACGGTTTGCAGGGCCGCTTTGAAACCGGTGGCTTCGATGCGCACCTGATAAATGCCCGCGATCAACGCGCGTTGGGTAAAGTTGCCATCGCTATTGGTCACGGACGTTACGGTTACTTGCCGTTGGGTGTCAGTGATGGTCACTTTCGCGTTCGCCACGGCAGAACCTTGTGGGTCGGTCACCGTGCCAACGATGTTGCCGTACACTGCCTGGGCAGACGCCGTAGCGTGCGCCAGTAGTGTAAATAAGGCCAGACAAACTGCCGCCATAGCCTTTCGCATAGTCGTATCCTCCTGGATAGATTTTCTGGATAGGTTTTTCAAGAACCGAAAAACCGGAAGAGGAAGGGGCACTCCCTCTGCGCGAATAACAAGGCAGACTGCGTTGGTCTGCACGGCTCCCAGCTCAATTGTCGTTGAAACTTGTGATGAAATCTGGCTCAGACGTCCGCAATGATTTTCGCACCAGACGGAGCAAATTTCATGCGTTTTTTCTGCCAGTAAGCGGCTTTGGCCAGATGAACAGGATTACAAGCGGCAATGCCTGTTGCGAGGTCAGCGCTCGGCTTGCCGCCGGTTTTGACAGCGTCCAAAAAGTTGGTCGCGTGGGCAATTTCCAAACTGCCCTCAGCTTTAACGACCTGCACATCGCCTTTGTTGGGCGTAAAAACATATTCAGCGCGGGTCAGTTCCAGCGTGCCGTCAGTGCCCTCAAAAAATACGCCCGGGCGTTCGTTGCGAATCGGCAAGACAGAAGATTCAAAGGTCAGGTTCCAGCCCGAAGAGTATTGCAAGACGGCGTTGACCGTATCAGGATTCACGCGCCCATCGTTCAACTGATAAATGCCGCCCGTGGCAACCGCATTCACCGGACGGATTTCGTCCATCATCCACTGCGCCACATCAGCCCAATGGGTCAGAATGTCAGCCAGCAATCCGCCGCCGTAATCGGGAAAATAGCGCCACGAATCATAACGAATCCATTCGTAAGGCACTTTGGGCGCTGGCCCCAGAAATCGCTCCCAGGCCAACCCGGCGGGTTTATCCTGTGGTGCGATTTTGCGGCGTTGCCAGGGAAAGTCGTGCCAAATGGCGCGCGCAAAAATCACTTTGCCGAGCTTGCCTTTGGCAAAAATCTCTTCTTTGGCGCGCCGGTAATGCGCGCCGCTACGTTGTTGCGTGCCGGTTTGGATCACTTTGCCAAACTGTTTGGCAGCGGCAAGAAATGCAGCCCCTTCTTCAAAATGATGCGAAGTCGGTTTTTCCAGATAGACGTGTTTGCCCGCTTTTAGACAAGCCAGCGTCTGGGTCAGGTGCAAATGATCCGGCGAACCGATCAATACGGCATCAACATCGTTGCGGCCCAACACCTCTTCTAAGGCGCTGGTTTCGTGCACTGACTCGCCCGCAGCCAGCAAGGCCTCTTTCGCTCGCCCGCGTTGCACGTCGTAAACGTCACACAAAGAGCTCAACCGCGCGCGACTGGTCGCCAGAAAAGCTTTCATGACTTCGCGCCCGCGTCGGCCACTGCCGACCAGCGCCATTCCCAGACGGTCATTCGCGCCACGCACGCGACGATAAGACGCGGCGCTCAAGCTGGCAGCGCCAATTCCGGTCAAAAAGTCTCTACGTTTCATGTTCGACTCGCGCCTCTTACTTGCCGAATACCTGTTTGAGGGTTTGCCGGGCGGGCGCAACCGCTTTTTCGCCGGGCTTTTCGCCGCTCAGCCGCTCTTCTTCATTGAGCACCCAGCCCGTCCATTTGGCGCGTTGAATGGCCGCCGCCAGTTCACGCACGGGGAAATCGCCCTGCCCTAAGGGAACCTGCTCGTCACCTTTGAAATCGCGCAAGTGCAAACCAATCATCCGCCGCTGATGCTTGGCGAAAAATTCCGGCACGTTCATTTTGGCGCGAAACGCCCAGCCACAATCGGTCAGAAAATCTACCAGCGCCGGATCAGTTTGCCGATACAACGCTTCGATTTCCAGGCCCGCCTGCGCAAATTCGGGGCCGTGGTTGTGATAGGCCAACCGCAGCCCCAGCGCACGGCAATGTTTGCCAGCGGCGTGTAATCCTACCACTTTGCGCTGCAACGCCTCGGCGTCCAGCTTGCCATCTTTGACCACGCCGCCGCCGCTCAAAATCAACCGCTGAGCGCCGAGCTGTGCAATGCCATCAGCGACTTTCTGCACCAATGACAACGGCGCGATTTGCGTTTGCGGGTCATATTGCTCCAGAAAGATATGCGAGCCAAAAAACTGCAAACCAGTCGCCGCGAGCTGTTTGCGCGCATCAGCCGCACGCTCGAATTGCCCCTGTACATTCCGAAAGCCAGTTTCAAAACCCGCGTAGCCCAGCTCTTTCAGCTTGTGCAGGACTGTCAGCAGCGAATTGAAATCTTGTGGATTGATTGCCCAGGCATTGGTCTGGCAAGCCAGTTTGACGTTGGATGCCGGCGCGGCAAATAAGACCGCAGGCGCGAGCGCGCCGGAAGATGTTCGCAGGAAGTCGCGGCGAGAGATCATTGTCATAACCATCCCGAGTTTGACCTAGTCAGTATTTCGTTGCTTGCAGGATACGATTTTCGCGGTTCTGAAGAGAGTTGCAGTTTACCGGTAAACTAAACCACAGCCGTAGAAATGGTGTCAAGACTTTCGTCGAACTGCTGGCCCGATGGATTCACGCAATGCCAACGTGACAGGCAGGAGCAAACTTTGCGGTTCGGGGTATTCCCCCGCCATTGCGCCCATTAACAGCGCCAGCGCCTGTTTACCAATTTCGTACATGGGCGTGACAACAGTTGTCAGGCTGATGTGGGTAAATGCGCCAACCGCCGTGCCATCAAAGCTCACCACCGATACGTCATCCGGCACTGGAACGCCTGCCTCTTGCAAAAAGCGCAAGACGCCAACCGCCACAGCATCGCTAAAGGCGACAATCGCCGTTGGTTTTTTGCGCAGCGAAGTCCACAACTGACGCCCCGCGCCATAACCACCGGCAAAAGTCAGATCGCTGGTCGCCAGCAAAGAATCATCTGTCGCCAGGCCGCATTTTTGGGCAAACCGTTTGAAGGCCGCCAGCCGCTGGCGAATCGGCAACATTGCCGGTTGCCCCGAAACATAAGCAACGCGCGTGTGGCCGCGTTCGGCGAGCGCTTCGACCACCATCTTGACGCCTGCGGTGTAATCCGCCGCCACCTGGTGAAATATTGGTGGACGCAGTTCGCGGTTGATCAGCACAATCTGCGATTCACTTTGCCGCAGTTCCTGCAAAAACGCGGGCAGTTGTGGGCGTTCGTTGCGAAATGGCGGCGCCGTGATGATGCCGCCGACATGCAGCCCCAACATATCGCGCACGCGTTCGGCGTAACGCTCCATTTCATACGAACCATTGGCCAGTAAGACGTGATGCCCTAACGCGCTGGCGTGGTCTTCGATGGCGCGTATGACTTCGGCGTAATACGGATCAGAGCTGTTGGGAACGATCACGCCGATCAGATTTGATTTTCCGGTGGCCAAGGCGCGCGCCAAGTGGCTGGGTTTGTACCCCAACTTGTCCATCGCCACGCGAATACGAGCTTTGGTCTCTGGCGAAATGCGCGGGTGATCGCGCAAGGCTAGCGAAACGGTCATCGCCGAAAGTCCCACGGCACCGGCGATGTCTCGAATCGTAACTTTCTTTGTCAACCTGTTCCCCCCGCGAATGCCAGGAACGTTGCGCACTCTTGACCAATCGTCGTCAAGCGCAACAACGTTCCCGGTGGCCTCGCAATGTTTATTCGAACTTCTTCAATTCCAGCTTGGCAATGGTTTCGCGGTGAACTTCGTCAGGGCCATCAGCCAACCGCAACGTGCGTGCGTGCGCCCAGGCGTTGGCCAGATGAAAATCCTGGCTGACGCCGCCGCCGCCGTGGGCTTGCAAGGCGCGATCAATGACACGCAACGCCATGTTGGGGGCGACGACCTTGATCATGGCGATTTCAGCGCGCGCAACCTTGTTGCCAACGGTGTCCATCATGTAAGCCGCTTTCAAGGTTAACAGGCGCGCTTGTTCGATCTCGATGCGTGAATTGGCAATGTCGGCGCGAATCGCGCCCTGTTCCGCAATCGTTTTGCCAAAGGCGACGCGCTGCTTGACGCGCTGACACATGGCTTCGAGCGCGCGCTCTGCCAACCCGATGGTGCGCATGCAATGATGAATGCGGCCCGGCCCCAGACGGCCTTGCGCGATTTCAAACCCGCGCCCTTCACCAAGCAGGATATTGCCGACAGGAACCCGCACATTTTCAAACGTGACTTCGGCGTGTCCGTGCGGAGCATCGTCATAGCCAAACACATTCAGCATGCGCTGTACCGTCACGCCCGGCGTGTCCATCGGCACCACAATCATGGATTGCTGTTTGTGCGTCGGCGCGGCAGGATCGGTTTTGCCCATGAAAATGGCGACTTTGCAGCGCGGATCGCCCGCGCCGGACGTCCACCACTTACGACCGTTGATGACGTATTCGTCGCCCTCGCGCACAATCGAAGAGCGAATGTTTGTCGCATCAGACGAAGCGACTTCCGGTTCGGTCATCGCATAACAGGAACGGATTTCGCCGTTGAGCAACAACGGCAACCACTGTTTTTTCAGGTCTTCGCTGGCATAGCGAACCAACACTTCCATGTTACCGGTGTCTGGCGCGGAACAATTGAACACCTCTGCCGACCAGGGCACGCGTCCCATGATTTCGCACAGCGGCGCGTATTCGAGATTGGTCAGCCCCGCACCGTGTTCGCTTTCCGGCAAAAACAAATTCCACAGCCCTTCGGCTTTGGCTTTCGGCTTTAACTCTTCGATGATGGGAATTACTTTCCAGCGTTCGCCGGTGTGATTTTGTTCGTAGTAGGTGCCTTCGTTTGGATAGATATACTCATCCATAAAGGCGGTCAGTTTTTTCTGCAGGTACTTAACCTTGTCGGAGTACTCAAAATTCATGGGATGAATCCTCTCTCTCTACTTTGCGGTAATGGTCGAATGACGATTGCACTGTCTCTGTTCGTCATTCTGCCAGCACGCTTCGCAGAGAGAAAGGATTCCAGAGCACTTATGGCAGGATTTCGATTTTGCCGACGGCGCGTATGCCATTGGGGCCGCGTATGATGACTTCTGCCAGACCAGCAGCCAACGCGGCGGGCAAACGGTAATTCACCTGCGCGGGCGAAACAAAAAGCAACTCGGCAAAATGCGACTGCCCTTGGCTATCAGTCACAATCACGACCGTACCGGCCAGTTCTTGCGGCCAAGCAGCGCCTTCTGCAATCACTGTCTCTGTCGCCAGTTCTCGTCCGAATGCCGCGACAAATGCCTCCGCCGCGAACGGTTCAGGTAAAAAGCTGGTGCTCGAAACATTGACCAACGACTGGGCGGGCTTTCCGTCAGGTGTCGCCCAATCGGCGTCAAGACTTTCTGCCGTAACGCCAGCAACTTCCCGTGCGGTGGGCCAGTCGCCCATGCCTTCGATCGGCGACAAGGCTCCTCCGCCGTCTGTGGCAACAAAGTTCACCACCACGAATGAACGCAGACCAACATCCCACGTGCGCCCAGGTGACAAGGCAACTGCCAATCCGAGTCTGCCGTTGCTGGCCTGTTTCGCATTCGCGCTCACGACGGCATCTTTGGCGTCTTCTCCCGCCGTTGCCGAAACAAAGCGCCACTGGCGCGAATCGAATTGCAAGCTGAAACTTAGCGCGTTTTCGTTGCCGCGCGCCAATAATTCGACGGCAACTGAAATCGTCTGTCCCGGTCCAAACACCGGCGGGGCAAGCTGTACCCGACGCGGCCACGATTCGAACACGGGCCTCATCGTGAAATGCCCCAAGGCCGTTGCCGCCGTCCCCGGACTTTGCGGTCCGCCTGCCGGAGTTTGTGGATCAAGCCCGGCGGCATACCGCCCCGCCTGCACCCAGTCACTGACCGTCAACAGACCATTGCCCAGAGTGTTGCGCGGCGCGCAATCGGCGCGTTGAAATTCGCCGCCGGAACCGGCTGTTTGTTCGCCAGAAACAAAGCGCCCAATCTGCACCCAATCCGTTACAGTCACCGCACCGTTGCCATCTGGACGCGGCGTCACGTCGCCTTCGATGCCGCGCGCAATGGCGACCGCGCCCCCCTGATAACTGGCTGGCAGCCCATTGGCGTTGACGTCGGAAACTTCGCGGCCTACGGGTTGATCTCCAAACGCGATGTTGGTTGACGTCGCCGTTGTCGCCGCAGCGATGGTGAAACTCACCACCACAAGCTGGCGCACACCTGCCGTAAAACGCTGATTGGCGGGCAAACCCAACACAAGGCCCAACCGGCCTTGCGCACTTTGCCCCAGATTTTGACTAAGCGTTGCGCCCGCTGCGCCCGTGCCCAGCGCCACCTGCGGACTGGTCAGCACCGCCGGATCAAACGTCAAACTAAACCCAAGCGCGTTTTCATCTCCCTGAGAAACCAGTTCGACCGATACCGCCACGACTCCGCCGGGCGCGCCACTCGAAGCAACGACGCGCAAAACACGCGCAGTCTGGTTGATCAAAAAAGCGACCCCGCCAGACACCTGCCCATCAGGATTCGCCACTGTAATCAAGACGCTCCCTGGCGACGCAATATCACTCGCAGGGATTTGCGCCACCAATTGCGTGGCCGAAACAAAAGTCGTGATCCGATCAGCATTGTTCCAGCGAACTTTGGCGCCACTGACAAAGTTTGTGCCGTTGACCATCAGGGCAAAGCTGCTGCCGCCTGCTTGTGCCATAGTTGGATTGAGGCTGGTGATCGTCGGCGGATTTGGATTGTCCCGTATGATGGTGACGTTGGCGCTGGCTGTATTGTTATTCGGATTGCTCTCAACAACGCCTGCATTCACGATGGCAGTGTTGCGCAAAGCGCTGGCATTCACATCCAGGTTGATGCGTGCGCGCAAGGTAATTGTCGCCAAAGCGTCGTTTGCGGGAAGCGAAGCAAACATCACCGTACGATTATTCCCGTTCCCGCCGCAAACCCCACCGCCAGTTGCGGTGCATGATCCTTCCACATAGGTCACGCCCTGCGGCAGCGTGTCAGTCACGGTTACAGCAAATGCCGCATCACGTCCGCTCTTGCCAACCGTCAGATTGAACGTCAACTCATCGCCTGCGCGCGCAGGGGATGGTGAGACGCTCTGTGTGAGGGAAAGGTCTACTTGTGGCGGAGTGTTAAGGGCGACGGTGGCGGTTTCGCTATTTACGCTGCCGCAACTGTTGCTGACCAACACCCAATAGCTTTCGGTCGCACTGATCGGCCCCGTGCTGTAACTGGCGCGCGTCGCGCCGGGAATGGGATTGGCCGTATCGCCACTCTGTCCGCGATACCACTGGTAGAAAAGACTTGAGGCAGATGTTGCCGTGACTTGCAGTTGCGCACTTTGCCCGGCATTGATGATCTGATCTGCAGGTTGCGCTGTGACGCTAGGCACGCACTGTGGATCGCTACTCAGTTTGCTGAGGAAGACACCGCCTTTCACCGTGCCACTGATTAAGTCATCACCTCGCAAAGCCAGCGCCGTCACAAAAGTATCTGTTAAGCCTGCATTGATCTGCTCCCAGCTCGCGCCATCATCACTCGTGCGAAATACGCCGTATACGCTTCCGGCATAGACGAGCGCGCCATTGGTAACCAAGGCGCGCACATTCAGATTGGACGGCACTCGATTGTTGACCTGCACCCAATTGAATCCGCCGTCATCTGAACGATAGAGCCCACGATCATCCGTGCCAGCAAACAATCGCGCATTGCTGCCGCCTGCGACTAACGCATTTACGACTGTTGGAATGCCTGAAGCCGAGGCCCAGGAAACGCCATTGTTGATCGAATAAAAGACGCCGCTGCTCGTGCCTGCCAGTAACGTGCTGCCGTCATTGCTTGCGCCTAACGACAACACACGTGCGCCAATCGCTCCGGTCGCCAACCAATTCAACCCGCCATCCGACGAACGAAAAACGCCCGCGTCAGTGCCAACCAACAATTGCGCGCCGTTGACCAATAACGCATTGAATTTCGTCGTGGGCAGCGTCCCTCTGCGCAAAACCCATCGGTCAGGATTGGGAAGCAATTCATACACACCGCCATCTTGCTCAGCGGCAAAAAGTGCGGCGCCACGCAACGCCAACGCGCGCACATTGGCATTTACAGGCAACCCCTGATTCACCGGCAACCAGCTTTGTCCATTATTGGTTGACGCATAGACGCCTCCGGCGACCGTGCCGACATAGATGGTGGCGCCGCGTATCACCGCCGCGCGCACAACATTTTCTCGCAAACCAGCGCTGATATTGGTGGTGATGTCGCTCCAGCTTTGCGTATTGCTCGACAACCGATGCACGGCATTGGCTTCCGTCCCTGCCAACAGCGCACTGCCATCACCGTTGGCAGACAGCGACAAAACACCGATCCCAGTCAAACTGGCATTCACTGGCACCCAGGTTTGTTCATCCGCTGCCAGCAAGTAAACGCCATTGCTGGTTCCCGCATACAGTTGACCTGTATTTCGATCTCCAATAACCGCAAACGAATAAACTTTCCGCGTCCCAATCCCGGAACTAAACTCCGTCCATTGCTGTCCGTCCAACGCAATGCGATAAACGCCGCGCGGCGTCCCCGCGTACGCAAAGCCGCCGCGGATAATCAGTCCTTCTGTACCGTTGAATCCTGTATTCCCCAATTCGACCGGGGGTAATCCCGTATTCAGTGACTGCCAGTTGGCGCCGCCGTCACGTGAGCGGAAAACGCGGCTTTCCGTTACGTCAAAATCAACGTTGAAATAACTGGCAAACAGTGTGTTGCCACTGGCAGCGACGGCATTGAAGAAGTTGCCGATCAAAAGCACCCCGTCAATCGGGAATGGCAACGCCGATTTGGACTGCGGCGTCCGGCTGGTTGCCTGCAGCCAATCGCGTGGCGTCAGTTTGTCGGCCAGATTCTTGCGTAAGAAAGAAGAGGGCGGCTTGGCGACATTAAGCTGACTGGTCAATGGCAAACCACGATTGATCGGCTCCCAACTGGCAGCGCCTGAGCGCAGACGGTATACGCCTTCGCTGGTACCTGCATAGACGGTGTTGCCGTCTACCGTCAGCGCGCCGACTGCGATATCAGCAGTAAATCCATCGGTGAATCCATTCGTAAATTTCGTCCAGGTGATTCCGCCATCGGTTGAACGTTGCAGCGACAATTCTCCGTCATACCAACCGGCATAGAACGTCCCGTTCAACGCCGCCAACCCGCCGAAAAACAACCCGTCTGCATTGCCGACCACCGCTCGTTCCCAGCTTTGGCCATTGTTGGTTGAGCGGAACAATCCTCGCGCATAGGTTCCCGCCAGGATCGTGTTTCCTTGCGCCGTTAAAGCGCGTACTTGTGAGTTGGTAATCCCGGAATTCACCAGTGTGAATGACGTCAACGCTCCTGTGCCGCGATGCACCCCAAGCCGTGTGCCGAGAAACAGGGTTGAGCCAAGCGCCGCGCAAGAAAAGATCGAGCTGCGCACACTGCCCGTGGAAATACGCGTCCAGGAATCGCCATTATTTTCAGAACGAAATAGCCCCAGACTTTCGATACCGGCAAAGATGGTCGTGCCACTGACACTCAATCCATTTGACTGAATGAGTGCGATGTCAGGATTTGGAATCCCGTTGTTCACTTCCTGCCAGCTCTGGCCCGTATTCGACAGACGGAAAATCCCACCGTTGAAAATCTTGGCGCCAATAAAATAGTTGCCATTGGCCACCAATGAGCTAAGGCCGGACAAAGCGTCAACCTGCCCCCAGGTTTGCCCACCGTTGCTTGAGCGATAACAAGCATTACCGTTGGGCGTGCAGGCCAATACAGTGCCGCTGTTTGCTGCCAGCCGGGAGATGTTCAATCCGCCAAGCCCCGATTGTTGCCAGTTTGTGCCGTTATCGGTCGAGCGATAAATGCCGTTGTTTGTACCAACGATCAGCGTTGAGTTGCTTACGGTCAACGGAAAGAAACCGCCCAACGGCGACAGGTCGAAGGCGCGTGTCCAGGTTTGTCCGTCATCAGTCGAGCGATAAACGCCGGTGCTCAAACCGCTGGGCGCCCCTGTGATATAAATCGTATTGTTTAGCGCCGCGACGGCCCGCGGCTGAAAATTCATTTCCGTCCAACTCGCACCGTTGTCATTCGAGCGGAAACGATCGGCAAATATCGCTCTGTTTGTGGCAGAGAGAGAATAGATCGAAAAGCCTTCCGGCCCGGACGTCTTCGCCCACTTGGGATCAACGGTGATCGTGACACCTCCGCTTGCGCTGAGTTGCCCAACACCATTGTCAGTGACGCTGAATTGCGCGTTGACTGTGCCCACATTGGTATAGCGTGGCCGCCAACTGAATTGCCATTGCCGACTGTCGCTTCCCAGTGGAACAAAGGTCGCATCACTGGGTCCGCTGGTCATTCTGGCTGTCAGCGTCTGCCCTGGATCAATGTCGTTGGCGGTAATGATAAACCGAACTTCCTGGCCCGCGCTGACCGTTTGCGCGGCAGGAACAGTAATGGTCGGCGCGTGGTTCTTGGGCTTCACGGCGATAGTGACGCGCGCGATGTTGCTTTCCGCCGAGCCATTGCGGATTTTGAACGTGAAGCTATCAACGCCGTTGAGCACACCTCTTGGCGCATAAGTACGATTTGGGCCAGTCGCACTTCCCAATAAATCACCGCGAGCAGGAGGCGTCACAATCTCATAAACAGGTGAGGCTCCTACATTGCGCCCCGTCAAAATGACAGAAACAGACTGGCCTTCGTTGGTAGTCAGCGTCTGCTCCAAGGCCGCCAATTGACCGCTGGCGAGCGACCGCAAAACCGTCACCAACAACGAATGCTCTGTGCGCTGTTGTTGTGCATTGGTTGCCGTAATCGTCAGGCGATACGTTCCGGCGGTATTCGTCCCCGGATTCAGACGCAGTGTGAACAGGCTGCCGCCCTGGCTTGTCATTTGCGCCCCTAACAACGAATCCGCGGCAACGCCTACATTCAACGTGCTGTCATTAGCCGGATCTGCGGCTAAGACATTGAATGCGCGAATTTCGTTTTCATAAATCGTCAGCGTGTCTGGCGCGATAATCACTGGCACCAGTGAAAGCGGCGGCAAACGCAACACGGAAGGAGAGGTCAGTTTGACATCGCCGACCGCGATTGGCGTCGTGGCGCTCTCTGTGCGCGCCACTGAACCGTCCGCACGATGAAAAACGACTTCGACCGCCACCGAATCATTCGCACCAGTGGGCGTAATCATGGGAATGTTCCGTAACACAAAACTGCCGTTGCCATCGGTAAACACTGACTGCCCACGTGCTGTCACCAAAGCCCGCCGAACAGGCCGCACGCCATCCGGTTCGACAACGCGGCCATAAAGCGTCGCAGTTGGCCACTGGCGAGAAACATAGTAATAACTGCCTTCATTGACTGCGCCAGCAGCCGTTTCCAGAAACGCGCCATTGAAACTGGCAGGCCCGATATCCAGGAATTGCCCTAACGTGGCGCTGTTTTGATTCTGATCCAGTTTGTAAACGCGCACGGGTGTGCCGGCGGGAATATTGTTGACGTTCACAAAACGCAGCTTGCCGCCCGGTGAAATTGGCTGGCTGAATGGTGTGATCTGGGCAATGGCAGAGCTGAACGTGCCGGGTGGTAAATCTACGGGTGTGCGCCCCGCAGTAAAAGGCGTCAGCGTATATGGGCAGTTCACATTGCCATTGGGACATTGCGACAGCTCGAGCGTGATCGGGTTGGTTTGCGCCGGTTCCACGGCGGCGACCGCCAACGACGGCGTAGGTGAATCACTGCGCGTCAATTCAATGCGCCCAAACTTGTTGTCGCGGTTTAGCTCGACAATGGGCTTAAAAGTTTGGGCCGGATAATTCAATGGCCCCGGCTGGGGCACAATGACAAACTGCGCTCCGGGCAACACATCGGGCAAGACAAACGCGCCATCTTGATTGGTCGTGGCCGTGATGTTGCGTCTGCGCTCCAATACAGTGATTCCGGGAATGCCTTTTTTGTCTGTGCCCTGAATCACTCCGCTGAGCGAAGTGCGCACTGAGATTGCTGTCGTACTCGTCCAGGCAGTTTCGCCTCCCACTGAAACACTGATTTCCCCCGTCGCCGCACCATAAGGCACACGCACCGTTATTTTGTCGGTTTTCAAATCCACGGGCTTTTCAGCCACACTGCCTTTGAATAACACCTCAAGATTTGACAGCGGCAGGTCTCGCCCACTGAGGACGATTTCTTCACCAGCCAGCACAGCGTTCGTTGGTACGCCAGTAATCTCTAACCGGCGTATGTTGCTGCCGATTTCGATTTCGGCCGTATTTGAACCGCGTGCGCCCGGCGCGCGCACAAAAAGCTGGATGACGCCTTTGCCAGCCAGGGTTC
Organism: Acidobacteriota bacterium; assembly: GCA_016789605.1. Taxonomy (GTDB): domain Bacteria; phylum Acidobacteriota; class Blastocatellia; order RBC074; family RBC074; genus RBC074. The sequence goes on from JAEUQO010000329.1 coordinate 13,633, forward strand.
GCGGCAAAGCCAGATTGATTTGATCCAACCCGTCCCCGACACCGCCAACAAATAACGGCGTCAATTCATCCGTCCCAAGCACAACCCGCACATCATTTGGATCTGCCCCGCGCACACCCGACAAATACAGCACCAGAAAGACCTGCTCATCGGCTGGCCCCAAGGTGATCGGTTGTGCGACCGATTCGTATACCTGCGCCCCGTCGCCTTTGACTCGCAAGGCATACCCAGCAGGCGCATTGCCAGCCTTGAATAATGCAGGCGCAACGGCATTGATGGTCGTGACGCCTGTCGAAGTCGCGCCATTGGCAGCACGCACAGTCACAGTAGCCAAGCCAGTCTTTGTGCCTGCCGGAACAAGAAAATTCACTTGTGTAGTTGAGACATATAAAAGCTTCGCGTTGCGTGTCACCCCAGCGCTATCTTGAACGGTCACGCTTGTGCCTTCTGTTTGCTCGGTAGCCAGCCCCGTCCCATACACCGTCGCGATGGAATCTGGCGCGAGCGCATCTGCTTCAAAACTTGCGCCCGAAACGATGGCAGCAAGCGCCTGGTTTTGCATGACTGCGGTTGATTGGCGAATTCCATACCAACTGATAAAGGCAAGCAGCAAGGAGGTGAAAAGAATGGCGCGGCGGACTAAGGATTGATGGCCACGAACAAATTTGGTGGTCAATCGAGCAGCAGAGAGAAAGAGCATGAGATTCCTCCGCCCAGACTGGCAGACTCCAGCCTGGGGTGACACGCAACAATGGTAGAGTGGACGTAATTTATCGTCTGGGAGTTGGGGTCCCGACAGCGGTGCGGAGCGCCTGACAATTCCATGTGAGCGAAACGCGCGAGAAATTTCGCATTTTGTTCAGATTTCTTGCCGTTCTGATTTATCAGCCGAGAAATTTTTGGGGAGCAAAAACAGGAACTCCCGGCTGAGCGCTGGCCGGGAGTGAAAGTACAACAGTCTATAAGTTTACAAAAGAGAGAACACGAAAATTTCTGCTCAGGGGCCAATTTCCAGCCGTCCGACAGCTACAACGTCTCTACCGCGCCTGATCTGCACTTCGGCAGCCCCTGGAGCAATCTGTAACGGCAACCGGTAATTGACCTGCAATGGCGACACAAACAGCAATGGCGCGCGCCAAATGCGCCCGGCGCTGTCCGTCAAAACGACGACCGTATCGCCTAACGCTTCTGGCCATGCGTCACCGCTGGCGCTCAAGGCAACGTCGGCCAGCTCTCGCCCAAATGCCGAGACGAATGCCCCCGGAGCGAAAGGTTCAGACAAAAAGCTTGTGCTCGAAACATTGACCAGCGACGGCGCCGTTTTGCCATCCGCCAGCGCCCAATCGGCTTCGAGGTCTGCTGCCGTGACGCTGGCAATGGCGCGCACGGTCGGCCAGTCGCCGATGCCTTCGACTGGCAATGAAGCGCCGCCGCCTTCTGTCGCGACAAACATCACCCTCACAAACGAACGCAAACCAACATCCCACGTGCGACCGGGCGGCAACGCGATTGCCAAACCAACACGCCCACGCGCTGCATACGTGTCGTTGACGCGCACCATTGCGTTGGCGGCGTCTTCTCCTGCTGTGGCTGAACTGAATCGCCACTGCTGCGGATCGAACTGCAAACTGAAACTCAGCGCGTTTTCATTGCCGTGCGCCAGCAATTCAATCGCCACCGAAACCGTCTGTCCTGCGCCAAACACCGGCGGAGCCAACTGCACGCGACGCGGCCAGAATTCCGGCGAAGGCCGCAACTGCAACCCGACATTCACCGGCTGTGACGCCGTCGATCCAAACGGGCCGCCAGCGGGCGTCAACGGATCAAGCCCCACCACGTAACGTCCGACTTGCACCCAATCCGACACGCTGATGACGCCATTGCCCAGGGTGTTCAGCGGTGCGCAATCCAGCCGTTGGAACACACTCGGCGACAGACCGGTTGATGACGAAACCAATCGGCCTGCTTCGACCCAGTCAGACACCGTCAACCGGCCATCTCCGTCGGGGCGCGGAGCCAGGTCGGCTTCGAAACCGCGCGCAATGGTCACACTGCCCGGC
>JAEUQO010000440.1 GCA_016789605.1 Acidobacteriota bacterium
TCTTCCGATCTACCAGATGGCGGGCGTCATCGCTCAGCAGGGCGACGTCACACGCGCTCTCAACCTCTGGCAACAATCTCTCGCTCTCTATGAGCAAATCGGCGACGTTCAGGGCAAGGCCGCCACGCTTCACCAGATGGCGGGCGTCATCGCTCAGCAGGGCGACGTCACACGCGCTCTCGAACTTTATCAACAATCTCTCGCTCTTGATGAGCAAATCGGCGACGTGAAGGGCAAGGCCGCCACGCTTCACCAGATGGCGGGCGTCATCGCTCAGCAGGGCGACGTCACACGCGCTCTCAACCTCTGGCAACAATCTCTCGCTCTCAAGGAGCAAATCGGCGACGTTCAGGGCAAGGCCGCCACCCTGGCAAATATGGCCTGGCTGGCTGGAAAGCAGGGGAATGTTGCTGAGGAGCGACGGTTGAACCTGGAAGCCGTGCAAGCGTTCGCGCAGGTCGGCGCCTGGCTGTATGTGGTGACGGTGCTGGGCAATCTGGGCGCAGGCGAAGATACCGACGCGCGCGATTTTTTGGCACAGGCGCTGTGGTTGACCTTGCGCGTCGAAGTCCCGGCGGAAGCAGCACTGAATCTGACGGCCGCGTTGCTCACCAAGCTGGGCGTTGCGCACGAAAGCGCGCCGCGTCTGGCAATGGCCGCCGTGGTCTTGATGCAAACGCGCGGCGCAAACCACCCCGAACAGAAAAAGCTGGTGGCATATGCCTTCAACATGCTGGGCGCTTGCGCGCAAGCTCGTCAGATTTCCGAAGATGACTTCGTCGCCTGGCTGGAACGGGAAGGTTTGCGCGATCCCAACCGATTTTTGCCCGCCTTGCTGGCAGACCTGGAAGCGATGGTCAGCCCGGATGCCTGGTTGTTTGACCGGCGTCAGGTCACGCGCGAACCCTAGGCCGATTGCAATTTTGGCGACAAGGTTGAACAATCGCGGCTCGTTTTGACCGACTGTTGCTTGTGAGGAATTCTGATGCCCGCATCCATCCTGTCATTTGCCCATCGCCAACCCACGCCCATCGCCGACATTTTGCGCGACGAAGCCGTCAAACGCGCGTTTGCGTTTATTGACGCCAACGCCGCGCGCGTCACCGCCGAACACATACGCATTTGCGAAATTCCCGCGCCGCCATTCAAGGAACAGGAACGCGCACGGTATTTCGCCGCGCGTTTTGCCGAACTGGGACTGGCGGACGTGCACACCGACAGCGAAGGCAACGTGCTCGGGTTTTATCGCGGCGAAAGCGAACAGCCGTTGCTGGTGTTGTCGGCGCATCTGGATACGGTTTTTCCCGAAGGCACGGACGTGCGCGTGCGGCGTGTGGGTTCGCGGTTGTGTGCGCCGGGCATCGCCGACGACGTGGCGGGGTTATCGGCGCTGACGGCGTTGATTCAGGCGCTGAACCACGCGCAATTGAAATTGCGCGGCACCATCGCTTTTGTGGCGACCGTCGGCGAAGAGGGCGAAGGCGATTTGCGCGGCGTCCGTCATCTGTTTGCCGAAGGCCGTCTGGCCGGACGCGTCTCGGCGTTTGTTTCGTTTGACGGGCCGGGCGTGGATTTCATCACGCATCAGGCGCTGGGTTCGCGCCGCTATCGCGTGACGCTGACCGGACCGGGCGGACACAGTTGGGGCGATTTCGGCGTGGTGAATCCGGTGCACGCGCTGGGCCGCGTGATCGCGCGTATGGCCGATTATCGCGCGCCGCTCGAACCGCGCACGAGTTACAACATTGGCCGCATCGAAGGCGGCGAATCGGTCAACGTGATTCCGCAAACGGCGGCGCTGGATATTGATTTGCGTTCGACCGCCGAAAGCGAATTGGCCCGCGTCGAAGAATATCTGCTGACCGCCATCAACCGCGCCGTGCTGGACGAAAACGCGTTGCGCGCCGCAATGGGCAAAAAGCTGCAAGTCGAAGTCAGCATGATCGGCAATCGTCCGTCGGGCGAAACACCGCGCGAAGCGTTGCTGGTGCGGCGCTCTGTCGAAGCTTCGCGCGCGTTGGGCATCAATCCGGTGCTCAATCGCGCTTCGACCGATTCGAACATTCCCATCAGTTTGGGCGTGCCCGCCATCACCATCGGCGTCGGCGGCGTGTCGGCAGATTCGCACCGCTTGAGCGAATGGTATGACCCGATCGGACGCGAATTGGGCCACAAACGCGCGTTGTTGCTGGCGCTGGGCATGACCGGTCTGGCCTAACGCACGGTTACGCGTGGCTGGTTTGTCCGCCGTTGGTCGAGCTGGGGCCGTTGGCCGGGCTGGGTTTGATCGTGATGGGCAGGTGCGGCAATTTTTTGGCTTCGGCGTCGAGTTTGCCATCGCGCGCCAATTCGATCACGCGCCGCAATTTGGCTTCGTCTTGCACACCGCGCAGTTGGTGCCCGCTGATGATAAACGTCGGCACCATCGTCACGCCGTACGTTTCGGCAATCAGCAAATCCTCGTCCACTTCGTCGGCCTGTTGTTGTTCGTGCAAGGCGCTTTCCAGCGCTTGCGGATGCAATCCCACACGCCAGGCAATTTCCCGCAACACGGACATTTCGTTGACGTCTTTGTGTTCGGCAAAAACAGCTTGAAACAAGGCTTGCTGAAACGGCTCGAACGCGCCTTGCGTGCGCGCCCAGGCGGCGGCTTCGTGTGCGCGCCGCGTCAACGGAGCGCGCGCCGGTTGGCGCATTTCCAGACCGAGCGTTTGCGCCAGCGGCAAAATCGAATTTCGCCAGCCATCGGCGATGCGCGCGGCGACACGTTCTGACGCTTCGTCGGCAATGGGCGGCAACTGAAACGCGCGGTGAACGATTTCGACGCCGGTATGGGCGGCGGCACGGCGCACGATCACATTTCCTAAATAACAATACGGGCACGCATAATCGGAAAAGACCTGTATGACGACGGGCATGCTGACGACTCCTTTTGCTGATTTCGGCGAAGTAGTATAAATGTCACGACGTTACACAGTACAGCTAGCAATTCACAGCAACCAAAAGGAAACCACATGGCAAACGAATTCGACGGATACAGCGAATACGAGTTGGAGTTTTTTCGCGCCATTGACCGCAACACGATGGCTGAACAGGCAATTCATAACGCCTTGCTCGACATCAACGACGACCAGTATTACACCTTGTTCGAAGTGGAAGTCGAACACACTTGCGGTTGGGCGCGCGTGCAGGTCTTTCCCGAACGCGCGGGCACGCTGTATCGCTGTTTGAATTGCGGCATGGCGGGCATCATCGGCGGATAAAAAACGCGGAGTGCGACGCATTCGTGCGCACTCCGCGTTTGCTGACTGTACCAGGTTAGAGCCGTTCGGCTTACGACTGGCTCAGTTTGACTGCTTTGTAACCGCCTGCGGCGCGGTCTTTTAGCCACCAGGCCGCAAACACCACAAACGGGATGATCGCCAGTTTGGCGACAAAGCGGAACGAAGCCGCCGCACCCCATTCGTCAAACACGCCGCCCATTTTGAAAATCACCACGCCCAGCGCAAATTGTCCGGCAAAGCCCATCAGGCCCATGGTGAATGCGCCGCCTTGCGGAAAGCGTTCAGACGTAATGCCCAACATCGTCGGCCACATAAAGCAAACGCCGATGTAAAAGACTGTCGCGGCGACATATGCCATACCTGCGCTGGTGGCGTTGGCCAACAGCAACAAACCTACGCCGGCAATCGAGACCGAAGCCCACATCATGCCGATGGGAGAAATCTTGTGCGCGATGGGTCCGGCAAAAAACCGCAGCACAAACATCAGGGCGCTGCCATAGACCAGGATCATCGTGCCCGACATTTGCGCGGTGTCCCGCAACACTTTTTCCAGCCATTGTCCCGGCGCCAATTCGATTGAAGCCGTCAGCATCATCGTGCACATCAGGAGCAAAAAGGCGGGATTGGCCGCCGTCTTGAGCATTTCGCCAGTCGAAATGCCGGCTGCGGCGCGTTCCGTTTTGGGAAACTGTTGCCCAAAAATCAAAAAGCCATACACGATCGTCGGCAAAATGACGATGCCCATCTTGGTCTGCCATGTCAGTCCCATCTGGTTCATCAAAATTGCCAGCACACCGCCGATGATCAACCCGCCCGGCCACCAGGCGTGCAAGACGTTCAATTTGTGCGTCTTTTCGTCGGGGTAAAGTGTTGCAGCCAGGGGATTAATCACAGCTTCAACCAACCCGTTGCCAAATCCGGCCACGAGCATGGACAGATACAACATCGTGTAACTGGACGCCGTGATAAACGCCACAATGCCCACAATGTGCAGCGCACACGCGAGATACAACAGATTTCGCATTCCCAGGGCATCGAGCATCGGCGAGGCGAGAAAGATCGAACTGGCAAATCCGAAAAAGGCCATGGCCGAAACCCAACCGTATTCGGCATTAGTCAAAGCCGGGGTGAACGAGCTTTGCACCTGACTGGCGATGTCACCACGAATGACAAAAATCATCGCGGTGACGACGAGCGAGAGACAACTGGCGATGAAAAGCCTGCGTTGATTCATGGACTCTTTCCTCTTCTCCTTTCGGCGGACGAAAGGAACACTATTCAGTTTTGGGTTTATCTTTGGCGGAGAACCCGCGCCGTAGAGGCAATCAAAAAAGCGGCGCGATTATGCGGGCAGTGACCCGAAAAGGCAAAAGGTCTGCGTGCAAATTGCAGGGGAAATAGCTCTTGGCGCATTTCCTCGCGAAGCAACGATCCCAGACAAATTGAATTCTTCAAGTTGAATTTTTGGCGATGCAACACGCCCCCGCAAAGAACACGCGACGGCGAGATTCTGTGTCAGTCGTTTTTTTACCGACAAAGATCGAATGAAGATTGAATTTCGCGGGTCAGATAGCTCCTAAACCGTGTAAACCTAAGGGAGTCTCTCGCTTTCTCCTGCCAGCCATGTAAAAATCTGCCCGCCCGCTCATCCTCGCAAGGCAAAAATTACAATCCTTGAGACCGGCTGTAGCGGATCAACACACCCGCCCTTCTCACACGCACAAAATGCAGAATCGTAAGGAGTTCGGCGGAAAAAATATTCCCCCAATTTGTGGAACTATTCGACGATGAGAGCGTGTTTAACGACGAAAGGTTTTCCTCCTTTCGCTCGCGCTGCGGTGCTGCCCCAGGTTTTTTGAACCAAGCCGTCAGTTAAGACGCCCTCCCGTCGAGAGCGAATGTAATGAAAGACCTTTTGCACGAGCATTATGGGTCGCCCCGCAAGCTAGAGCGACTTGAATCAGGCAATTCACCAATGACAACGTTGACGCTGAGCGCCGGTCTGAAAGACGCTGATTTACAAAGTGAAGATCCGGTGCCGTCAGTTGTGCCGCAGGACATCCCGGTTGATAAGTTGGATGATCACGCGCTGCTGGCTGCGACGCGAACGGGTGATGAAGCCGCCTTTCAAGAGATTGTCCGCCGCTATCAAAATCAAATCACCAATTATGTTTACCGATTGTTGAACGATTACGATCGCGCGGTGGATTTGGCGCAAGAAACCTTTGTTCGGGTTTATATGAGCGCCGAGCGGTATCAAGCGACTTACAGCTTTTCGACATACATCTATCGCATTGCACACAACCTGGCGATCAGTGAATTGCGACAACGCAACCGACGCAGGTTGATTCCGCTGCCGACCTTTTTCTCAGACAAAGACAGCGAAGAGGTCGAAGTCGAGTTGCCGGACAACCGGTTAAAGCTGGCGGATGACGAGATGATTGACGATGAGCGGCGTGCGGCAGTGGCCAAGGCCATTTCGAGTTTGCCGGAAAAATACCGCGCGGCTTTGGTTCTTTGCGATATCGAAGAAAAGAGTTACGAAGAGATTTCTGCCGTGCTCGACTTGCCTGTCGGCACCGTCAAATCGCGCATCAATCGGGCGCGAAACTTGTTGAAAGAAAAATTACGCGAGTTTCTGTAACGCCTCGTTTTACGCTCTTATTCACCTAACCCGTGAGTTCTTTTGGATTCTGTTTGGTTTTGAAAGCCAGCTTGGGAGCTTTCAATGGAGAAAAGTAAAATGAACTGTAAAGACATCAGAACGGCTATTGATTCGGCTTCTCGCCGCGCCCCATTGAGCGCGTCCGTCCAATCCCACCTGACTGGATGCCCGGATTGCCGTCGTCACGCTGATGAAATGAATGCCTTGCTTCAACTTTTGGGTGCGCAGCCGCGAGTCCAGGCCCCGGCAGATTTCGATTTTCGGTTGCGCGCACGCATCGCCAGAGCACAAGCGGAACCGCGTGGTGCCTTTGCCGCTTTGGAGAATTTCTGGACACGGACGTTCTCCTGGGGACAAGCCGCGGCCGCGATGGCAACCTTGACCGTGACCATCGGTTTGGGGGCGATGTATTTCAATGGCGGTGACAAACAATCGCAGTTGGTCGCCAACAATGCGGCACCGACGCAGCAATTTGTTGCCGAAGCGCCGAAGGCAAACCTGAACGCCGCACCGGAAGCCGTTGCCGTAAGAGAAAAAGTAGCGGTGAAGGCGACCAAAGCGGCTGCGCCGGTGATGCAATCGGCAGTGTTTACCGAAACGGAACGTCCTGCGGTGATTGCCGCGAATCTGGAAACGACCAAGGTCTACAACCGCGAAAAAGGCCAGATGATGACGGCTTCGAATAGAAGCACGATTTATGGCGCAGAAGACGCGGGTTTGGCGAAGACTGTGGCCTTCGTTCCGTCGCTCTAACGCTATTCGGATTTCATTCAGATCAGGCCGCAGGTGTCCCAACCACCCTGCGGCCTTCCTGTCTTCTAAGCTGGCACTTTTTCGGATGTTTTTGCGAATCCTGCTCATTGTCTTTTGGATTCTCGCGCTGTTTCCCTCCCCGTCTGCGCAAACCACACGGCGTCAGGCACAATCTCCACGTAAAACAACCAAACCGGCAACGGAAAGCCAAAACAACGGTGTCAGACTGCGGCAAAATGCGCCTACCGGCTGGGTTTGGGTCAGACAACGCATCGATTTGAGCAAGCAATTCGGCGGCGAAGAAAACCTCTACACTCTCGATGGGGAGCCGCCACCGGATATGCAGCGCACGCGCGTGTCGTTGGGTTTGGTGTTAGACAATGAAGGCCACGTCATTACGCGCTTGATTGACGTAACGCCCAACAATCCGCCGCTCAATGTAACCGTGCGCGCAGATGGCGCACGTCCCGTCAAAGCCAAATTTCTGGGCATGGACACAGTCACGGGCTTGTGCGTGCTCAAGGTCGAAGAAAACAAGGAAACGCTCAAAGCCGCCAACATTTCGGCCAATGCCACGCTGTTGCCGCGTCTGGCAATTCGGCTTTACGGCTTTCACCCGAATTTGACTCAGGGCAATAGCGCCGTGATGTCGCTCGACAGCCCGCGCCGCAACTTCTATCCGGGCCAGATCGTCAAAGCGGTCAATGACTTCCGCTACAACAGCAATAATCCTATTTATTACCTGCTTAGCCCGCAGTTGACGCCGGTCCAGGATTGCAGCCTGATTTTCGAGAAAGAAAACGTCGTTTTCGGTCTGGCCATTTACGACATCGGCAGCGAAGGAAAACATCTGGTCTATCCGATTTCGCGGGTGCAGGCGATCGCCGAAAAAGTAATCAAATCGCATCAGAGCATTGCGTATGGCTGGTTGGGAGCAACAGGACGGGATGTTTACGCGCCGATACAAACGGCCACCAGCAAACCGCAACCCGTGGAATTGGGCGTACGTGTGACGGCAGTCGCCCCGGATAGTCCGGCTGAACAAGCTGGCGTCAAAGTCCAGGATGTGGTCGTCAGCATTAACGACCGGCGTGTCGAAACCTATGGCCAGATGGCGACAGCAATGCGCCAGATTCCGGCAGACAGCGAAATCAACTTGCGCGTCAAACGCGGCAATGAATACAAGCTGCTCAAAGCCAAATTGGTTCCTGCGCCCGCGACAGACCCTGAGCAACAGTTGTTCGCCTTTGTCCGTCGCCTGGAAGCAATGAAAACCGAGCTGAAAGCGTTACCCGCGTCTGACCCCACCCGCGACCGTATGGAATCGCGCGTCAACATGATGTCGAGTTTCGTCACGGCGGTTACGTCGCCCGCGCCGCCAGACATCCGGTTGCGCGTGTTTTATGGCATCGAAATCCAGTCGTTGACCGGCCAGTTGATGAACTATTTCGCGGTGACAAGCGGCGTGTTGGTGACGAATGTGAGTGAGAAAAGCAAAGCCGCGTTGGCCGGGTTGCAAGCAGGCGATGTGATCGTCAAAATCGCCGAGCAGGACATCACCAATCTGGCAACCTTGCTCAAAACGCTGGATGGCGCGCCGGGCGAAACGGTAGAGGTCACGGTTTCACGCCGCCGTGAATCGGTAAAGCTTTCGTTCCTGCGCTAACGCGCTGTTTCATTGAAAGATGTAGTTTGGGCGTGTCGGCAGACTCTGACAGTCTGCCTTTTCTTTTGTCTGGTTTGCGGCATACCAGATGAACTGTTATTCTTGCGTCTCAATTTTTAACAAACTTCCGGCAAATTACAGGCAAAACAGAATTTCGATGTCAGCCAGAATTACCGTCATTGTTTATATCTTGATCTGCTTCGAGTTGGGCATCTTGCTGCTCTTTTTGCCCTGGTCGCCCTATTGGAACGACAATTTCTTTCTGTATTTCATCACCGGAAAGCTAAATGCGCCGGGCCTGCTGACGTTTTTGAAGCATCCGGCGGTGCGTGGCGCAGTCACCGGTTTAGGCGTATTGAATATCCTGGCAGGCTTGTACGACATCTTCAAATTCCGTGACAGTGTGCGCGCCCTGCTCAATGTCGGCGACGCCAGCGCCCAGGAAATCAAGCTCGAAGAAGTGAAAGAGAACACCGTTGAAACCGCCCAGGCCTCTGCTTTATCTGATCAGCGACCGCCGAGCTTTCCGCCCCAGTCCTGAAACGGACCTTTCTCAATGGCAGGCACAGCTTTCTGCCATCGCACTCGCAGCCCAATCCGGCTGCCAATTGATTCAAATCCGCGAAAAAGACGTTTCCGCACGAATGCTGACGACGTTCACGCGTGCGGCCATTGCGGCGGCTCGCCCCTGGGGAGCCAAAGTGCTGGTCAATGATCGGTTGGATGTGGCGCTGGCCGCAGGCGCGGACGGCGTACATTTGCGTGTGAATTCGTTACCGGCAACAGACGTGCGCCGGGCAATCTCGCGCAGTGATTTTCTCGTGGCGGTCTCGACGCATTCGCTGGCACAAGCACAAGCTGCCGAAAAAGCGGGTGCAGATTTCATCGTCTGCGGCCCGGTGTATGACACACCATCAAAGCGCGAATTTGGCGCGCCGCTCGGTTTGGCGCGCTTTGCCGAAATTTGTCGCGCAGTCAGCATTCCGGTGTTGGCGCTAGGCGGAATCTCCCTACAAAACGTTCGCGAACCGTTGGCGCACGGAGCCGCAGGCGTTGCCGCAATCAGCCTATTCACGGATCGCGAAAATCTGCCCGCCCACGTCCACCAACTCTTGCACACCGAGTTTTAGATCGTTTTTCAATTCGCGTTACGGATTGGCCACAGAGCCACGGAGGTTCAGAGAAATACTTAGAAACCTCTGCGGCTCTGTGTCTCTGTGGCAAAACCCTTACGCCAAAATGAAATCTGATCTAAGTCGGACTTCCCTGCCCTAACCGCTGACGTACATCGTCATTGGCGAGTGCGGCCATCAATGCCGCGACATCGCCGATGCGTGATCCGAGTTTGGCCGGAACGATTTCGCAAGCGGCAACCGCTTGCGGCAGGGCTTCTTCCGCCAACGTCTGACGCGCCGGACCAAGCACGCGCTCTCCCAACACGACCGCCAGCGAACCGAGCACGATCATTTGCGGATTCAGCGTGTCAACCAACAACGCCATGCCACGCCCCATCCACTTCCCTGCCGCACGCGCAATCACAAGCGCTTGCAGGTCATCCGCCAACATGGCGTTGACGACATCGCGAATGGGCGTGGCGGCGTTCCAACGTTCCGGGAAATGCAGCGCCGCCAAATCCACCAACGCTTGTCCCGAAGCCAGCCCTTCCCACGAACCCACTTTGCCAAAACCAACCGGACCTTCCCAAGCCAGGCGCAAATGACCGACTTCGCCCGCCGTATCGGTTGCGCCGTGCAACACCTGCCCATTGATGATCAACCCTGCGCCCAGACCGGTGCCAAAGGTCAAAAAAATCAGATGACGCAAATCCGCCCTGCCCTGCCCTGCGCCAAAATGAAATTCTGCCAGCGCTCCGGCATTGCCATCGTGTTCGATAAAGATCGGCAATGGAGCGAATGCCTCTTGTAACCGGTCTTTCAGTCGTATGCCCTGCCACCCCGGCAAATGCGGCGGATCGAGCAAGACGCCTTCGCCAATGCGCAACGGCCCGCCCACGGAGACGCTGACGGCGATGATTTCCCTGCCCTGCTCTGCTGCTTGTGTCATGAGGCGCTGCGCCGCGCGTTTGATTTGCGGAAAGACTTCGTCAAATGGTCGCCAGGCTTCGGTCAGAATTTCTACGCGTTGCAAAGTTTCCGCCTGCGCGGTTCCTTCGCTCAACGCGGTCTTGGTGCCGCCAATATCCAGGCCAAGTAACGTCAATTGCTTTGTGCATTTTTCCATCGTCGCGAGCCCTTTCAAATATTGCAGTTCGCCAGTTGAATCAAGTATGCTTGCGCGGCGCAATCGCGCAACGGCACTTCCCTAAATTTGGTTCAAAACGTTTCGTGTAACACGCAAGTCCGTGGCCCCACATCCCACAAGCTTAGTGTAAGGAGTTTGTTTATGAACGCTGCTGAAGAACGCAACGTCATTCCCATGCCAACGCCCGTACCCGCGGCGGAACATCAAACGCAGGCAGCGCCAACGCCTGAAGCCTTGGGAACGGGAAACCTGGAAAAAGTGCGCGACATCCTCTTTGGTGCGCAAATGCGCGACTATGATCGCCGTTTTGCCCGCCTGGAAGAGCGTCTGGTCAAAGAAGCCGCCGATGCACGCGAAGACGCGCGCCGCCGTTTCGACACGCTGGAGAATTTCATCAAACAGGAGATCGCCGCGCTGGGCGACCGGTTGCGCGCCGAAAATCACCAGCGCACCCAAACCAGCGAAGAAATCACGCGCGAATTGCGTGACACAACGCGTTCGCTGGGCCAGCGCATTCACGAACTGGATATGCAAACGTCGCAAGGCCAACGTGATTTGCGTGAACAACTACTGGCGCAAGCCAAACAGTTGGCCGACGAAATCCGGCAAAAACACGAAGAAGTCTCGTCTTCGTTGGTGCGCGAATCCCGCGAAATCCGGCACGACAAGGCTGACCGCGCAGCACTGGCCAATCTCTTTACCGAATTGGCGCTGCGGCTCAACCACGAATTCAAACTGCCGGGCGACGAGTAACCCAGCGGGCGGCAAACAGCCGACGCGACACACTCCGCCGATTGTTTGCCAACCTTCGTTGTAACCTGAAACGTGCTTTATGAGTGACTCGCCGCTGCGCATAGTCTCATCTCCCACCAACCAAACGGAGCCGCCTGCGGGGCAATCCCAGTCCCAACCCAAGCAGGATGAGATGGCAGAGTTGCGCCGACTGCTGCTGGAACCAGAGCAGACGCAAATCAACAACATTCTGGAACGGCTGAACAATCCGCGCGTGCGCGCACGCGAGCTGAGCCGCACGTTGCCAGACGCCATCCGGTTGCGCAACGCGCAAGACGAGTCGCTCAAAGACGCGCTGGGTCCGACGGTTGTCAGCGCCTTTCACGCATCAGTCAAAAAAGACCCTCACCCGATTGCTGCCGCCATTTCCCCTCTGATGGGCCCCGCGATTCGCCGCTACATCGGAGTGGCAATCAGCGGCTTGCTGCAATCGTTTGACCAAACGCTGAAATACAGCCTTTCGTGGCAAGGCGTGAAATGGCGTTGGGAAGCGCTGACCACCGGCAAACGGTTTGGCGAAGTCGTGCTCTATCACACGCTGCTCTATCGCGTCGAACAGGTCTTTCTGATTCACAAACAAACCGGGTTGCTGTTGCAACACGTCGCCGCGCCAACCGCTGAAACCCAGGACGCCGACATCGTTTCGGGCATGATGACCGCCATGAAAGAAGCCATCGGCAATTTCGGGCGCGATTCGTTTGGCCTACAACAGGGCGAAACGATTGATACGCTTGATCTCGGCTCGGAAGAAGTCTGGTTTGAAGCCGGCCCGAAAGCAATTCTGGCGGCCCTCATCCACGGACAAGCGCCGCAAACACTGCGGCAGGATTTGCTCGCCCCGACGCTCGAAGCCATCCACATCGAACAGCGCGAAGCGCTAGAGCAATTTGACGGCGATAACAGTTCATTTGTCGCGACGCGTCCGCATCTGGAAGCGTGTTTGCAATCGCGCTATCAAGGTTTAAAAGACCCGGCGCAATTCAAGGTGCCGGTTTATGTGTGGCTGGGATTGTTCGTTTTGCTAGCGGCCCTGGGAACCTGGGTGTTTTTCGCCTGGCGCGATTACAGTCGCTGGCAGGCGTATTTGCAGCGGCTACAATCCGAACCCGGGTTGGTCATTACCGAAACCGGCAAACAAAACGGCAAACGCGTGGTCGCCGGCTTGCGCGATCCGTTGGCCGCCGACCCGAATGAGATTTTGCGCCGTGAAACTCAACTTGACCCCAATGCCGTTACTGGCCAATGGCAACCATACCAAGCGCTTGAGCCGAAATTCATTCTGACGCGTGCGCAAACCTTGCTCGATCCGCCGCCCGGCGTCACGTTGAGTTTGGAAAATGGCGCGCTTTCTGCGCGCGGCACGGCACTGACACAATGGATTGCCGAAGCACGGCGGTTTGCCCGCGCCTTGCCGGGCGTCACCAGTTTTGACGATCAGCAATTGATCAATCAGGACTTGCAACAAAACATCAACTTGATCGAACAAACGATTCTGCGGTTTAACTCTGGCACCACGCAGCTAACCGGCGGGCAAACCCAAACAGTGCAAAGCCTGCTGGCGACCATGCAACAACTGATCGCCCAAGCCAGCGCCGTACAACGCGTGCCACATTTCGAACTGATCGGTCATACCGATACCGAAGGCGACGAAAGCCTCAACCTGAAACTAAGCCAGGAACGCGCTGACCGCTTGCTCACCATGCTGAGCAGCAAAGGCATCAACGCCAGCTTGCTGGCGGCGACCGGTGCAGGCTCACAAGCGCCCGTTCGCAAAGAAAGCTCATCGGCTGACAAACCGTTTAACCGCAGCGTTTCATTCAAAATCACCTTGCGCTCGCTTTCTCAGGCAGGAAAGGAGCGCCAATGATTCAGAAAAAAATCTGTTTGCTGGGCGCATTCGCCGTGGGCAAAACCAGTCTGGTGGCGCGCTTTGTCAAAAGCGTCTATGCCGAACAATACGTAACGACGGTCGGCGTGAAAGTAGACAAAAAAGCCCTCACGCTGGGCGATCAGGAAATCAGCCTGATCATCTGGGATTTGGCGGGCGAAGACGAATTCCAGAAAGTCGAGATGTCATACCTGCGCGGCGCAGCCGGTTATCTGTTGGTGGCTGACGGCACCCGCCGTAGCACGCTGGAAACAGCGCGCATGCTGGCGCAGCGCGTGACCGAAACACACGGCGCCTTGCCGTTTGTGTTTTTGGTCAACAAATCCGATTTGGCTGACGATTGGGAAATTGATGAGCAAGCCCTGGCAGAATGCACCCAGGCTGGTTGGCAAGTAATCAAAGCCAGCGCCAAAAACGGCACGGGTGTGGAAGAGGCCTTCAAACTGCTGGCCGCGCAGTTGTGCCCCCAATAATCAGTCGGCTAAACACGTCTGCTGCTGCAGCGCCAAAGGCATCAGGAAAGCAACTCCCCGAACTGACTTTCCTTTTTCCCCGTTGGCGTTTGCCTAATCCAAAAGTCCTCCCCATTTGTCGTTGGACGCAACTCGCTCTCCCCAAACACAGTTTTGGAGGAACAGATCATGGCGCTGCTGCCTGCTTCAGTCTTGGACTATCTCAATCAGTTGACCGCTGCTTATCGGTCGCCAGCCTATCTGCTCATCAATGACGAAGGCTCTCTGACTGCCTGGGGAGGCAACACCGACGCCTATGGCCTGAATGGTTTGCAGGCGGGCGCGCCTGTCGGCGAACAAGCCTTTTTTCTCGAAGGCTTGTTTCCGCTCAACGGTCAGGAAATGGTCTTGTCCTGTTTGCAGACTGATTCTGGCAGGCCTGCCGATTTGCATTTGCTCCCGCGCGCCGAAGGCGATTACGCCATCTTGCTCGACGCCACGACGCAGGAAATGCAACAACGCGTCATGCAACAAAAAGGCAACGAACTGAACCTCAGCTATCAGCGGCTGGTCAAAGAAATTCAGAAGAAAGAGATTTTGTTGCATTGCATCGTGCACGATTTGGCTGGCCCGCTGATGGGCATCAAAGGCGGGTACGAATTGCTGGCCAAGGAAAACATCTCTGAAGCGGGCCGCAAATTTCTCGAAATTGGGTTGCGGCAGGCGAACCGGCAGGAAACGTTGATCCGTGAAATCCTGCAAGCCTTTTCCGCCGAAGTCGAATCGCTCAGCCGATTTTCCGGCGATCCGGCGCAAGCTCCCGACGTCATCAGCACCGCGCGCGAAGTCATCGAAGCCTTGTCTCCGGCCTTTGCGCTCAATCAGGTAAAACTGCAACTCGATCCGGCGGTAGATGTCACGCAGGCCTGGAAAGTCGCCGGCGAAAAAACGCGCCTGGAACGCGTGCTCTCAAATCTGATCGAAAATGCGCTGCGCTATAGCCCGGCCAATTCAACCGTCACCGTCGGCTGTCACGACGACGAAGGCGACGTGCTGGTGACCATTGACGACGAAGGCCCGGGCATTCCGCCGGAAATGGCCCCGATGCTCTTTCAAAAGTTCGGCCAGGGCAAAAAAGGACGCGGCAAAATCGGCCTGGGATTGTATTTCTGCCGCATCACGGTGGAACACTGGCGCGGCGAAATCGGTCATCAGCCGCGCCCGCAAGGCGGCACACGCTTCTGGTTCCGTTTGCCGCGTCCACAAAAATAACCGCGCTCACTCATTTCAAAATCAGCGAGACCTCTTCCTGTAACCGCCCGTTTGCGTAATTGCGCGCGACTCGTATTTCGCGCACCGGCGCGGCGACGTCCAGCAAGCTGCTGATTTCGCCAGAGAAAAATTCCTGTGACGGCCCTGGCGCGCTTCCCTGTTCCGACTCGCTTTCCCCTCGGCGTTGACGCCAATACGCTTTGATGCGCGCGGCATCCAACTGCGCAAAGATGCGATCAAATGCCGCTTCGCGTTGGCTCAAACGAACAACGGTGAGTTCGCTGGCAGTCGTCGGCAGTTGCACGTCATCGCCAGCTTGCCTTTCGCCGGTCAGCAACCGAGCCAACAATTCCGGATGGTTCGCCAGCACCAATTGCTGCCCGCGCACACCATACCCCAGCGCACGCCCCAACATCGGCAACGGCAATTCACGCCATTGGCTGCCCTGCCCAGCTTTGTCCTGCCAAACCAGTTGCGTTGGCGCGCCAGCCACCAGCAAACGACTGCCAGCCCAATCTGCCAAAGCACGTTCTAAGGCTTGCCGATTCAGCGCCGCCGGTTGTTGCAAAGTCAAAATCGTGGCGCGGTTGAATTCGGCAAACAGCGGTTCGGTCAACGCACGCGGTTGCGCCAGTTTTGCCGCTGCCATCGGTTGCGCCGCTTGCAACACCGCGCGCAATGCCGTTGCGGCTTTCTGCTCCGTCGCCAAGCGCAACGCGCCATCGCCCCGCTCTCCACCACGGCTTTCGCGCGCATCATCGGGATCATCAATCAACAAATTGAACCGGTGACTGAGATACGAATAACGACTCGCGCCATAAAACTCGTCGTCGTTAGCGCTGACGGCAAAATCGCTGGCGTCATACCGTCGCCAATTCCAATCACGCGTAGGCGCTGGCGCTTCCGGCTTGTCTCCAAACAGCGATTCGCCCACCAGCGCCGACGCAACATCGGTTTGCCCCAACACCGAACGAAACTGCACATACGGCAAATCGCCAGGCGTCATGCGCGCAAGCTGTGCGAGCGCTGGTTTCGTCAATCGTCCCGGCGTGGCGCTGGCTTTGCCATCGAGCAAAAATTCGCGTCGCTCTGTCCAGCGATTTTCCTGCCATTCCAGATCGAACATCCCCGCGCGCAGATGTTTCAACTCCGCCGCGTTTTGCATCACCCAGTAACGTTTGAAATACCAATCGTCATTCAGCTTTGCCTGTTCAACCCACACCGTCACGAAATGCGGCGTGACGGTCTTGCTCAGCGCCTGAAATGCCGGTTCGTCGCTCAAGCGATCTTTTTTCGCCGCGCCCTGTAAATTCGCCAGTGTGCGCAACAACAGTTTTTCGTTGGTCGCCAACACAAACCGCCCGTTAACGGAGGCAAATCCCAGTTGCTGTGTTTGGCGTCCACGGTCGGCTTCGACATCGGCCAGGTAATAGACCAGATCGCCGGGCAGCGTACGCTCTTCAAAATTGCCTTTGCTTTGCCAAACGCGGCTGACCGCCAGCTTCGCGTCGTCAAGCGGCGCGATCAGCACCAAATCCAAACGCCCGATGTCATACACGGCAAGGGCGGCGCGGTTGTCGGCCAAACCCGCCAGCGCGGCAACATCCAACGGAAAGCCCGCCGCATCGTTGAATTCCGACCAGCGCGAAACCAGCTTCATCGCCAGATGCCGCGTTTGCAGTTGTTGAAAGTTCGTGCTGGCCAGATAGCGTTCTTTCAATGAAGATTCATCCCACTGTTTGAGCAATGCGGGCAAATCCTGAAACTGTGCGTAAACCAGCGCGCCGCGCGGAAAATCCTGCGCCTGAGCAAATCCGCCTTCTCCGCGTTTGGCGGCACCGGCATTGATCAACAACCCGATCAGCAGCAGCAGCAACAGCAATCCACACGTCAGCAGCGCGCGTTTCCCCACTTGCCGTAATTCTGTTTTGGTGAGCAACATCGTATTTCCTCCTTCTACGCTCGAACTGTTAGCGGGCGATGATGGCGCGTTCGTCAATGCCGAATTCCAGTCGTGACTGACGCGCATAGGCGCGCTGTTTGGCCAACAACATTTGTATGCGGGCTTCAGATTGCCGACGCTCTGCCGGGTTGCGAAGCAGCGCGAACCGCCCGCGTTCAAAATCGGCTGCGCGTTGCCATTCGCCGAGCTGTTCGGCAGCAGCGGAAAGCAGCGCTTGCAATTCGGGCAATCGTTGACGTTGGCGCGTCAACGTGGTGGCCGCCAACGTTTGCCAGCGCGGTTTGGCATCAGCTTCTGCGTCTTCGAATGAAGGCGCGGGAACGGCGGCCCCGG
Source organism: Acidobacteriota bacterium (assembly GCA_016789605.1). Classification (GTDB taxonomy): domain Bacteria; phylum Acidobacteriota; class Blastocatellia; order RBC074; family RBC074; genus RBC074. Next base: position 17,331 of record JAEUQO010000440.1, read on the forward strand.
CTTTCAATCGTTCGTCCGCAGCAGCCAGCTTCAGCGCAGTGCGTGGCAATGACAGACGCGCAGCAAGTCGTACCAATTGCCAGCGCAATTCGTCTTCGGTAGTGCTGAATGCGGCGAAGGCTTCTGCGTTGGCCAACGACACACGCGCGTCAAGAATGCTTTGCCAGGCGTCGCGCTCCTGGCCGGCGTGTTGTTGCAACAGTGCAGGCAACATACGGGCTTGCACACCGGGCAGGTCATTTGCCAGCGCGCGACTGAGAGCGATGGCGTCGTTGCGTTGTCCGTGCTGCCAGGCCGATAGCACAGAAAGCGCGCGCGATACTTCTTGATCCTGCTTGTTCGCTTGTAATTGCGTCCACAACGCGTCGTGCTGTCCGGCAATGTCGCGCGTCAACCAAAGTGCCGCCCAGCGCATTTGGCGTGGCGCGTTACGGTCAGCCAGCACATCGGCCAGCGTTTTTACCGCGTCGTCTGACCGTTTTTGCGCGGCCAGCACGCGCGCCAGTTCCAACCGATTGACGTAATCTGTCGGCATCAAGGCTTGCAGCCGTTGGCGATATTCAGCGGCGGCGACAAGTTGGCCAAACTCTGCGGTGTTTTCTGCCGCCAATCGCAACACTTCTGACAGATTGAGTTGCTGACTGGCGGCAGGGCGTTCGACGGCGGCATCGGTGACCGCGCGCGCTTTTGCCCAAGGCAGCGCCGTAAGCTCTGCGGCAGCGACTGGCGCTTTGGTCGTGTCGCAAAGTTCCGTCATCAACCGCAAAAGCTGCAAACCTTTGTCGGTTTCTCCTTTTGCCAACTGCAACCGCGCCAATCCGGCAAACGGAGCCGATTGCCATTGCTCCAGGGCCAAGGTGCGCTCATACGCCGCTTGCAATAGCTCGTCTGCCTCTGCCTTGCGCCCTTCGCCGCGTAACATCGCGACGGTTTGATTCAACCGGTCGAGCGGCGGCGCTGACACCTGCGTCACTTGCGCACTGGCTTCAATCAGAGCAAAGCGGCGCAACGTCGCCATCGTTTGTGCGATGCGTCCGGCGCGAACGCCCAGCCGCAGTGTTGCCAGTCGTAACCAATCCGGGCGCACAAACCTGCCTTGATAGCCGCGTTCGATCTCGGCAATCAGCCTGATGGCATCTGCCTGTTTTTGCTCAGCCAACAAATAATCCAGATATTCGCGTTGCCAGGTCTGGCGCGTGGGCATTTGCCCGACGCTGGCTGGCGCAGAGCGCGCAGTGCCTTGTTCGTGTTCAAACGCTTCTTCTATGTCTGACAAACTCCACGCCGGATGCGCCTGTAATGCGACGTAAAAGTCTTCGTCACGCTCGTAAGAAGGAAGCCCTTCGCTGCGTTGCATCAACATTTCATAAAACGGCGACAACTGATTGCGACTGACCAGCGATTCGCGCACGACCATTTCCGGCAACGAAGTGTCGCGCGCGACGGTGCCGCAAAGCTGGCGCAGAAGCGCGGCTTTTTCGCCATTGTCTTTGGCGGTATTTGCCTGACTGTTTTCTTGATCGCTTTCTTTGTTGAACGAGGCAACCAGCGTGCGAATCAGCGGCTTGAGCGCCTCCAGGTCTTTTCCGGCGTTGCTGTCATAACGGCCCCAATTGCGCTGAATGCCTGTCAGCCGTTTGTTCAGCAGTGCTTGCAACTCTGCGCGCGCGTCGGCAACCAGTCTGTGTGCGGTGAGCGTGCGCAAATACAAACCAAACAATTCGCTGTCGAGGTTGTCGCCCGCCAGCAACTGTTGCCATTGCTTGCGCGCTTCAGCTTGCTCCCCCAGCTTGAAGTAGGCCGAACCGAGGTCTGCCGTGATGTATTTGTTGCCCGGTTGCATTTCGCTGGCCAGCGACAAATGTTCCAGCGCCTGTGCCCAACGACTTTGTTCCAGATACCAGCGCCCCAAACGCCATTGTGCGGCGGCGTCTTTCGGACGATTTTCCAACAAGGCAGGCAAGAACATTTCGCTGGCAGGTGTTTTGGCTGTTTGCTCTTTTTCCCGCAGCGACAACCAACGCCCATAACCATCGGCCAAGGTGAACCAGTTATCACCGATCAACTCACGCGTGGCGTCAGGTTGGCGGCGTAGCAATTCGCCAATCGGCAACCATTGTAAGGCCGTCTGAAAGTACGCGTCGTTGTTTGGCGAAACGTCACGCGCCAAAACAGACAAATCGGCTTGACGAGCTGCTTTCCAAACTTGTGGTTGCCGCGCCGTAGCAATCGCGACGCGCGCCAGCGACAGTTCGCGATTGCGCACCAGAAAGTTGATGAGTTGAAATCGGTGCGGCTGTGCCTCGCCTTGCGCTTCGGCCAATTGACGCAACTCTTGCCGCCCGGCGTCGCCGCTTTCCCACAAAGCGTCGAAATATCGTTCGACCAGCGGATCGGTTTGCGCCTGAGCGTTGTTGTGCGTGCGAAATTCCTCGCGCAAGGCTTGCAACTCTTTGTCGCGGTCGTTGAGCAAGCGCGCATATTCCGCCCACAACTCGCGGTCGGCGCGACTGCGATTGTTCACGCCTTCCAGCAAAACAACCGCGCGCGCATAGTCGCCGCGTTCTGTGTGAAAGTTGAGCAACGCCTGTAAACGCTGTTGCCGGATGTCAACGTGAAGCGTTTGCGCCAGGTCTTTGCGCGCCACCAACAACTCTTCGGTGAGCAAGCCGAGTTCTGCGCGCTGGCTGAGATTGAGCAACACAACGAGTGCCGCGTCGGCGTCGGCCTGGCTTTTGTTCTCGGCGACCCACTTGCGCACAGTTTCGCTGATGGCTTGCAGTTCTTCGCCCGTGGCGTAAGTCGCCGCAGCGCGGCCCACAGCGTCCGGCAAAGCGCGATCAAAGGTCTCAAGCAAGGCGCGCGCTTTGCCGGCCAGCAAATTGTCCTGGCTGACGGTATCTCGCCGGATACGTTCACGCACCGCCCACAGCTTTTGCAGCAAGTGCGGCAGAGGCTCGACCGTGCGCAATGTTTCGACGTAAAGCGTCAACTCGTGCGCGCGCAGTTCGTGTTTGTAAATGTCGCGCTCAAATTCGGCGAAGGCTTTGCGATAGGTTTCAACGGCTTTTTCGCGCTCGGTGCGTGCCAGCGC
>JAEUQO010000101.1 GCA_016789605.1 Acidobacteriota bacterium
GGTTATCAATTGGGTGCAGGCGCAGGATCAAGTGTTTGCCAATTGTTCCGGCGAAAAGAACATTCCCAGCGCCGTGACGCCTGACGCAGCGCCGCTTGCACGCGCAGACCGCGCCTATCAAATCGCCGCCGCCAATTTTTATGCGCGCAATTACCAGGACGCGGCGCGCCAGTTTGGCGAAATTGCTAAAGACAACGTTTCGCCCTGGCGACCGGTTGCGCCGTTGCTGGCCGCGCGCGCACTGATTCGCAACGCCACCGTACGCGAAAAAACCGATCTTCAGTTGCTGGCACAGGCAGAAGCAGAGTTGAAAAAGCTGCTGGCCGACCGCAGCTTGAACGCAACGCACACGTCAGCACAGCGCTTGCTGAAATTTGTGCAATTCCGCCTCGACCCGGAAAAGCGTGTGCGCGAATTGGCGCGAATCGTGCTCGAAAAGAATTCCGGCGCCAATCTCAGACAGGACGTGATTGATTACACGCGGTTGCTTGATCGCTATGAAGGTGAAGAACAGAAAGTGACCGTTCCGGCAGCAGCCAAACAGGATGATCTGACCGATTGGCTCTTTACCCTGCAAGCCAAAGACGACGCGGCGCTCGATCATTCGTTGCAGCGTTGGCAGGCAACGTCTTCGACGGCGTGGCTGATTGCCGCGCTAACCAAAATCAACGCGAAGCATCCGCAAACAACAACCTTGCTCAACGCGGCAGCCAAAGTGCCTGTCAGTTCCCCGGCGTTTCAAACGCTGGCGTATCACAACGTGCGCCTGATGCTGGAAGCCGGACAAAAAGCCGAAGCGCGGCAAAAACTGGATGAACTGTTGGCCCTCAAAGCGCCGATGCCGGTTTCGGCGCGCAATCACTTTCTGGCACAGCGCACAATGTTGGCGCGCAACGCCGAAGAGTTTTTCAAATTCGCCCAACGCGCGGCAGCCACCGTCAGCTATAACGAAGACGGCCAGGAGTTGCCGGTGAATGAAACCTGGCTGTCAAACGACGATACCGATCCGCTGGGCAATGCGAAGATGAAGCCGTTTTTGAATGGGCGAGTCAGCTTTGCCGAAGACGCGACCAGCGTCATCAACGGCGCATTGCCGTTGGCGGTATTGAAAGACGCGGCGCTTGGCGCGGTCTTGCCTGCGCATTTACGCCGACAAGTCGCCGTCGCCGCCTGGACGCGCGCGGTGTTGCTTGATCATGACGAAACGGCCAAAGCCCTGGCCCCCGCGCTGCTTGAATTGGCTCCTGAAATGAAGGCGCAACTGACGGCGTACCTCGCCGCCAAAGATGCTGTTGAACGCAAAGATGCGGCGCTCTATTTGCTGTTGAAATTCCCTGGCATGCGCCCACTGGTTGACGTGGGGTTGGCGCGCACAACCGCCCTCGGCCAGATTGATAATTACCGCGACAATTGGTGGTGCGGCGTCGCAGGCCGCGTTTACAACGAAGATGCCGCGCTTGTTCCCAAACCAGCGGCTGAAGCCGTGCCGGATTTTTTGAGCCCGGCACAACGCACAGCGCTGACGACAGAGTGGCAAAAGCTTTCGGCGCTGAACATCGGGCCAAACGAACTGTGCCAACGCGCAGTCGCCTGGGCCAAGCGAAACCCGACCGATCCGCGTGTACCCGAAGCGCTACACCTGGCTGTCAAAGCTACGCGTTATGGTTGCCGCGACAAACAGACGCGGCAAAATTCCAAACTGGCTTTCGACACCTTGCACAAACAATATCCGAACAGCACCTGGGCCAAACAAACGAAGTATTACTTTGGCGAGGAATAAGGTTGTCGCTGTAAAGCAAAAACGGGCCGGAAATGCGCATTCGCTGATCGCATTCCCGGCCCGTTTTTCGTCTTGTACGGCTGTTAGCTGCGCACGCGTGCGACCGCCGCCTGCCAACCGGCGTACAGCCGTTCGCGCTCGCTCTTTTTCATCTGCGGCTCGAAGCGTTTTTCGACCTGCCACTGACTGGCAATTTCCTTTTCGCTCTTCCAGAACCCGACGGCCAACCCGGCCAGATACGCCGCGCCGAGCGCCGTGGTTTCGGTAATGACGGGGCGCACCACCGGAATGCCCAAAATATCAGCCTGAAACTGGCACAGAAAATCATTGCGCGTAGCGCCGCCGTCCACACGCAACTCTTTGGCTTTGATGCCGGAATCTTTCTGCATGCATTCGACAACGTCGCGCGTTTGATAGGCCATCGCTTCAAGCGCGGCGCGCGCCAGATGCGCCCGCGTTGCGCCGCGCGTCAAACCGACAATCGCACCACGCGCATCCTGATCCCAATACGGCGCGCCCAAGCCCACAAACGCGGGCACGAAATACACGCCCTGATTGTCATTTACCGAAGTCGCCAGCGCTTCGGTGTCGGCGGCGTTGGCGATGATGCCCAACCCGTCACGCAACCACTGAATCGCCGCGCCCGCGATAAACACGCTGCCTTCCAGCGCGTATTCGGTTTGACCGCCTGTGCGCCAGGCGATGGTCGTGAGCAAACCGTTTTTCGATGCGTTTGCGCCTTCGCCGGTATTCATCAGCAAAAAACAACCCGTGCCGTAGGTGTTTTTCATCATCCCGGGTTTGAAACACGCCTGCCCATAGAGCGCGGCTTGTTGGTCGCCAGCAATGCCCGCAATCGGAATCGGCGCGCCCAACAAATCAGCTTCCGTTTCGGCATAGACTTCCGACGACGATTTGACTTCGGGCAAAAGCTGGGCCGGAATGCGCAGCTTGTTCAAAATCTCGGCATCCCATTTCTGTTTGCGAATGTCATAGAGCAACGTGCGCGACGCGTTGGAAACATCCGTCACGTGGGTTTTGCCACCGCTCAGTCGGTTGATCAGCCAGGTATCCACCGTGCCAAACGCCAGTTCGCCCGCCAACGCGCGTTTGCGGGCGTCTTTGACGTTGTCCATCAACCACGCGACCTTCGTGCCTGAAAAATACGCATCCGTGACCAAACCGGTTTTGCGCCGAATGACTTTGTCAAACTTCTCTTTTTTCAGTTTGTCGCACAGCGGCGCGGTGCGCCGACATTGCCAGACAATGGCGTTATGAATGGCTTGCTGACTGGCGCGTTCCCAAACGACGGTGGTTTCGCGCTGGTTGGTGATGCCGATGGCGGCGACGTCTGACGCTTTGACGCCCGCTTTTGAAAGCGCTTCGCGTGCGCAATACAACTGCGAAGTCCAGATGTCTTCCGGGTTGTGTTCGACCCAGCCTGCTTGCGGAAAGATTTGCGGAAATTCCTGTTGGCCAACGCTGACGATTTGTCCGGCGCGATCAAACAAAATCGCGCGCGAAGAGGTCGTGCCCTGATCAAGGGCGAGTACGTAATTGGGCATAGTTGTGACTCCACAGTTGCGTGATAGTTGGGACTGGTCTAGAAAAGCCGCGCTACTTTTCCCTGTCCCCACAGTTTTGTCAACTATCGTTTCGCCTGTTAGCATCGCTATACCTTTCTCGCAAACAAAACAAGGAGAGCTCCTGATGCAAGTCACAGATTTGGGCCTGGCGCTGGCGTCAGCCGAAGGCACCGGGTTGCTATTGAAACTGTTCGTGATGTTCGTGGCAGCCAAACTCGCTGCGGAAATTTTCGAGCGGCTGAAACAGCCCGCCGTGGCAGGTGAAATCCTCGCGGGCGTACTCATTGGGCCGGGCGTGTTGGCATTGGTGCACCCCGATGAACTGACACACGCGCTGGCCGAAATCGGCGTGATCTTCCTGCTCTTTCTGGTTGGCCTGGAAACCAAACCGTCAGACATTTTCCGCGTGGGGTTTCGCGCGACACTGGTTGCTGTGCTGGGCGTGATTGTGCCGTTTATTTTCGGCTATGTGTTGATGATCGCCTGGGGGCAATCGCAAATCGAATCCATCTTTGTCGGCTCAGCAATGGTGGCGACTTCGGTCGGCATCACGGCGCGCGTGCTGGGCCAGATGGGCCTGCTCAGTCTGGAAACCAGCCGCATCATTTTGGGCGCGGCGGTCATTGACGATATTTTGGGCTTGTTGCTGTTGGCGGTGGTCAGCAGTGTAGCCAAAGGCGAAGTGAATTACGTGCAAATCGGCACGACCGCCGCGCTGGCCATCGGGTTCACCTTGCTGATCATTTTGGTCGGCGCACGCGCCGTCAATCGCATTCGCCCGCGCGTCGAAAAGCTCAAAGTCGGTCAATCCTACCTGGTCTTTGGTTTGTCGCTCTGTTTAGGCTTGGCCTTGGTCGCGACATATATCGGCGTCGCCGCCATCATCGGCGCGTTCCTGGCGGGTATGGCGTTGGCCGAATCTGCTGAAGGCACAGATATGCCGCATCAAGCAGAAGCCGTCACGGAATTTCTCCTCCCCTTCTTTCTAACCAATATCGGCATGCAGCTCAAACTGGATGCCTTCCTGAACCGCAGCACAATCATCCTGGCGATTCTGGTGACGTTGCTGGCCGTAATTTCCAAAATCATTGGCTGCGGGTTGGCCGCCTGGCCGCTCGGTAAAAAGAAAGCTCTGCAAGTTGGTGTGGGCATGGTGCCGCGTGGTGAAGTCGGCATCGTGGTCGCGCAAATCGGTTTGGGGTTGCACGCTGTCGGCGATGCGGCGTATGGCGTCGTACTGGTGATGGCGATTGCCACGACCTTGATCGCGCCGCCGTTCCTGGTCAGGCTGTACCAGGGCGAACAACGCACGGATACGGAATCGGTCATACCGGTTTCGCCGCTTTCTTAGCGAGGCAAACATGAATCCGCATTGGATCAACCTGATTTACCAAGCGGTGAAAAAATCGGTGAAGCGCTGTCCACATTGCGGCAAGCGCGGCACCTACGCCAAAAAACGCCCCGGACAGTTTTATATCTGCAAACATTGTCGGCATCGGTTCAAGGAACGAGACGCCGCCTAGCGCGACGCCTGATTCTGAGTTGATCTTCCTGGCGGCAAAACGTGGGATTTATGTTTGAGATGTTGCTTGCTTCGGCAAGTTTCAAAATCGTTGCGACGTTGCTGATTTTGCTCGTCGCAATTTATGGCTTTGTCAGTGAACGAATCCCGCCCGATGTCACGGCATTACTGGCGTTGCTGGCGTTGCTGTTGACCGGTGTGTTGACGCCGACAGAGGCCTTTGCCGGGTTTAGCCATCCCGCCACTGTTTCGGTTGCCGCCGTGCTGGTGTTGTCGGCAGGCATCGAGCGCAGCGGCGCGCTCGGCTTTCTGGCACGTCGCGTGTTGGCCCCGCTGGGAAAATCAGAATGGCTGTTTACGGCTGTGATCATGTTGCTGATCGGAAGCCTCTCGGCTTTCATCAACAACACAGCAGCGGTGGCGGTGTTCATTCCGGCGGTGCTCGAAGTTTGCCGCCGCACCGGCGTCAGCCCGGGCCGTGTGTTGATGCCGATGTCCCACGCGGCAACATTTGGCGGAATGTGTACGTTGATTGGCACGTCAACCAATCTGGTCGCACACGAATTTGCCCGTACGCAAGGGTTGCCGGGGTTTTCCATGTTTGAACTGGGCAAGGTCGGTTTGCCGATGCTGTTGCTCGGTTCTGCCTATATTTTGCTCGTCGGACGTTGGATGTTGCCGCGCAACCAAATCAACGCCGACCTCACACTGGAAAACAACGGCCAATACCTGGCCGAATTGATTGTGCCAGTGGAATCAGCCTGGCACGGACGCGAAGTTCGCCCAGAGCATCTGGCGCGAGATTTTGAAATCGAGTTGGTCGAATTGGTGCGTCAAGGCAAGCCCGTCAAATTGACCGAGCCATGGATCAAACAATTCACCAGCGTGACTCAGCAACACGATCAATACCAGCCGGGAGATTCGTTGTGGGTGCGCGGCACGCTCAAAAACGTGCTGGCGCTGGCCGCGCAAGAAGGATTGGAATTGCACCGCCCTGCAGACAGCGCATCGGCCGTCGCTCCTGCGCCAGACTCAACAGAACAATCGCCGACGGAAAAACCACCTGAAGACACAGCTAAAACCACCGACACCAAAACAGACAAATTGCCCTTGGCCGAGGTCGTCGTCCTGTCTACCTCTGGTTTGCTGGGACGCACGCTGAAAGAAACGCGCTTTGCGGAACGATTTGACGCAGTCGTGTTGGCGTTGCGGCGGCGTGGTAATTTGCGCGCACGGCCTTCGACCACGCCATTACACGCGGGCGACATGTTGGTTGTCGAGGGCGCGTCAGAAGCGCTGGAAGCATTGGCTGACACACCGGGCTTTCTCGTCGTGGGTACACATACACATCCAGACGAACGCCCCGGCAAATTGGTCATCAGCGTGTTGACCTTGATCGGAGTCATTGCGCTGGTGTCGCTGAACGTCCTGCCAATTGTCACGGCAGCCATTGCCGGTTGCGCAGTGCTGATGTTGACCAACTGCCTGCGCCCGCGCGAAGCGTATCAAGCCATTGATTTGAGTTTGGTATTTCTGCTGGCGGGATCGTTGGCACTGGGAGCCGCGCTGGAAAAAACCGGCCTGACGAAATTGCTAGCGCAAGGATTGGCAGGCTTGGGCGGCAGAGCCGGGCCGCTGGTGATGGTGGCAGGATTCTTTTTTGTGGCAGTGCTGATTTCAGAATTTATGTCGAATAGCGGCACCGTCGCGTTGCTAGGTCCAGTTGCGCTTTCCAGCGCGGCGCAAATGCACCTCAATCCGATGGCGCTGTTGGCTGCCGTGACGTTTGGTTCGTCAGCGGCGTTTGCCATGCCGATTGGTTATCAAACCAGCCTCATGATTCTCGGCCCCGGCGGATATCGCATCAAAGATTTCGTCAAACTCGGCATTGTGCTCGATTTGCTTTTGGGATTGTTGGCCCTGTGGTTGATTCCGCGCTTCTGGCCGTTGACGCTTCCCTAAAACCGTGGCACCCGGCTTATTGCAACGGACGCCGGCGTTTTGCCGGTTCAACCGGAATCTCAGCCACAGGAAGCGGCGGCAACGCATTGCGGATGATTTCTCGGCGTTCGGGCAAATCCGGACGCGTGGGAATCGAAACAGGCCCTGGCTCTTCGTTGTCTGTGCGATGAAAAACAAGCTGCCACAGTGAACGACCCGACATAAAAAAGCGCGCGACCTGACTGGCGAGTTTGTCTGTTTCACCGCCTTCGGTGCCGATCACCTGCGGATACCAATCAGTTTTTCCGCTCAACGGCAATCGTTGCGGGGCGCTCCAACCTAGCGGGTTGCTTAAATCGTCATTAAACGAAATGTAGATGCCTTCCTGCGTCCAGTTCTTATCTATCGCGTGATTGAGCAACATCACGTGCGATTCCAGGTACGTGTTGTAATGAACTGCGGCTCCCCAGTAGGCATTGGCGTTGGCACGATGCCAGTCTACTTGCACAGGAATAGTCACACTCACACGCCCGCCCAAACCAGGCTCGTTCCAACCGCCGTTGTGCCACTTCAACACCTTGCCCACGGGCGCGTCGCGATCTTCAAATCTCAAGCGCGCAACGGCCACTCCCTGCTCTGCGACTTGTTGATGGTAAGTGCTGAAAAAGAAATAGAAGTATTGCGTGCTCTGATCCAACAACACCGAAAAGTCGCCGTTGCCTCCGGCGAAGTAATAGTTTTGGGTGCCGCAATTCAATGTGCCTGTAGGCGCTTCGAGCACGATACCCAGATTTTGCCAGGACAATCCGTCATCGTATGACACCAGCGCACCAATGCGCGGCGCGGTCAATCGTGAACTACTGCCGCAAATCCCCGGCGGTTCGTTGTGATACCAGCCATACAGTTTGCCGTCACCCGCGCGATAAGTGGCTTCCAGCCAGATGCCGCCACGTACATCCGCACGCGGAAACAACGTCACCGGGTTGGCAGGCCATTCCAGCTCATACAAGTTTGCACCGCTGGTGCGGTAAGGGTGTTGTGACGAAGTAAAAAGAAACAGATTGCCCGCGCTATCCCATTCCACCGGGCTGTTGCAATCAATGCTCAACAGTGCGCCTGTGCCAACCGATCCGCCGGGCAAAATGACGGCGGGCGCTTCTCGCACTTCAACCAGCGGCAAAGGTCGGCGTTGTCCGTTTGCCAGCGATACCAATCCGCAACAGCAACACAGCGTCAGGAAAAATTTGGCGAACATGGCTCTCCTTCTCACAAGATCGGCAAACAATCGCCTGCAGGGCTGATTGGCCAATCTCGTTTGTTTTTGTTCGGCGAAACCTGAGTAAAACGAGCGTCTCTCAGGGCGCGTGGCGTGTCATTCACACCATTCCTAACTGTTGCCTGCACTATTGGCAGACAATCTTTCTGTTTCCTGGCCAGGCAAATGGCCTGAACTTCTCGGCCATTTACAAAACCCTGTAAGCATGCAAAACTCCGCCCGTTTCAAAAGACACAAAAAGTTTAGTACTTGTCCTGCATTAGTCGGCGATTGGCAGGCGCCAAACCGTTTTTCCAGTCGCAAGACGTCAAGCCACCAACTGAACCCAGAACTTAGAAGCCTTTGCAGGGGAGAGTAAAGGAGTGTAGTGCTGCGTTACGTAGACAGCAGACAAACTATAAGAGCCAGCACGCCATCGCCCTGAGAAAGCCCGGCGTACTGACTCCACAAAAACCACAAACAATTAAGCGACGGTTGCCGCCTTCTGCCTGTTAGCTCGTGCATATAGACGCAAGCATGACGGGAACGGTTTACGAAAATTTTCGTGCGGGAGCGTTCGCTATAATTTCTGCCGAGGATTTCCGGAGGATGCCGTATGTTCACCCGTTTTCTCCTTACGGGCGAGCGTAGTCGTGGGTCTATCTATTCCGAACCACCACTGTCGTTCTCTCGCTTGTATACAGAGCGCCGCTTCCACGTGTGCTTACTGGCGGCGATTTCCCTGCTCGTTCTTTTCACCAGACTGCATCAAGGCGATCTCAGCGGTTACGACGATGCGGTATATGCCCACGAAGGAAAACAGATGCTCGCCACCGGTCAGTGGTGGAGCGTGTACCTGAATGGCCAACTGGATTTTGACAAACCGCCGCTCTTTGTCTGGTTGGAAGCCGCGTCTATGTGGCTGTTCGGCGTCACGGATTTTGCCGCGCGCTTCCCAGCCGCACTGTTGGGGTTTGGCACTATCCTGTTGGTCTTTTTCATTGCCCGCGAATTGACGACCTCTTACTGGTTGCCGGTTTGGGCCATGATGATCCTGCTTTGCACACAAGTCTTCCTGCGCTTTGCCATGCGTGCCATGACAGACGTGCCTTTCACGTTCTTTTTTGCCTTGGCGTTGTTCTTTTATCTCAAGGCGCTGAAACAACCTCGGTACTTTCTCGGTTGTGGGCTGGCCATCAGTTGTGCGGTGTTGACGCGTTCGTTTTTGGGGCTGATTCCGCTCATCATCATGCTGGCGCATTTGCCGCTGAGTGGGCGCCTTTCCCTGCTGCGTGCCAAACATTTTTTGCTGGGTTTGTTGCTGTCTGTGGGCTTGCCCTTGATTTGGTTTGTGTCGCAATACCGTTTACACGGCGGTGAGTTTCTCGCGCTGCACTTTTCCTTTACGGTAGACAATTTGCCGCTGACCAACGGCAAACAGCCCACGCAATTCAGCGGCGGATTGTTGCAATACCCACGCTTTTTGCTGGCCAGTTATTGGCCCTGGTTGCCGCTGTTGTTGCTTGGTTTGTTGGCGCAATGCAAAAAACTCCTGCGCGAGCGTGATGCCGCCAGCGGGTTGTTGTTGCTGTGGGTTGTGTGCGTCATCGGCCCGTTCAGCCTGGCAGAATTCAAATGGCTGCGTTACATCCTGCCGGTGTTTCCGGCCTTTGCAATTCTGGCGGCGCTGCCGCTGGATCAATGGTTGACCGACCAGCGACGCAAATTGTTTTTGAAAGTTGCGTATGGCGTGCTGTGTTTGACCCTGACCGGGATGGCGGCCAATCCAAAATACCGGTTTCGGCCTGAAGAATTGCGCCGCCTGGCGCCTATCGCCGAAGCGGCCACGCCGCCTGATCAACGCATTCTGCTGTATACCGAGCGTCCGCCGCGCGATGCGCATCTGTTTCAAGTCATCTGGTACGCCAACCGATTTTGCGAACCGATTGCCACCGTCGAAGGCGTGCTAAATCACCTGGCGGCAGAACCCAACACCGCAGTCATTATGGACAAACGTGTTTTTTCTGATATTTGCAACGCCATCCCCAACGTCAAGCTGCTGGGCGAAACCGAAGGCTTCGTTTGCTGGATTCCCAGCCGCGAAGCGGATACAGCACAGGCGCCAGCTCAAACAACTGCGAACCCGGAGCTGAACTGAACCGTAATTGCGCACAGCCCCTGTGTGCTTTCTAAAATTGTCCGTGTGCTTTTTAAGCCTGGAGGATCAATGCAAGAGCGTCCCCTGACCACACCAAGCATCAGCGTCTTTTTTCCGGCCTATAACGATGAAGGTTCGATTGCCAACCTGGTGCGCAAAACTTTTGCCATCCTGCCGCAACTGACCAACGATTACGAAATCATCGTCGTTAACGACGGCAGCAGCGACGGCACCGCCGCCGTGCTGGATGAAATGGCCAAGACGCAGCCCCGCTTGCGCGTCGTGCACCATCCGCGCAATCGCGGATATGGCGGCGCACTTCGTTCCGGGTTTGAACACGCGACCAAGGATTTGGTCTTTTACACTGACGGCGATGGTCAATACGACGTCAGCGAAATTTCAAAGTTGTTGCCGCTGCTGACGCCCGAGATAGACATCGTGAACGGATACAAGATCAAACGTTCCGATGCGCGCCGCCGCGTCGTGCTGGGCGGCATTTACAAATTCCTGGCTCGCTTGTTGTTCAATTTGCCGATTCGCGACGTAGATTGCGATTTCCGTTTGTTACGGCGCACGGCGGTGCAAAGCATTTCGCTGAGTTCGACCAGCGGCGTTGTTTGCACCGAACTGGTTTATAAGTTGCACGCTGCCGGGTACCACTTTGCCGAAACGCCCGTGCATCACTATCCGCGTTTGCACGGCCAGTCACAGTTTTTCACCCTGCGACGCGTAGCGCGCACAGCCTACGATTTCTTTGATCTGTGGCTGAAACTGCGGTTGGGCAGGCTTTTTACTTCCGGCAACGACAAAAAAACCAAACCGGCGGTGAAAATTGAATCGGCGTCATGACAAATACGCCGGATTAACGCACAAGCAAAAGGCGTCAGGGAATCTCATTTCCCTGACGCCTTTTGCTTTGAGCCTGTCATTCTCGAAGGCAGTTACGCCACAGAGATTTCTTTGGCCAGATACACGTCCTGAATCGCGTTCAGGATTTGCACGCCTTCTTTCATCGGACGCTGGAAGGCTTTGCGGCCCGAAATCAGCCCCATACCGCCCGCGCGTTTGTTGACGACGGCGGTCTGCACGGCTTCGGCCAAATCGCTTGCGCCCTTGGATTCGCCGCCGGAATTGATCAGACCGGCGCGGCCCATGTAACAGTTCGCCAACTGGTACCGAGTCAAGTCAATCAGGTTGTCGGAAGCCAGTTCGGTATAAACGCGGTCGTCGGTTTTGCCATATGGATTTTCTTTAGACGCCAGCGCTTTGTACCCGCCGTTATTCAACGGCAATTTCTGTTTGATGATGTCGGCTTCGATGGTCACGCCCAAGTGATTGGCCTGGCCGGTCAAATCTGCCGACACGTGGTAATCCTTGTCTTTTTTGAAGTCCGCATTGCGCAGGTAACACCACAACACGGTGTACAGCCCCAGTTCGTGTGCGCGCTGGAACGCTTCGGACACTTCCTGCAATTGGCGCGTGGCTTCGTCCGAACCGAAATAGATGGTCGCGCCGATGCCGGTCGCGCCCATTTCGAACGCTTGTTCAACACGGCCAAACATCACCTGATCGAATTTGTTCGGATAGGTCAGAAATTCGTTGTGGTTGACTTTGACGATAAAGGGAATACGGTGCGCGTATTTGCGGCTGCACGCGCCGAGCACGCCCAAGGTCGAAGCGACGGCGTTGCAACCGCCTTCGATGGCCAGTTCGACGATTTTGGCCGGGTCAAAATAGATCGGATTTTTGGCGAAGCTGGCGCCCGCCGAGTGTTCGATGCCCTGATCCACCGGCAGAATCGAAACATAACCGGTTCCGGCCAGACGGCCCGTATTGAACGTGTGCTGCAAGTTGCGCAACACCGCCGAAGGACGATCAGAATCCGTCCACACGCGGTCCACAAAATCAGGACCGGGCAGGTGCAGCAATTCTTTATCAATCGTTTTACACTCGTGTTTGAGCAAAGCTTGGCCGTCTGCTCCGAGCAGCGACTCAATCTCCTGATAATTCATAGCTCTTGTCTCCGTTGGATTGTGTTGAGGTTGGAATAAAGTAAGCGGGATTGTACTGCGCGGGTTTCCGGCTGGTCAAACCAAGTCTGTCTCGCCGCACATTCTGCCGCGCCGCTGCCACCAACCTCATTCATAGCGAATGGTGGCCGAGCGCGCATGCGCCTCGAAGCCTTCGGCCAGGGCCAACCGTTCGATGGAAGCTGCTGTGCGCAACAACTCTTCTTTGGTGTAACGAATGACGCTGGTGCGTTTCAAAAAGTCGTAAACGCCCAACGCCGAAGAGAAACGCGCGGTGCCGCCGGTCGGCAATACGTGATTTGTGCCTGCGAAATAATCGCCGACGGGTTCGGGCGAATAGGGCCCGACGAAAATCGCGCCCGCGTTGTGAATCAACGCCGCGTGCGCTTCGCAATCTTCCGTAATGACTTCGACGTGTTCCGGCGCGATGGCGTCTGCCAAAGCACAGGCGGCTGCCATGGTTTCCACCACCAGCAACGCGCCAAAATCAGCCAGCGATTTTTCGACGATGGCTTTGCGCGAAAGCGTCACCGTCTGGCGAATCAGTTCTTCGCGCACGGCGGCGGCCAACGCTTCGCTGGGCGTGATCAGAATGGCGGCGGCGTCTTCAGAGTGTTCGGCTTGTGAAAGCAAATCGGCGGCCACGAAATCCGCGCGCGCCGTGTCATCCGCAACCACGACGATTTCGCTCGGCCCGGCGATGGAATCAATATCCACTGCGCCATACACCTGTTTTTTGGCAGCGGCAACATAGGCATTGCCGGGGCCGACGATCTTGTCTACGCGCGGCAAGGTTTCAGTGCCAAACGCCAACGCGGCGACCGCTTGCGCGCCGCCGACGGTATACACTTCAAACAATCCCAGTTCCTGCAAAACGGCGGCAATGACCGGATTGGCCTGAAATTGCGCGGGCGGCGTAACCACCACGATGCGCGGCACGCCAGCGACCTGCGCCGGAATCGCATTCATCATCACCGTCGAAGGATACGCCGCGCTGCCGCCCGGCACATACAACCCGACGATCTGCAACGGACGCACACGTTGCCCCAAACGCACGCCGTTCGGGCGTTCGATTTCCCAATCTTTGGTCAATTGGTGTTCGTGATAATGACGAATGTTGGCAATGGCTTCGCGCATTGCCGCGATCAGCTCGGCATCCACTTGCGCGGCCAGTTCCGCGATGGTTTGCCGGTCAACGCGCAAGGTTTCGGGCGTCAATTGCACGCCGTCAAACCGCGTGGTGAATTCGATCAAGGCCGCATCGCCGCGTTCGCGAATTTCGCGAATGATCGCATCGGTGCGCGTCATGATTTCGTTATTCAAGCCGACATCCCGGCTCAGAATCTTTTTCAGTTTGGGGTTTTCTGCGGCGAGCGCGCCGTTCACTTTCAGTATTTCAATCATAGCGCTTGTCAAAAAGGCAAAACCAAACATAGCCGGTCAGAGCAAGACTTTCGCGCCTGTGTGCCCGGTCTATGCGTGTTTCGCGTTCTCCCGTTCCTTCTCCAAAATGTCTGTCAATTGCGCGATCAAGCTGCCGACTTCCTGACGCTTCAAATGAAAGCTGGCGCGGTTGACGACCAACCGCGCGGTTGATTCGGTGATGACTTCGATCACGTCCAGGCCGTTTTCTTTCAACGTGCGCCCGGTTTCGACCAGGTCCACGATACGATCGGAAAGCCCGATCAGCGGCGCGAGTTCGACCGAACCGGAAAGCGGAATGACTTCGATCGGCACGCCTTTTTGCTGAAAGTATTCCGACGCAATGCGTTTGTATTTTGTCGCGACGCGCACCGTCGCCAGCAAGTTGTAATCCTGCCCCATCAATTCGCGTTTGCCTGCCACGGCAATGCGGCAATAGCCGAATTTCAAATCCAGCGGTTCGTGCACATCGGCCTGCGATTCCAAAAGCACGTCGCGACCGCAGATGCCTGCGTCAGCCACACCGTATTCGACATAAGTCGGCACATCGCCGGGTTTGACCAAAATAAACGCGTAACGGCCATCGGCGGAATGGATGATGAGTTTGCGCGATTTCAATTCGCTTTCTTCGACGACAATGCCGGCGCGCGCAAACATCGCCAGCGCATCGTCTTGCATGCGACCTTTGGAAAGCGCGATTGTCAGTTGGTTATTTGGCACTGATCTTTACCTGTTTCTGTTGTGCTCGTTGTGCACGCGCGGCAGCAAACGCCGCAACTAAATCGCCGTTGACGCTGATCGCCTGCGCGGATTCTGCCGTTTGCGGCGCGTGCGCAGACTGGCGTTTGCCAATGGCGCTGACCAATCCATCCAGGGCGAATGAGAATCCGACGGCGGGTTCTGCCTGCCCGAAATTGGCAATCAGGTTGTCATAGCGTCCGCCGCTGCCGATTTCGACGCCCAGTTCCGGCACAAAGACCTTGAACACCAAACCGGTGTAATACTCCTGTCCGCCAGTATCGCCCAGATCAATGTCGAAATTGTCGCGCAATCCCAGCTCTGTCAGCGTGCCGTAAATTCGGCCCAGATGTTCAACCGCCGCGCGGGATTTTTCATTGAGCAAAATTTCGCGCGCGCGTTCGATGGCACCTTCCTTGCCAGCGATTTGCGTCAGCCGACAGAAATCATTGCGGCGTTCGGGTTCAATGTGCGCCGCGACTTTTTGCAAAAACTCTGCCAGCGCCAAACTGTTGCGCCGATCAATCAGCGCTCGCAACTCGCTGCGCTGGGCATCGTCCAGGCCCAAAAATCCAGCCACGCCGCTGAAAAAATCCACGTGCGAAAGCGCAATGCGAAAATCATCCAGCCCAAGCGCGCTCAGCACTTCGGCGGCAACCAACAACACTTCGACGTCAGCCACCACATCCGGCTCGCCGATATGCTCAACGCCTAATTGATGAAATTCGCGCGCCGCGCGTTCGGTCGGATCGTCGTAACGGAAAACTTCGCCGGAATAGCACAGCCGAACCGGACGCGCACGCTTCAAAAACCGCGTCGCTACCGTGCGCGCCACCAACGACGTCAGTTCTGGCCGCAACGCCAACAACGCGCCGTCGCGGTCAACAAACCGATACGTGGCTTCGGCTTTTTCCACGCCCATCCCGCGCGCAAACAGATCGTGATAATCAAACATCGGCAGGATGATTTCGTCGTACGACCATCCGGCAAAAACGCGCATCGCGCGCGCTTCGACCGAACGCCGCAACCGCACTTCTTCGTCAAAGAAATACTGCACGCCTGCCGGAATTTTGGTGAGTGAAGACATAAATCAATTTCAGATTGAATCTATGGGAGGATGCCAGCCGACACTTACCCAATTACGGCGCACCATCACAGAAATTTCGTTATTGAGTTTCAAGGCAACAACCGTAGCGCGCCCTATCTCGGTTTTCCCGACAATCATTGTGCCATCTCGGGTCCATTGAAAATGATCCTGCCAGGATTGAAGGCGCGGGTTAAACAAGGGAACAACTGTCAGACTAACCGGATCAAGCTCCTCGACTTTGGCACTCTTGTATGAGTTGCACAACCGACAGGAAAGGCAAAGATTTGGTTCATCATCACTTCCGCCCAGTGATCTCGGAGTGATGTGTTCAACTTCAAATCTGGCATTGGAGTAGCGCTGAGAACTAAGACAATACGCACAGCGATCGTTGAAGGACTCACGCACACGCTGACGAATGGACTCTGGAATATTGCTGCTGCTCATCCTTAGCACCGTCAAAACTTTAATGGCTCGCGCAATCCTCGCTCGACAGCCACACGCAACGCCTGGGACTTACGCAACAACCCCCGCTCGTAAACTTGCATCAACTCGCTTAGCCGAAGCCTCCCGTCCGCATCCAACGCGCCTTCACGTTGCTGTGACAGCAACTCGCTTAACGCCTGATCCTGTTCCGCTGTCATGCGTGATTCTGACAGCGCCAATACTTCTTCATCCGACATCCATTCGACTGGCTTTTCTACAACAGACGATTCCAGCAACTTGGCAAGAACGGCTTCCACGCTTTGCTGGGTGCTAGCAGCGATTTGGCTATAGAATTCGAGCACGCTGCTCGAGACTTGAAGCGTAATTTGCTCACTCATAAAAGCCCTCCTTTTTCAGGGCATTCCTTTGTTCCTGCGCAATCAAGCGGTTCAAACTCTCGGACCTTTTTGCCCGATTGTAGCAGAACAACGTCGCTTATCATCTTCAGAGACCTCTACTGCCCAATTCTCTTCACCGTCACAGAAGCCTTAGCTTCCTAAAAACCGTCTTTACCCTTGCACCGAATATCCGCCGTCCACCGGAATTGCCGTGCCGGTGATGAAATCCGAAGCCGGGCTGGACAAAAAGACGGCGATGCCCGCGAAATCGTCGGTGATGCCCCAACGGCCTGCCGGAGTGCGTTCGAGCACGCGTTCGTGCAAGCCGTTAACCTGTTGGCGCGCTTTGCGTGTCAGGTCGGTGTCAATCCAACCGGGCAACACGGCGTTGACCTGAATGTTGTCTTTGGCCCAGGCCGTCGCCAGTCCTTTGGTCATTTGCACGATGCCGCCTTTACTCGCCGCATACGGCACCGCAAACGAAGCGCCGAAGATAGACATCATCGAACCGATGTTGATGATTTTGCCGCCGCCCGCGCGTTTCATTTCAGCATAGGCCGCCTGTGAACAAACAAAAGCGCTGGTCAGGTTGGTTTCCAACACTTCGCGCCATTCGGCCAGTTCGTATTCCGCAGGCTGTTTGCGAATGTTCGTGCCCGCGTTGTTGATCAAAATATCCAGCCGTCCGAAGCGTTCGACCGCAGCAGCAACCAGCGCCTGACACGAAGCTTGTTCGGTGACGTTGACGACGACTGCGGCAGCGCTAGCGCCGAGCGCTTCCAGTTCGGTGACTGCGGCGGCGTTTTTCTCGGCGTTGCGTCCGGCAACGACAACTGCCGCGCCTGCGCTGGCCAATCCGCGCGCCATGCCAAGTCCGATACCGCCGTTGCCGCCAGTGACGATCGCCACGCGGCCTGAAAGATCAAAAGGAGTCATAAAAGTTGCCCTCTTCAAAATTCATACTGCGATCCAGCAAAGA
>JAEUQO010000009.1 GCA_016789605.1 Acidobacteriota bacterium
CGAAAACGGTTGAGAAAGCCCCCCGCGAGACTGATACCGCCTACGCGTAAAAGTTCGCGGCGGGTCAGCATGGGAATGTTCCGATGGTTTCGTTTCATGGCGTTGCGCCTCGCTCAAGGTTTGCGTTTGCTTGCCAGGTTGCCTGAACTTCCTGACTTCGGATTGCAGGTGAATGCGGATGCACATACTACGGCGAAATGCGCCGAAGCACTAACCAATCGGCAAAAAAAAGAGCGTGTGCCTGTGAACGACGGTGATTGGTTCGCTTGTCGTTGCAGAACACAAACCTGAAACCAGGCTTCAGCCTGCGCAGTATTTAACGACAACGGCGGTTCCCCGGCGGCGTTGCCACAAACTGTGACGCCAACGCGCGCGAATCGTCTGGCAATTCTTTCTGCACCCGACGGTGCGCTACATCTGACAGTAACTCAACAATGTGGGAGGAAGAACCCGATGTCTAGCAGACAGCTTCGCGGCGCATTTGCGCGCTGCCTCCAACGCGTGCTGGCGGTTGGCTTAAGTCTGAGCTTTATTTTGCCGCCTGTCGTCGCGCAAGACGGCAATGCAGCCAAAGCCAGTCAGGACAACCGCGTACGCAAAGCCAACTATGAACTGGCGTCGCGTTGGACAACGGCCAAAGTCGGCAAGATGGTGTTTGACGCTTCGGTTGCGCCGCACTGGCTGGAGACCGGCGATAAGTTCTGGTACAGCTACGAAACCAGCCAGGGCCGGAAATTCTGGCTGGTCGACCCGCTGCGCAAAAGCAAAAGCCCGCTCTTTGACAGCGCCAAAATGGCGGCACAGCTTACGCAATTGACGCGCATCCCCTATGACGCGCAGCACCTGCCGCTCAACAGCGTGCGCATGACGAAGAAAGACTCGGCGTTGCAATTCGACGTCAGTGTGCCGCGTGACGCTGAGATTCCGGGGGTGAAAAAGGAAGAACCGCCTGCTGCGGCTGGCCAGGGACGCGGGCAGCAAAATCGCGCCGGGCAGGACGGCGGCGGGCAAGACGCAGAAGCCGGTCCCGCAGGCGGAACGCGCACCCGCACGATTTATTTCGAATACGATCTGGCCACCGCGCAACTGAAACTGTTGCCGGATTACCAACCGCCACGCAAAGCGCGCTGGGCTTCGATTTCGCCCGACGAAAAAACGATTGTCTTTGCCCGCGGCCAGAATCTGTTTTTCATGGACGCAGAGAATTACGCCAAGGCATTGAAAAAAGACGACGATCCGACAATTGTCGAGACGCAACTCACCACCGACGGCGAAGAGAATTACAGCTATGCGCGTCGTTTGCGCGAAGAAGAAAAGCGTCCATACCGGTTCAGCGAGAAAAACAAAACGCCGCGCGTACCGGCCATCACGGTTTATTGGGCCAAAGACTCGCGCAAGTTTTCAGTGCTGCGCAATGATCAACGCAAGGTCGCCGAATTGTGGGTGATCAATTCGTTGGCGTCGCCGCGTCCGGCGCTCGAAAGCTATCGCTATGGCATGCCTGGCGAAGTCAATCAGCCCCAGGCGGATTTAGAGGTGTTCGACATCGCCAGCAAAGCGCGCGTCAAAATCAAAGAAGACCGCTTTCAGGATCAACAAGTCGCGGTTTACACCGCACGCGTCACCAATGCAGAGCGCGAGCGTGCGCGCGGCATTCAGGTGGATCGCAGTGGCGAGCAGCAGGATCAGCAACAGCAAGGCGGCGGCCCGCAAGGTTCCGGCGTCGAACCGAAATGGCTGGCGGATGGTTCGGACAAACTGTATTTCAGCCGCACCAGCCGCGATCTGCACAAGATTGACGTGTGTGTGGCTGACACCACGACGGGCGAAGTCAAAACGCTGATCGAAGAGCGGTTGAACACCTATGTGGAACTCAAACCTTTGTGGTTGGTCAACAACGGACAGGAACTGATTCACTGGTCAGAGCGTGACGGCTGGGGGCATTACTATTTGTTTGATGCCAACGGAACGCTCAAAAATCAGATCACAGCGGGCGAGTTTTACAGCGACAGCATCGAAAGTCTGGACGAAAAAACGCGCACGCTCTATTTCACCGCCAACGGGCGTGAAGCCGGCGAAGACCCCTATTACGAACATTTTTATAGCATCAACCTGAATGGCAGCGGCGTGAAATTGCTCGATCCGGGCGACAGTTCGCACGCGGTGGCCGTGTCTGATTCGGGCAAGTATTTCGTGGATAACTCTTCGCGCGTGAATTGCCCGCCCGAATCCGGGTTGTATGATCAGCTTGGCAATCTGGCGCTGAAGCTGGAAACGACAGACATGACCGCCATGTTGGAAGCCGGATACAAATATCCCGAACCATTCAAAGTCAAAGCCGACGACGGCATCACTGATTTGTATGGCGTGATGTATAAGCCATTCGATTTTGACCCGAACAAGCGTTATCCGATCATCGCGTATGTTTATCCTGGGCCGCAGACCGAAAGCGTGACCAAGACCTTTACCGCGCGCAATGACCGTGTGACGTTGGCGCAGTTCGGTTTTATCGTGATCGAAGTCGGCAATCGTGGCGGCCATCCGCAACGGTCGAAGTGGTATCACAATTACGGCTACGGCAATTTGCGCGATTACGGGTTGGCGGACAAAAAAGCCGCGATTGAACAACTGGCGCGCCGTCACTCGTTCGTTGACGTGGATCGCGTCGGCATTTACGGCCATTCGGGCGGCGGCTTTATGTCTACGGCGGCGATGTTGGTCTTTCCTGACTTTTTCAAAGTTGCGGTGTCGTCTTCGGGCAATCACGAAAACAACATCTACAACCGTTGGTGGAGCGAGAAGCACCACGGCGTCAAAGAAGTCACGGACAAAGACGGCAACGTGAAGTTCGAATATTCAATCGAGAAGAATTCCGAACTGGCCAAGAACCTGAAAGGCAGGTTGTTGTTGGTGACTGGTGACATGGATGACAACGTGCATCCGGCCAACACGCTGCGCATGGCTGATGCGTTGATCAAGGCCAACAAACGCTTTGATCAATTCATCATTCCCGGCAAACGGCACGGTTATGCCGATGCGACCAATTACTTTTTCTGGATTCGCGCGGATTATTTCTGCCGTCATTTGCTGGGCGATGCGGCAGACAGCGTGGATTTGATTGAGTTGACCCGCGAGCGAGAGCAAACGGGTGACAAGGGACGCGGCGGCAGGCCTGAATAAGTGCAGTCACGAAAAATGGCGAGAGCGAGACAGGCGCAATGCTTGTCTCGCTCTCGCCGTTTTCGGTCTCGCGCTGAGCGCGCCTCAATAGTTAAAGACGAAATCCAGCTTGTTCAGCAAACTCCAGTGCAAATCTTCCGCGCCTTGTCGTCGGTCTTTTTCCAACCAGGAAAGGGCGAGCTGTTTTTCCTGTGGCAGCGGATGACGCGAAAGGGTTGCCAGATACAATTCCTCGACCAATTCGCCATTGCTTTTGGCTGACTTCACCAACTGCTCAACCAGGCTGCCGTTTTCTGCCAGCACGCGGTTGGTGACAAACGGACTATTCATCAGCATCATCGCCTGCAAAATTGAACCGCCCGGTTGCCGGTCAAACTGTTCGCGGTTGGCCTGACCAAACGTGCGCAAGAAGTTTTTGGCTTCGCCGCTGTTGATGTCTTCAGGCGAAGCGGCTTCCGTCCAGAACCGTGCGGAGGCAATCGGTGTTTCATACGTCCAGTCGCGCCGTTTGTAATTGCCAAAGACCAGCGTCGCCTGTGAAATGGCGTCGTGCATTTGTTCGGCGGTCAGCTGGCGCACGAAATGGCGGGCAAAATACGGCGTGTAACCTTCTTTCCAGTCACCGTCGAAACGCGACGAAAGCTGGTAGGCGTTTGACCGTGAGATGGTGCGCATCAGGTATTTCAGGCTGAACCGGTGCGCGGCAAAATCACGCGCCAACGCGTCCAGCAAATCCGTATTGGTCGGCTGGCACGTCCACGGCGCAGGCAATTGGGCTTTGGGGTCTTGTCGCGCCAGATCGAATGCATCTACCGGATCAACCAATCCCAGGCCGAAAAACTGTTTCCAGATCAAATTGACGGTGGCGCGCGCAAATTGCGGATGTTGCGTCAGCATACGCGCAAATTGTGGGCGCAACGGTTTGCGCGGGTCTGCTTTTTCGCCGGTCAGGATGAAGGTCGGCTGAATGTCGCCGCCTTCGCGTTGCAAGCGAACCTGGCTCCAGCCTTTTGTGTCGTATCCGTTGCCGTCGTCTGTGATGGTGTAACGATCCTGATACGGCACAACACGAATGCGCGTATTGCCAAAAAACGCCGCCATCGCCCAGAAATCACGCCGTTTCTTGCTTACCAGATCAAGGCTGACTTTTTCCAGAAAGCCTTTGCCGCCGTGGCAAGAGATGCATTGGTAATTGACGCCCAAAAACAGCCGCGCAGCGTTGACGATGATTTCATCGGCGGTGTCTTCGTAATTGTCGTCATACATCGTTGCGCCAGTGATGTGCCAGCGCGTCAAAAAGCCGGACGGCGCAGCGTCAGGCATCCAGTTGGTGTTGGGGGCGGTCGCCGTCAGCATTTCGCTCACCAACTGATCGTAGGGTTTGTCGGCTTTGAATGACTGCCGCAACCACGCGTCGAAATGTTTGAGCGTCGGATTGCCGATGCGATTGGCGCACGCGCGCACCAAATCGCCATACCAATAGCCCCAGTGCCCAACCCAGGCCGGGCTGGCGATCAGCTCTTCGATCAATTTGTCGCGCTTGTCCGGCGCGTTGTTGCTGACAAAGGCGTTGAGTTGCGCCGGTGTCGGAATGCGTCCGGTGAGGTCCAGGTAAAGGCGGCGGCAAAATTCGTAATCGTTGGTCAGCGGTGCATGCGGAATGGCGTCGCGTTGCATTGCGCCGAACAAGTGTTGATCAATCAGGTTGCGCCATACGATTTTTTGCTGGCTGCTTTTCGTGGGCGGCAATTGCGCCGTGACCTGATGCGTCAGGTCGCTGATTTGCCGGTCAGGGCGAACGGGGGCGAGTTTTTCTTCCGTGTGTTCACCGGGAAAACGGGTTTTGCCTGCATTTGGTTTTTGCGCGTGCAAAGAGGATGCGCCAAGCCAGATGGTCAGGATGGCCCAGAGCATGACGAAAAGAGTTTTGCCGAATGCTCGCTGTCGCATATAGAGCCTTTCTGGTGATTCAGGGCAGTATGAGCGCTGAAGAAGAACCTGCCCCGGTGATGGTTTGGATCAATCCGTTGGCGTCAATTTTTCGCAATCGGTGATTGGCCCGATCCGTGACAAACAGGCTGCCGTCTGGCGCTAGCGTCAGTTTTTGCGGCGTGTTGAATGTCGCTTCGGCGGCGCGTTTGCCGTCGCCGCCAAATCCTTGTTGACCGGTTCCGGCGATGGTGTTGATCACGCCGTTGCGAACCACGCGCAAGCGGTGGTTGCCGCTGTCGCAAATGTATAAGTTGCCCGCCGCGTCGAATTTCAAATCGGTGGCCGAAAACAGTTTGGCTTTTTCCGCCGGGCCGCCGTCTCCGGCAAATCCGCCGCCATAGGTGTCTTGCGGCGGGCCGAACCCGGCGATGGTGTGGATGACACCGTCCGGCGTGACGCGACGAATGCGGCTGTTGCCTGCGTCGCTGATATAAACGCTGTTGTCTGGCGCGACCGCGACGGCCATCGGCAGGTTTAGTTGTGCTTGCCTGGCCGGGCCGCCGTCGCCACCGTAGCCACCGACCGAGCCGGCAAAAACGGTCAGGCTGCCATCGCGTTCCAGGCGACGCACGACGTGGCTATAGGTGTCAGCAATCAACAGGTTGCCCGCGCGATCCAGCGCCAGGCTTTGTGGATTGTTGAGCGACGTGGCAGGCACAGCGCCGTTGAAATTCGATTGCAGGGCTTTGCCGTCACCGGCAATCGTCGAAATTACGCCTTGTCGGTCAATGCGGCGTATGCGCTGATTGCCGGTATCTGCGATCAGCAAATTGTCTTGGGCATCGAATAACAGATCGTGTGGCGCTGAGAGTTTGGCTTGCAGAGCGGGGCCGCCGTCACCGCTGAATCCGCTTTCGCCGCTGCCTGCGATGGGTAACAAACGACCGGCGCGCGTCAGTTTCAACACGCGATGTGTGCCGATGTCAGATAGATAAACTGTGCCTTGGGCGTCAAGCGCGACGCCATTCGGGTAAAGCAGTTTGAGGGCGGCAGGTTGAACGGGGCGAGCGGTTTGCGCGTCAAAGGCGGCAGTGCCTGAACGCGACGTGATCAACAACAGGCAGAAACAAATGAACGCTTTCATTGTGCGAATCGGCATAACGTTCTGCCGCCTTTCTGGTTTCTGGTGATTACATTGCGGCGAAGTTTTTCAGCAAGCGCAATCCCGCCGTCTGGCTTTTTTCGGGGTGAAATTGTACGCCGACCACGTTCCCGCGTCCGCAAATCGAGGCATAACGCCCGGCGTATTCGGTTTCGCCCAACACGCACGCCGCGTCTGTCGGTTCGACGTAATACGAATGCACGAAATAGAAGAACGACTGATCCGGCAAATCGCTAAAGAGCGGATGCGTACCGGCGTTTCCGCGAAAGGCGACCTGATTCCAGCCGACGTGCGGCACGCGCACGCCGTCAGGAAATTTGACGACGCGACCCGGCAGCAAGCCCAATCCTTTGTGCACGCCAAACTCGTGGCCTTCGTCAAACAACATTTGCAAACCGACACAGACGCCGAGAATCGGTTTGCCCGCGTGTGCCTGTTCCAGCACGAATTCGACAAACCCGTGTGCGCGCAATCCGTCCATACAGGCTTTGAAAGCGCCCACACCGGGCAATACCAGTTTGTCGGCCTGACGCAACGTCGCTTCGTCGTGGGTGACGACGGCGGCGATGCCTTGCGAAGTAAACGCTTTTTCCACGCTGCCCAGATTGCCTACGCCGTAATCAATGATGGCAATGGTCATGACTAACTTCCTGAAATCGTTCCTTTGGTAGACATCACGCCGGTGATTCGTTCGTCCACGCGCACAGCCTGGGCCAGAGCGCGCGTGACGGCTTTGAAAACGCCTTCGATGATGTGGTGTTGGTTGCGTCCGTACAGGACTTCGATGTGCAGATTGCAGCGGCAGTGTTCGGCGAACGAGTGCCAGAAATGTTCGACCAGTTCGACCGAAAGGGCGCCGACTTTGTCGCGCGTGTTTTCGACGCGGTAAACCAGATAGTAACGCCCGGACAAATCCACCACGGCCCGCGCCAGCGTTTCGTCCATGGGCACATAGGCCGCGCCATAGCGGACGATGCCGCGTTTTTCGCCCAGGGCTTGCGCAAAAGCCTGACCCAGGCAAATGGCGATGTCTTCGACCGAATGGTGATCGTCAATGTGCAAATCGCCCTGACATTCGACTTCCAGATCAAACAGTCCGTGGCGGGCAAACAAATCGAGCATGTGATCGAGAAAGCCTATGCCGGTATTGATGCGGCTGGTTCCCGCGCCGTCCAGGTTGAGCGCAACCCGGATGTCTGTTTCTTTGGTTTTGCGTTTGATTTCGGCTTGGCGATTCATTGAATTACCGCTGTTTGAGAATTTCGCGGAGCGAGTCCAGCAATTTGTCGTTTTCTTCCGGTGTGCCGACGCTGATGCGCACGCAATCGGCGAGCATCGGCGCGCTGCTGACGTTGCGAATCAGAATGCCGCGCGCGTGCAACGCTTCGAAGAGTTCTTGCGGCGGAATTTTGGTATGCACGCAGAAAAAGTTCGCTTCTGACGGCACGGGCGTAAACCAGCCATCGAAGTTCTGCAATTCGCGAAAGAGTCGGTCGCGTTCCTGTTGCATCTTTTCGACCAGCGGCTGCAACAGGTGAATGTTTTCCAGCGCGATTTCCGCCGCCGTCATCGAAAAGAAATTCAGGCTGTAAGGCATCTTGGCCTTGTTGAATTCGCGAATCAATTCGGGCGCGGCCAGACAATAACCGACGCGCAATCCGCCCATCGCCATCGCTTTGGAAAACGTGCGCAGAATGACGAGGTTTTGGTGTTCTTGCAGCAAAGCGACGAAATCTTCGCCGCCGATTTCCAGATAAGCCTGATCCACGACGATGATGGCGTCTGTGTTGCGCAGGATGGCCGCCAGATCGCGCGCCGAAATCGTGCACCCGGTCGGATTGTTCGGCGAACAAATGATGGCCAGATCGGCTTTTGACGTGACGATCTTGCTGGCCAGGCGCGGATAGTTGTAGGTCAAATCTTCGTTGAGCGAGACGGGCACGATTTCGCCCCCGGCGACGCGCACGACTTGTTGATAGACGGAAAACGTCGGTTCGGGCAGCACAACTTTTACGCCGGGGCCGACAATGGCATTGACGACCGACTGGATCATTTCGTTGGAGCCATTGCCCGCCATCACGCCGTCAGCGCGCCAACCGGCATAGGCTGCCAGTTTTTCCAGCAATGAGGCCGGGACAAATTCGGGATAGCGCGCCCAATCGTGTGCGGCGGCGCGGCGTAACACTTCATCTTTGATGGCCGTCGGCATGCCGAACGGGTTTTCGTTTTGGTTGATTTTGATCGGAGCTTCGAGCGGCGCCAGCGTATAGGCGCTGATCGCACGCACGTGAGGTTTGATTTTATCGAGTGGTGAATTCATGTCAGCAACCGCCTGCGCAAGGTCAGGCCGGCAAAAAGTAAAATGTCAGTCCCAAAATGGTGTAAACGGCCAACAACAAAACGCCTTCCATCCAGTTTGATTCGCCGTCCTGCGCAATCAACGCGACGACCAGCACCGAAACCGAAATGGCAACGACTTCCAGCGGCGTAAACAGCAAATCCATTGGTTTGCCGAACAGGTAACTGGCAAACACCAGCACGGGCGCGACAAACAGCGCCACTTGCATGCTCGATCCGATGGCGATGTTCAGCGCCAAATCCATTTTGTTTTTGAGCGCGACCAGCACCGCCGTCGAATGTTCCGCCGCGTTGCCGATGATGGCGACCAGGATGACGCCCACAAAAATCGGCGTCAGGCCCAAAGCGTGCGAAGCTTCTTCGACCGCGCCCACCAGAAATTCGCTCATTACGGCGACCAAAACGGTGGCAATCAGCAAGGTGATCAACGAGCGACTTTGGCTCCAACCGTGGGTGCCAATGGCTTCCTGTTCCTCTTTTTCATCCACGCCGCCCGTGTATAGATGCGAATGCGTGCGCAAGGTGAACACCAAACTGAGCACATAGGTAATGATCAAGACGACGGCGATTTCCAGGCTCAGATCGCGTTCCGCCGTCGGATTGTTTTTGACCAGCAAATGAAACACGGCGGGCATTAGCAGCGCGATGGCAGAAAGCGCCAACATCGTCGAACCCAGCATCGCGGCAGTTTTGTTGAACGACTGGCGCGGATATTTCAGACCGCCGACCAGCACGCTCAAGCCCAGCACCAGCAAAATGTTGCCGATGATCGAACCGGTGATCGAAGCCTTGACGACTTCAAACAAGCCTTTGCGCAAGGCCATCAAGGCGATGATCAATTCGGCGGCGTTGCCAAAGGTGGCGTTGAGCAATCCGCCGACGCCCTGGCCCAGCTTTTCAGCCAGATGTTCGGTGGCGCGTCCCATCCAACCGGCTAGCGGAATGATCGCCAGCGACGAGGTGACAAAGATGGCGATGGGGTTGGCGTGCATAATTTCCAGCACGGCTGCCAACGGGACAAAGATCAAAAGCAGATTGAGCAGGTTTTCAGGGGCAAATAGCTTCTTCAGCATGAATTTGGTTCCTAGCAGAAGGGGTTAAAACGACCGCTTGTTAACACCTGGCCCTGGGCCTGCGGTCGTGTTTGTTGACTTTGTCTTTCACGGCTTTTGGTTCTGATGCTCTGCCGATAACGCCCGGCGATTATAAGAACCGTCTGGAACTTAGTAAATCGTCGTGGCCGTCAAATGCCCTGACAAACACATTTGCCAGGCAAATATGTCGGCATATTTGTCGGCATATTTGCCGGCGTATTTGTAGGATAAAGTGTCGCTCGCTTTGCCGATGTGTGGTTGTCTGTTAAGCTTTCTGCTTGGCGAATGACTCCCCTAAACAAGTAAATCAATCACTGAGAGGAGAATATTATGCGGAAGTTTTCAGGCTCATTTACTCGTGTTTTTATGTTGGGACTGGCAGCGTTGGTGTTGACGGCGGGCGCGTTCAACGAAACCTGGGCGCAAAAAAAGAAGTCCACGTCGGTCAAACGGGCTCCGGCGCAACCTTCGTTGTCCATTCCGCGCGGAACGGAAATCAAAATCCGGTTGGAAGACACCATCAACACCAAAGAGGCGAAAGACGGCGACCGATTCACCGCGACCGTGCTTGACCCCAGCCGGTACAACGGCGCTCGTATCGAAGGCCACATCTCCAAAATCGACAAATCCGGCAAAATGAGCGGCAAAACCGAATTGGCGTTGTCGTTTGATCGCCTGACGATGACGGATGGCCGTTCGACGACGATGGCGGCGCAAGTCGTCAAAGTTTATGGCGAAGATTCGGCCAAGGAAGTGGACGAAGAAGGCAACGTCAAGAGCGGCAGCAAAGGCAAAACGACGGCTGTGCGCACGGGCGGCGGGGCTGCGGCAGGAGCAGTGATCGGCGCGATTGCCGGCGGCGGCAAAGGCGCGGCGATTGGCGCGGCGATTGGCGCGGCTGCTGGTGCTGGCTCCACCTACATCCAAGGCAGCAACAAGATCAAACTCGATCCTGGCACGGAGATTCTGATCCGTACTACCCGCTAACCTTGCGGACAATTGTTTGCGGAAACCGGCTGGGCGCAAGGCGCGCCGGTTTTCGCAAGCTAAGGTTCCGTACCTGCAATTTTCGCCTGCATTTTTGGGATGAACGCTCCAATTTCTGAACGATATTCCCGCCAAACTCTTTTCTACGGCTTAGGCAAAACAGGGCAAGCGCGATTGGCTGACAGCCACGTGGCGCTTTTCGGTTGCGGCGCTTTGGGCGCAATGCATGCCGAAATGCTGGCGCGCGCCGGTGTGGGCCGCATTCGCCTGATTGATCGCGATTTTATCGAAGCGTCGAATTTGCATCGCCAGATCATGTATGACGAAAGCGATGTTGCCAGCCGTTTGCCCAAAGCGGTGGCTGCCGCGGAACGCATTGCGCGTATCAATTCCGAGGTGAAAGCCGAGCCCATCGTCAAAGACATCAATTACGCCAATGTCGAAGAACTGATTCGTGATGCGGACGTTGTGCTCGACGGCACAGACAATTTCGAAGTTCGGTATTTGCTTAACGATGCGGCGGTGAAACTGGGCAAACCCTGGGTGTATGGCGCTGCCGTCAGTGCGCACGGGTTGCAAATGACCATTCGTCCGGGCGTGACGCCGTGTTTGCGCTGTGTCTTTCCTGATCCGCCGCCGCCCGGCACTTCGCCGACGTGCGACACGTCAGGCGTCATTTTGCCGATCATTGCGGCGATTTCGGCCTATCAGGTGACCGAAACGCTAAAGCTGCTGACCGGCCAGGAAGACAAATTGCACGGCGCATTGTTGCAATTCGATGTCTGGCAAAACAGCTTCACGCGCTTGAAACTGCGCGAACGCACGCCCGATTGTCCGGCCTGTCAGCAAGGGAAGTTCGAGTTTTTGACTGCGCGCGGCGGGCAATTGGTGAC
>JAEUQO010000037.1 GCA_016789605.1 Acidobacteriota bacterium
ATTGTTGCCGCCGGACGCAATCCGCTGCCGCGCCGCGTGAAATTCACCACCTGGACGCTGCGTTACAACCGCATGAACTGGGTTGTGGTGGATGCGCTGGAACAGCACTGGGAACGCGCCCGCGTCGAAGCCGAAATTCGCGACACCACACAGATTCAAATCAACACGCAAAACGTCGCGGCGTTCAGTCTGGAAATGCCCGCCGGTTTGTGTCCGCTTGATAATTCGCGCCGCCCGACTGTGGTGATTGACAAACAGGAAGTGGCCGCCGCGCCCGTGATATCAGACCGTTCGTGGATTTCGCGCTTTCGCAAAACCAACGGCAAATGGTCGTTGGTCGAAATGCCCGAAGAAGGTTTGCGGAAAGTTCACGGATTGCAAGGCCCGATTGACGACGCATTTATGAGCAACTTCGTTTTCGTGCGCCCCACCGGCAAAGCGATGAACGAAACAGTCGCAACGTGGAGCGCATCGGAATTGAATCACGCTGTCGCGCAATGGCGGCAGATGTTTCGCGGCGAAGCCCGCATCAAGGACGACACCGCCATCACCGAGGCAGACATTGCGAGCAGCAATTTGATTTTGTGGGGCGATCCATCCAGCAACGCTGTGCTGGCCAAGATCCTCGCCAAATTGCCGCTCACCTGGAACGCGCAAACCGTCAAAGTCGGCGACCAAAGCTTTGCCGGAAACAGTCACGCGCCGGTGATGATTTATCCGAACCCGCTCAATCCGAAACGCTACATCGTCATCAACAGCGGCTTCACCTTTCGCGAAGCTCATTACCTGACCAATTCCCAACAAACCTCGAAGCTGCCGGATTGGGCAGTGATTGATTTGAGCGTGCCGCCGGGGCCGCGCGCGCCGGGGCGTGTTGCGGCTGCGGGATTTTTTGGCGAACGCTGGGAGTTATTACCTTCGCAGAAGTAACCAGGAGCGAGACATGAAATTTGCATTCGTCACTTTGGTGTTCGTATCACTTACCTCTGTCGCATGTAACACGCAGGGCATAGCAATTCCCAAAGAAACCTTACGCTATACACGGCAATTGCCCGCCGTTGATAAGGTAGAGCTGCAAAAGGTCTCGGGAATCGAGAGAATTGAGAAAGTCGAAGCGACAAAAGTTCTGACTGATAAAGAAGCGCTAGCCGTCGCAACGTTATGGCGTGAACAAACATACGGCGGCACCGGCGCTGCCTGTCACGAACCTGCGTACACAATCAAATTTTTCTCAAAGGAAAAACTGATCGTGTACGCAAGCGTGTGTTACGGCTGTCAAAACATAGATTTCATTGACCCCGCCGCGAAAAACCTAGTTGGATTTAACGCACACGGTAAAAAGGGTCAGCAGCTTTTACGAGTGTTCCAGAATGCCTTCCCGCAACCCAACACCGAACAGAAGAAGAATTGAAACCAGAATGGACATAAGCAATCAAACCAGAATCACTGTGCTCTGCCTTGCGATGCTATTGGTCTGCGGGTTGGCTTTGACCGCGCTTGCACAAGGCAGTCAATCCTCCCAGAAAATCAAAATCCTGATCGTTTACCATTCGCGCGGCGGTCACACGGCAGAGATGGCCAAAGCCGTGGCGGAAGGAGCCAGAAAGAACCCGCAAGCCGAAATCAGCGTCAAGCCCGTCGCCGAAGTGAAATGTGCGGAACTGTTGGCGACAGATGCGCTGGTGGTCGGTTCGCCCGTGTATTGGTCAAACATGGCAGGCGAAGTCAAAACTTTCTTTGATCGTTTTTCCACCGAGTGCGGCGTGTTGCCGCCGACCTTTCAAATGCGGGACAAAATCGGCGCGGCCTTTGTGACGGGCGGCGAAACTTCCAGCGGAAAAGAGATTGCGTTGATGACCATCGTTGCGGCAATGCTGGGCAATCGAATGATCGTCATCAGCGAAGGCCAGGCGCTGGGCGCGGCGGCCACCACCGGCGAAGGCAAAGCGCCCGTCACCGAAAAAGAACTCGACGAAGCACGCCGGTTAGGCGAACGCGTCGCACAAATCACCGCGACGCTCAAACGCGGAAAAAAGAACTAGACGAAAGAGACGGCACACTATTGGCACACCAAAAGCAAAACGGGCAACCCACAGGTTGCCCGTTTTGCTTTGTTTACTCAATCCGAGGAAGATGGGCCGTGTAGGACTCGAACCTACGACCCGATGATTAAGAGTCATCTGCTCTACCAACTGAGCTAACGGCCCGGATTGTTTGGAACTCGTTTGCTTGGCGTCGCAAAACGAGCGCGTATTCTTGACGAAGGCCTAGACGTTGTCAAGACACTGACCCAAACAATTTTTTGGCTGGCCAGACAGTCTATTTTGATTCCGGTACACGCGTAATCGCGCCTTCCGAAGCGGACGACACCAGCGCGGCATATTTGCTGAACACGCCGGTTGCATAGCGTGGTGCGGGCGCTTGCCATTCGGCCAACCGCGCCTTGATTTCTTCGTCAGACAGCGCGACATCCAGACGGCGGTTGGTCAGATCAATGGTAACTTGATCTCCTTCGCGCAACGCGGCCACCGGTCCGCCCATGGCAGCTTCGGGAGCCATGTGACCGACGCACAAACCGCGCGTTGCACCGCTGAAGCGACCATCCGTCATCAACGCGACTTCTTCGCCCAGACCTTCGCCCACGATGGCGGCGGTCACGCCCAGCATTTCGCGCATGCCAGGGCCGCCTTTCGGTCCTTCATAACGAATGACCACCACATCGCCGGGTTTGATCTGTTTGTTCGTCACGGCCTGCATCGCGTCTTCTTCGCGTTCAAACACGCGCGCCGGTCCCTGGTGAATCTTGCGTTCAAAGCCGGA
>JAEUQO010000078.1 GCA_016789605.1 Acidobacteriota bacterium
GCTTCCGACAAGCCGAAGTGCCTGACCTTGCCTGCCTGAATCAGGTCTTGCACGGCACCGGCGACGTCTTCAATGGGCACGTTGGGGTCAACGCGATGTTGGTAGAACAGATCAATCACATCGGTCTTGAGTCGTTTGAGTGAAGCGTCCGCAACTTCTTTGATGTGTTCTGGTCGGCTATCCAATTCGCTCCAGCGCCCGCTGCCGTCAGCCGCAGGCTTAAAACCGAACTTGGTGGCGATGACGACTTGATCACGAACGGGGGCGAGCGCTTCGCCAACGAGTTCTTCGTTCGTGAACGGACCGTAAACTTCTGCCGTGTCAAAAAACGTGACGCCGCGTTCGACCGCGGCGCGAATCAACGCAATTCCTTCCTGTCGGTCAATTGCGGGGCCAAGACCAAAGCTCATTCCCATACAGCCCAGCCCGATGGCGGACACTTCCAAATTGCTTTTGCCAAGTTTGCGTATTTGCACTGCGTCTCCTTTGTTACATCTGAGTTTTGCGAAATTCTAAAGAACCAGGGCTAGTCTGTGATAAGACGATCTTCCTGAATGATTGTACGATCCTGCAAACTCTGCCGCAGCATCGTGCGTAGGCGAATCAATGAAGTGTAAGATAATTGTATGAGCACAGCAGAAAGCAAACGAGCCGCACAACGGGCGCAAAACAATCGGGAAGAATTGGTCGAGCGCATCGCATCAGCCCTGCCTGAAGATGGCACCCTGGATGTTCTTTCCAGCTTGCGCATTGCACGTTCTTCCAAACCGACGGAGCCGATTCACGCGCTGTATCAGCCTGCGTTCTGTTTTGTCGCGCAGGGGCGTAAACAAGCGATGCTGGGCGAAGAAGTGTTCCGCTACGATCCGGGTCATTATTTGATCTACACGCTGGATTTGCCGTTGACCTTTCAGGTGAAGGAAGCCACCCCGGAAAAACCGTATCTCGGTTTTCGGCTGAATCTGGATTCTTCCACAGTGGCTTCGGTGATGATGGAATCAGGCTTTGAACCTCAAAAAGGAAATGCGCGGCTGAAAGCCCTGAATGTCAGCGCGCTGGATGCTGATTTGCTGGATGCAGCAGTGCGCTTGGTTCGGTTGCTGGACGCGCCGACAGAATGCAAAGTGCTGGCGCCGCTGATCATCAAAGAAATCGTGTTTCGGCTTTTGGTGGGCGGGCAAGGCGCACGGCTCAGTCATTTGCTGACTGCAACAGGTGACACGCACCGTATATCCAAAGCGATTGGCTATCTACGCGAAAACTTTAACCAGATGGTTCGCATAGATGAGATCGCGCACGAACTCGGCATGAGCCTTTCCAGCTTTCATCACCACTTCAAATCTGTCACGGCGATGACTCCGTTGCAGTTTCAGAAACAAATTCGATTGCAGGAAGCGCGCCGTCTGATGCTCGGCGAAGACCTGGACGCCGCGAGCGCCGGGTATCGCGTTGGTTATGAAGACCCGGCCTATTTCAGCCGCGATTACAAAAAACTGTTTGGTGCGCCGCCGCAACGCGACATCGCCCAGCTTCGCAACAATCTGGCGCTATGAAAAACGCACACACCGCCCAATGAACTTGCCTTGGTCATTTGAAACTGACCTTGACCGAATTGGCGGCTTTGCCGTCAACCAACAACACAACATCTACTTCGCCACGTCCGGCCAACCGTTGCGGCAAGCGCAAATTGACCTGATCCAATCCGAGAAAGTCTCCCTGCGCCCCAACGTACAAAACCTCGGTCGGAGCTCCGCCGATAGTTGCCGTCACTGAACTGAGCGCGTTTCGGTAACGCAGCCCCGTGCCGAACAGCAACAGAAACACCTGGTCCCCGGGAATGCTCAGATCAATCGGCAATGCGACGTAGCGGTTTTGCGCGACATCAAACTGTACAGCTTTTTCGAAGAGTTGCTGACCGTTGGCTTTGATTCTGAAAACCGAAGCCGCCGCCGCGCCTTGTCCGTTGGCGTTGGCGGTAAACAGCCCCGGTGCGGTTTGGCTGATCGTCACTGTGGCAACAGAAATGGCCCCGGCCTCGTTAAAAACCGAAACCGTCGCTGATCCCGGCGCGGTTTCTGCCGGAATCAGATAGTTGATCTGCGTCGGTGACACGAAAAAGAGCGGCGCAAATCGTTCGACACAAGCGCTGTCTTTCACGCGCACACTGGTGCCGTTCAGCGCCAACGGCGGCGCGCCTTCGGCAGACAGCGGGTAAGCCGAAAAATTCGTGCCCCAGGCTGAAACCAGCGAGAAAGGCGCGACGGCCTCGCCTTTCAAACTAGCGGACGACACGGTCGCAAAACTGGCCGTCGCCCCAAAATTCGGAAACAGAAACGAACTGGAAGAACGCGTGATCGGCACACAATCACCAGCCAGCATTTCGCGCACCGGCTGGCCATCTGGCCAATTGCCCATAAAGCGTTGTTCGGCGCTGCCGTTGCCAAGCGCAACTCGCTTCCCTGCCTCACTCTGGTTAAACACGTAATCGGCCAGCGCATCGAACATGCGATACACGCCGTAATAATCCAGCGCGTTTTCGTCGCTGCCGGTTGAAGGCGTGCCGTGTTCGGCGTCGAGCGTGTAATTAAAGCGGCGCTCGCTGCGCAACATCACAAAGTCTTTTTCGCTGACGGGCAAATTGACACGGTCGTAAATTTCTTTGGCCATGCGATGATCGCAGACGCCATCGTTCTCATAGACCTGCACCAACAGTTTCACGTGCTGGGGCCAGTTCACATATTCTTTCGCGCCGAATTGGAACACGTACCACGGCGCCATCGAATAAACGAACGCGCCGTTTTTTCCCCATCCTTTGCCGACGACGCCGCGTTGCATCATCGCGGGCAACGCCGCCCCGCCATACGAATGCCCAAAAAACGCCACGCGCGTCAGGTCAAAAGACGAGCCAAAGCGCTTGAGCGCTTCTTCAAACCCGGCCCAGATCGTGTTGTAGCGTTTTTCGTTCAATGACAGATCGCCGGACACGACTTGAAACGGAGCGTACACCAGCGCGAAGCCTCGGCTGACAATGTGATTGATCAGCGGGCGGTATTCTGCCGGGTCGTTATTGCTGAATCCTGGCGCAAAGAAAATCACCGGTACCGGCGTCGCAATTTCAACCGGTCGAAACACCTGCACCTTTTCGTTGTCGTACAACGGGCTGGGAAATTTATCTACCTGCACGGTAAAGCTGCCATTTGCGCCATACCCGGAGGTAATCGGCGAAATGGGCCCGCTCGCGGCAACCGCGTCGCGTACCAAACACAGCATTGCGACCACAAAGAAAATTCTTTTCATGGCATTCCACTGGCTGTCGGCCATTCGTTGTTGATGATTGTGGGACAGGTCGTTGCGCTGAATTGCGCGCGGCATGTGTATAACGATCAGGCAGGAAGTAGCAAACGCATCCGGGGAAGTTGCCCCGACGATTTGCGTCACGGTTTTGTGGCAACCCGATAGCTGCGGCGAGAACGCACGACAACGCCTGAGCGTTCGACTTGGACTTTCAAACTATGAACGCTGCCTGCCGGATGATCAGACGGATAAAACCCCAGCCGATATTGGTGGCGAAGCTCTTCGACAATCTGCACAAAGGTCTCTTTCAGTTTTGCCACTTCGCTGTCGAAATAGCGCCCGGCAGAAACATCTGACAACTGTTGCAAAAACTCTATGGCGTCGGCGCTGCGCTCTTCCATGCGTTCGCGACGGCGTTGCTGCCGAGGTGGCGGAAGCGGCGTAAAAATACCGCCGCGCCTGCCCCATCCTCCGCGACCGCGCCGCGTGAAATTGGGCGGCAACGAGCGGTAAAAGACCGAGTAAATTAGCGTGTCGGCTTCGGTGGCCGCGTCCAGCAAAATACGTTCGTTGATGTCGCTGCCGTGGTCTTTGCCGTCAGTCAGCAAAATGATGGCTTTGCGGCCTTTGACGGCGCGGAACTCTTCGCTCATCACGTCATACACGGCGTCACGCAATTTTGTGCCAACGGTTTCGCCGATGCGTGCCTTGCCAATCGCTTTTTCCAGCGTCTTGCGATCCGAAGTCAGTTCACACAACGCGGTCTCATGAAAATCGAAGCTCACGATCATGGCGCGATCTTGCGGGCGCAATTGTTTGACGAAATCTTTGGCGGCATTTTTGATGTCGTCGAGTACCATCGTTGTGCTTTTGCTGGTGTCGAGCAGCAAGGCAACGTTGATTGGCTCTTCGGTATCGGCAAAAAAATCAATCGCTTGTTTGACACGATCTTCATACAGCGAAAAATCCGATGCTTTCAGCCCGCTGATGTAACGTCCCTGCTGATCACTGACAATGACCGGCACACTGACCAGCGCCGTGTCAATTTTGAGCGTCGGCTCCTGGTCGGGGCGCGTTTCGCGCTGTTGTGCATTCGCCAACTGATGGTTGAAACAGCCAACCACCAACACACAACTGAGAAAAACCACTTTCGTCAACATCTTCATCTTGCCTCCGCGAATCACCCAATCAGTAAAGCGAAACCAGAACCAGAGTCTCACCTTGCCCCCGCCTGTCAGCCAAGTATGATTTGAGCCAAACAGCGGCCAAATGGTCGAGAAAAAATACGGCGGGCGGTCAATTACCTGTTACAAGCAACGTGCCAGTGTCGTGCGGTGGTATGCTGTCCTCCGCCGTCGCGAAATCAGAACACGCGGCATTGGTACGCGACAAAGTCAGGGCGCCTGGCTCTGGGCAGGCAGCTTCTGCTTGATGGAATGAATGTCCCCGATGTATGCCCATACATCTTTGTCACACGGTTGAATCGCACGCGTGGGTAACAACGTTCATTTTCGTCACAGTCTCGCTCATCACCTGTCAGTTAGGGCAAATATCACTTTGGTGGATGGGGGACCACAGAAACACAGGATCCGCCAGGCATTTCTCTGGGCCCCCGTAACTCTGTGGCCAATCCGCCCCGCCAAGTGAAAACCAACCTGGTCATCAAACGTTCAAGAAATTACGATGTGGAGAACGTGAAGCCGCGCGGCAGCAAAGTTGCTTCAAGTTTGTGGAAGCAGCTTAACCATCCAAACTCTTCACTGGGGTAAATCGGCAACCGGCTTCTATCAGGCAGATTTCTGCTGCCTGGTGTTTTTGTTCTACTGCCTTTTGGCAATCTGATTTCCTGGAGGTCAACGTGCAACGAGTAAAGCTGACAATGGCAATGCTTGGCGTTTTGTGTGTGGCGATTGCGGGCCTATGGCCACTGACTGCGGTCAACGGACAAAATGGCGGATTGAGTGCGCCCACTGGCGTGGAAGCCTCGGATGGCTCTTACCATAACAAAATCGGTATCAGTTGGGATGCGATGCGCGGAGCCACGCGGTATCAGGTCTTTCGCCACACAACCAATGACCCGTCAGCCGCCGTGAGCCTGGGCACAACCGCCGAAGCCACGTTTTACGACACAACCGCGCTGGCCGGGCAAACCTATTTCTATTGGGTGCGCGCTGAAAACGCACAAGCCGCAAGCAGTATGAGCACGTCAGATACAGGTACGCGCGGCAGCGGCACGACAACAGGATTGAATCCGCCGACGGCGCCGACCGGAAACACGATCACAGCGGCCAAGGCAGCCTTAGGCAAGGTGTTGTTTTGGGATGAACAATTGTCTTCGACGCGCACGGTGGCCTGTGGAACGTGCCATATCTCGCGCAGCGGCGGCGCTGATCCGCGCTCGGTCAGCAATAATACCAACGCGCGGCACCCCGGCGCGGATACCCTTTTTGGCACGGCAGACGACATTCAAGGTTCGCCTGGTGTTCCGCCGGTACAAGCCAACGGCAGTTATGTGGCGATTGCCGCGTTTGGTTTGCGCGAACAAGTGACGAAACGTCGCAGCATGCCGCACATCAATTCCGGTTACCCCACGTTGCTGTTTTGGGAAGGCCGCGCCTCAGACACAGTCCGCGATCCAATCACCAAAGCAATTGTGCTCCCCAGCGGAGCCGCGCTCGAAAGCCAGGCGCTCGAACCACCGGTGAGCGATGTTGAAATGGGGCACAAGGACCGTGACTGGAACGAAATTGCCGCTCGTGTCGCGGTCGTCAAACCGTTGGCGCTGGCAGTATCAATTCCCGCAGCATTGTCTGCCTGGATCGGGGAACGCCGCTATCCCGAGCTTTTCCTGGAAGCGTTTGGCACAACCGAAATCACTCCCGTGCGTATTGCCATGGCGTTGGCCACCTATCAACGCACATTGAATTCTGATCGCGCGCCAATTGATCGCGGCGAATTGACCGCGCAAGAAGCGCGCGGCCAGCAAGTTTTCAATGCCAATGAATGCAATGACTGTCACGCGGCGCCGCTATTTGGCACCAACCAATTGCAAAACACCGGCGTGCGGCCTTCGGCAGAAGACCCCGGACGGTTCAACGTCACCAACAGCCAAAACGACCTGGGACGCTTCCGCGCGATCAGTTTGCGCAATGTGGAATTGCGCGCGCCGTATATGCACAACGGACGGTTTAACACGCTGGAAGACGTAGTCGAATTTTACAATCGCGGCGGTGACTTTCCTGGTCCCAACACCAATCGTAGAGAAATCCGTCCATTGAATCTGACCGCACAGCAAAAAGCCGATCTCGTCGCCTTTCTCAAACGCCCGCTGACCGATCCGCGCGTAGCGGCAGAGTTGCCGCCGTTTGATCGGCCCATGCTTTACGCCGAGT
Source organism: Acidobacteriota bacterium (assembly GCA_016789605.1). GTDB lineage: Bacteria > Acidobacteriota > Blastocatellia > RBC074 > RBC074 > RBC074. Next base: position 6,687 of record JAEUQO010000078.1, read on the forward strand.
CTGTGCGTGTGCCGCAAATCGTCGGCAACGGATTGGCCAATGCCGCCGGGCAAATCCCGCAAGCCGTTGCCGTCGAACCACCGATGGTGGGCAATCCGCGGTTTACGGTTGCGGTGCAAAACGCCCCGGGCGGCGCAACAGCAACGCTGGTGATTGATGCGGAAGACCCTGGCGCAACGGCCAACATACCGACCACCGCTTCCTTCGCGCGGTTGTCCGTGCGACTCAATGGCACTGGCGCGGGCAACGGCCATGGCTCAGCCAGCCTGGTGATTCCGGACCACGCGAGTTTGGTCGGCAGAACCCTTTACGGACGTTGGTATGTGAACGACGCCAGCGCGCCGCAAGGAGTGGCAGTCTCGCCCGCATTCAAATTCACCATCTTTGGCAACAGCGCCAACAGCGCGCCGGGCTTTGCCAGCGTTTCTGCCGCGAGCTTTGTACTTGGCACCGTCGCGCCGGAATCCATTGTGGCGGGGTTTGGCGCGAATCTGTCACCGCTGACGCTTGCCGCCAGCGCTTTGCCGTTGCCCGATACGCTTGGGGGCGTTGTCGTGGCGATCAAGGATGTGCTTGGCGTCGAACATCGTGCCCCGCTCTTTTTCGTCTCGCCCGGTCAAGTCAATTACCTGTTGCCCGCTGGTGTGGCGCTGGGCGAAGCAACCGTCACGATTCAACAAAACGGAAACACCGTGGCCACGGGTTTGTTGCAAATTGCGCCGCTGGCGCCGGGCCTGTTCACCACAGATGCCAGCGGGCGCGGCGCTCCGGCAGCCACCGTGCTGCGCGTGAAAGCCGACGGCACGCAAAGTTACGAACCCGTCGCCGCATTCAACACCGCGACCAATCGCTTTGAACCGTTGCCGATTGATCTGGGTGCAGCAACCGACCAACTGTTTCTGATTGCGTTCGGTACCGGAGTGCGTAATCGCAGTTCATTGACGGCAGTCACGGCAATCATTGGCAACGCCAACGCCGAAGTCAGCTTTGCTGGCGCGCAGCCCAACTTTGTCGGACTAGATCAGATCAATCTGACCATTCCGCGCAGTTTGGCAGGACGCGGTAACGTAGACGTCGTTGTGCGCGCAGACGGAAAAACGACGAATACCGTGACTATCGCAATCAAATAACCGTCTATTAAAGCAGAAGGAGAAGGAACCTGAAAAAACAATATATCTTCTGCGTAATCGAAGTGGCGGTGAAGCAGCCCGAATCAGATGTAACCGTATCCTCAGAGGCGGTTGAGGATGCCGCAAGTAGCAACCCAACGGAGAGTCAACATGAAAAAGCGAACCATTTTCTGCATCCTCGTGGCGGTCATCGCCACAGGCATCACCGTTCTCCATGCACAGGACGGGGGGCCGGGCGGAAGACGTGGCGGTCCGGGGCGTCCCGACACGATGCGCAGACTGCCGCTGATGATGGCCCTGGACACGAACAGCGACGGCGTCATTTCAGAGGACGAGATCAGCAACGCGTCCACGGCGCTGCGCAAGCTGGACAAGAACGGCGACGGCAAGCTGACGGAAGAAGAGCTTCGGCCGAGCTTTCCTGAAGGCCCTGGCGGCCGTCGTGAAGAAGGCCCTGGCGGCCCCAATCCCGACGAGATGGTCAAGCAGTTGCTCGAATTCGACAAAAACGGCGACGGCAAACTCAGCAAGGATGAATTGCCCGAACGCCTGCACGGATTATTTGCCCGTGGTGATGAAAACAAAGACGGCGCGCTAAGCAAAGAAGAATTGCGCAAGCTGGTTGAAGCGCAGAGCGGCGGCGCTCGGCGCGATGAACGCGACGAACATCGCGAAGGCGAACGCCGTCCACAACGCCCGCCCAGCAGTTTATAACTGGGAAGGTAACGAACAGGTCACACACCACAGGCAATTATTCACGAGGGATAGGCAGCGAATGAAAACCACACTGGCTCTGGTAATGCTGCTGCTGCTGGCTTTCAGCGGCAGCAGCGATACTTCATCGGCGCGCACAACCTGGCGCGTCGCGCAATTTGAAAACGTGCTTGGCACGTCGCTCGAACTAAAATTCGCGGGCGCGTCTGACGAAAGCGCCACGCGCGCCGAATCAGCGGCCCTGGCTGAAATCGAACGTCTTAACCACATTCTCAGCGGTTACGACCGCGACAGCGAATTCAACCGCTGGCTCAACACACCCGGACAGCCCGTGCGCGTGTCGCCGGAGTTGTTTGACGTTCTGAATCTGTTTGAACAATGGCGCGCACGCACCAATGGCGCGCTTGATCCGGCGGCGCAAGTCGTGTCGAAGCTATGGCAACGCGCCGCCACCGAACAACGCACACCAACTGCTGACGAATTGCAGACGGCGATTGCCACCATCCGGCAGCCGCA
>JAEUQO010000079.1 GCA_016789605.1 Acidobacteriota bacterium
GCTTTCGTCATTGTATCCGTTGGCCACGCTGGGACTGGCTCGCGCCCAGGCTGATCCGCAAAAACGTGCGGCGGCTTATCAGGAGTTTCTTTCTCTCTGGCAAGAGGCCGACGCTGATCTGCCCATCTTGCGCCAAGCCAAAGCGGAATTCGCGAGAAAATAATGCCATTGCCAAAAAAGCCAAGGAGCCAATCGTTTGATTGGCTCCTTGGCTTTTTGGTTAGCGAAAGCGGCTGATTGTCAGCTTATGTGCTGCGTTTGCGCGCAACCGAAATCACGAAGCCAACCAGCCCGCCAAAAATGATCAGCGCAAATACGTTTGACCAGGGACCGGCACTGATGAAACTGCCATCGCCGATGCCCAACAACGCTTCGCCTTTGCCGGGTTTGTTCTGCATGTTTTCGAGCACAATGCGCGCGACCGACACGACCAAACCGCCGATGGCGCCGCCTGCGATCAAACCGGAACTGAGCAAGACGCCTTTGCCGGTTTCTTCTTCGCTCAGCGATTCCTGCTTGTCGCTCTTCATCAGTTTGTTGATCAAGGCGCGCACCATACCGCCCGCGAAAATTGTCGCCGACGTCGAAATCGGCAGGTAAATACCGACCGCCACCGGCAACGCGTGAATGCCCAGAATTTCGAGCGTGATAGAGATGAACATGCCGATCAGAATCAGCACCCAGGGCAAACGGCGCGTCAGCACGCCATCCACCAGAATGCCCATCAGCGCCGCTTTGGGAGCTTCCAGCTTGTTGATCTCGTCTATTTCGTAACGCGGTTTGCCTGCTTCATCAAGCAACAGTTTGCGCTCGCGCCCTTCGTTCATGATTGAAACTTCGCGATAGATTTTGTCATCCAGTCCGCGCGCATCGCCGATCAATTTGACCTCACCTGCGCCGGGGGTGAATGACTGGTCTTTCAACGCGCCAAGTTTGTTGTCAGACAAGCCCTCGGGTTTGCCGCCCACGCCGGGGTTGACCAGATAGTGAATCTTGTTGTCGTCGCCGACCAGATATTTGCCCGCTGGAATTTTCGATTTGCCGTCGCCCGCGTCTTCGGCGACGGTCAGGCGCAACGTGCGATAGGTTTTGCCATCTTCGGGTTTCAAACGTCCGTTCCAGACTTCGCCCAGCGCCGCTGAATTGGCGGTGTAGTTCGGATACAAACGCGGCAGGATGTTCTGGTACGAATCGTTGAGGAAAAGCAGCGTCCAGCCGACGACCGTTGCCGATGCGATCACGCCAATGATCAACCCGAGTTGCTGAAATTTAGGCGTACCGCCCACCAAAAAACCGGTCTTCAAATCCTGCGACGTTCCACCCGCGTTGGCTGCTGCCACGCAAATCACTGCGCCGACGGTCAAAGCCACGACGCGCCATTCTGCGCCTGAGCGACCCAGGCCCAGATAAATCAGCGACGTGAATAGCAGCGCTGCAATCGTCATCCCCGAAATCGGGTTGGCTGACGTGCCGATTTGTCCCGTGATGCGTGACGAAACCGTGACGAAGAAAAAGCCGAAGATCAGAATCAAAACGGTTGAAAGCAGGTCTACCTGCAGTTGCGGCAAGCCCCAGATCAGACCCGCGACAATCAGCACGCCAAGCAGCGCCTGGGCAATCGGGATATCGCGTTCGGTGCGCTCTTGGGTATTGCCGCCGCCCGCGCCGCTGAAGTCTTTGACGCCCGCGCTAAAGGCTTTGGCAATCGTCGGCAACGAACGCAACAAACTGATGATGCCGCCGGTGGCGACTGCGCCCGCCGCGATGTAACGCACATAGCGGTCAAACACCTGGCCGGCAGACATGTTGGAAATCAGTTCGCCCGGTTCGGCGGGAAAGATGTTGGTTGTCAGCCCTGCGCCAAAAAATTTGACCAGCGGCACCATCACCAGGGCGGCGATCACACCGCCGCCCAGCATATACGACGCTGTGCGCGGGCCGATGATGTAACCGACGCCGAGCAGCTCGGGCGAAATTTCCGCCGCAATGCGTGCGTTTTGATACCAGGTCAGCACCTTGGCGGGCACGTCTTTCCAGAACTTCAGCCCCAGCATCAGGAATTTGTAGACGAGGCCGACACCGAAACCCAAAAAGACCGTCTTGGCATCCGAACCGCCTTTTTCACCTGCGACCAGTACTTCGGCGCAGGCGGTGCCTTCGGGGTAGGGCAGATTGCCGTGTTCTTTGACGATCAAACTGCGGCGCAACGGAATCATCAACAGCGTGCCCAGCAATCCGCCGGTGAGCGCGATCAGGGTCGTGCGCAGTACGTCCAGATCAAGGCCCAGAATCAGCAACGCCGGAATGGTGAAAACGATGCCGCCCGCGATGGATTCGCCCGCAGAGCCGGTCGTTTGCACAATGTTGTTTTCCAGAATGGTCGAGCGACCCAACATGCGCAACAACGTGATCGAAAGCACTGCGATCGGAATCGAAGCGCTGACGGTCAGACCGGTTTTCAACCCCAGATACACCGTGGATGCGCCAAAGATGATGCCGAAAACCGCGCCCAGAAGAACGGCGCGCGGCGTAAATTCGGGGATGAAGGTCGCCGCCGAAATGTATGGTTTGTGCGTTTCAGCAGCGTTGGCAGTCGTCGGTTTGGCTTCAGCAGCCATAGATGCCTCCTCGGAAGACTCTGGGTGCGAACGGTTTCAGCGGGGGAACAGCCAGCTTGCTATGCGCTGACTGTCAGACGCCGCCGCACAAGGCCGCCTACGAACCCAAAGGCATATGGATGTTTCGTTTACGTTATTGCGCGCAAGGGGACGGCGCAAAGAGAAGTGACCCGTTATGAAATCTGTTCACTGTCCGGCGCGGCGAAAAACTCCGCCACTTGTTGTTGCGCACGTTCGATTGCTTCGAGCAAGGCCAGTTCTGTGGCTTCTGGCCCTGTTGTCGGCGTTGTCGCAAACAACTCTGGATAGTCCAACACGCATACGGTACAGCCTGTGCCGCAACACTCAGGTCGTTCAGGGACAACCGGAGCGGCGGCGCAGGTTTCTTCTGGATGCGCTGGCGCAGAGATTCCAGAAGGCGATGCGCTGATATGTTCGTTCTGCATAACTACTGCTTTTTTGACCACTTTTGCGGGCGCGGGCTTAAACCGCGCGGCACTATACGGAATCGTCCGCAAAACTGTCAATTCGCCTGGTCGGTGACTGGGGCAAAGCGGAAAAGCGCCGTGGCTTGTCACCGCCCGTGTGCGGCGTGTATGCTGCGCGCAGGCGCTACCCCTGGCGCGATTCAGAAAACCAACGGTCTGAGACGCTCTTACGTAAAAACCGATTGCAGCCCTCTGCAACCATTATAGCTACCGGTTCGACGCGCTTTTCGCGCTCGGCGACGAGCACTGGAAGCACGCCCTAAACGCTGGAGAAGGGCAATGCGGTATTGCCAAGCTTGTCATCGTTGTTACGGCGATGGCGTGGAGTTTTGCCTGTTTGATCAGACGCCCACGCGCGCAGTCGCGGCTTTGCCGTTGTTGATTGATGGCAAATATCGGCTCGAACAGTTGATTGCGCACGGCGGCATGGGGGCCGTCTATCGCGCCACGCATCTGTCGCTGGAACGACCCGTGGCGATCAAAATTCTGCGCGCCGAATTGCTCGAAGACGCCGTGGTGCGCGAACGCTTTCACCGCGAAGCGCGCGCCGCTGCCCGCCTGAAACATCCCAACATCGTCGCGGTCTATGATTACGGATTGCTGCCCGGCTTTGTGCAAGGCGAAGGCGGCGCGTATCTGGTCATGGAATTGATCGAAGGGCGCAGCTTGCGCGAAGAAATGCGCACGCACGCTGCCCGGCACGGGCAAATGCGACCTGAACGCGCTTCATTCATTATGACCCAGGTTTGCGCCGGGATTTCCGCCGCGCATCGCAGCGGCATCATCCACCGCGACCTAAAGCCGGACAATGTAATGATCGAAACCGGGCTGGACGGCGCGGAACGCGTGCTGGTGCTGGATTTCGGTATTGCCAAGCTCAAAGACCGGGAAGCCACCTGGCAAGGGTTGACCGATGAACAAACTATCATCGGCACGCCAAATTACATTTCGCCGGAACAGTGCACGGGACAGCCGGTGGACGCGCGCACAGACATCTATGCGCTGGGCGTGATTTTGTATGAAATGCTGACCGGACAAGTGCCGTTCACTGGACAAAATACGTCGGCTGTTCTGCTCAAGCATTTGCAAGAAGCCCCTGCGCCGCCCAGCCGACTTCGCGCTGATCTGGCTCCACAACTGGAACAGGTCGTCTTGCGCACGTTGGCCAAAAATCCGCAACAACGATTTGAAACGGCGGCGCAATTTGCGGATGCGCTGGCCGCTGCCGCGCGCAGTTTGCCCCCTGTGGTCGAACCGATTTCATCCGAAGCCGTGACGGTTCGGCGCGGTTTTGTGGCCC
>JAEUQO010000083.1 GCA_016789605.1 Acidobacteriota bacterium
GTCCTCACTCAACGAGGTCGCCAGCGTAACCGAAGACACCACGCGCTCTTTCGAGCCCGTTTCCCGAGAGCAGGCTCGATAAACGTATGCCCAGCAAACAAGCAATTTGGTTCGGTTGCGCGACGATGTTGTTTAGCGCCCTGCTTTTCCGGCAACCCGCCGTCAGTTCCGCTCAGGACCAAACTCCGCGAGCCGCCACATCCAATCCAGCACGAAATTTTGACGTGCAAAAACTGGCCGAAGGCGTTTACGCCGTGGTGCGCCAAGACCTGCCCGGTTTGATGGTGGATGCCAACAACGTCTTCATCATCAACGACGAAGACGTGATCGTGGTTGACGCCAACGGAGCGCCCGCAATCACCAAAGAAGTCCTGGCGGCGTTGCGCAAGCTGACCTCCAAGCCGGTCAAATACGTCATCAACACGCATTACCACGACGACCACATACGCGGAAATCAGGTGTATCGCGACGCGTTTCCGGGCGTCGAATTTATCGGCCACGCCTTTGCCCGTGAATATCTGCCCAATCAGGGCGCAGCCAACCGCAAAGATTTTCTGGAAGGCGCGCCCGACTTTCGCGACACGATCAAAGATTCGCTGGCCAAAAACAAAAACCTGCGCGGCACAGACCTGACCGCCGAAGAACGCGCCAGTTACGAAAGCGATATCCGCCTTGTGGATTTGGTTTTGCGCGAAGGCGCACAGGCGCAGACTGTGTTGCCAACCATCACCGTCACTGATCGGTTGACGCTTTATCGCGGCAAGCGCGTGATTGACATACGCCACCTGGGTCACGGACACACCGCCGCCGATCTGGTCGTTCACCTGCCCGAAGAAAAAATTGCCATCACCGGCGATCTGGTTGTCTGGCCGGTGCCGCTGGTGGGCAATCCGCAATCAAAAATCGGCGCCTGGGCGGCGACACTCGAAAAACTCCGTGGCTTGCAGCCGTCTGTCATCGTGCCGGGGCACGGACCAGTCTTGCGCGACGATTCCTATCTGAAATTGCTCGCCGATCTTTTCGGCTCCCTACAACGACAAACCGCCGCCGCCGTCACCCGTGGAGAAACCTTGGAACAGGCGCGCAAAAGCGTAAACCTGGATGAATTTCGCCGACAATTTGCGGGCGATTCGCCAGTCAGACGCTTTTCGTTTGGGATGTATGTCGTCGGCCCAGCCGTCGCCGCTGCCTATCGCGAAGCCAAGGAAACGCATTGACGCCGCCTTTTTCCAAACCAAGGACATTCATGAAATCAGCCACCCTGGGGTTGTGTGTTGTGGTCCTGTTGTTGGCCGTTTCGGCCCTGGCGCAGCCCAAAATGGACAAACCGCGTCAGCCGCGCAAACCGGATGTGCCCTTTGTCATTTCCGTAGATGAAGTCGTGGATGCGATGCTCAAAACGGCAGGCGTGACCGACAAAGACGTCGTCTATGACCTCGGTTGCGGCGATGGACGCATCGTGATTACCGCCGCACGGCAATATGGCGCGCGCGGCGTCGGCATAGACATCAATCCGCAACGCATACGCGAAAGCCGCCGCAATGCCGCCCGCGCAGGCGTCACACAACAAGTCCGCTTTCTCACGCAAGACCTGTTCAAAACCGACCTCAGTCCGGCGACCGTGGTGGCGCTGTACCTAGACCCGAAAGTAAACCTGAAATTGCGGCCCAAACTCTGGCGCGAACTCAAACCCGGTACGCGCGTCGTGTCGAATAGCTTTGACATGGGCGATTGGAAACCGGAGCGCGTCGTCAAACTGACCGTCGCGGGCAGCGAATGCACTGTTTTCTATTGGGTGATTCCCGAACCAAAGTAACCCGCCAATGTTTGGCGGGCTGTTCGTTCGCCGCCGTCTGACTGCTTAAAAATTGAGCACCGCTCAAATCAACTGTTCAAAAATTAAATAGCGTCCTTCTGTCTGAATTCCTGCCCGCGATCAGCTCGTCGTTGACGCTGAAGCAGTTACCGCCAAATTCGCTCGCCCTTCGCCCACCAATCAGCCTGGCATCGGTCTTGCACTACAGATGACCTCGCATACGGTTTATCTGCATCACTCAAAACATAGCATCTGAGTCAGACAATCTGGGGAGTCAGACAGTCTGGGCATCAACTCGCACCGGGAAGGAAGAGACACATGACGAAAAAGGTCTGGGCATTTATCGCAACAGTTTGTTTGCTGATCATCGGCAACAGCCTGACGCTGGCGCAAAGCCAGACGACGGGCCGCATTACCGGCACCGTCAACGACGAAAAAGGCGCGGTCATCGCGGGCGCGGAAGTCACCGTCACCAACAAAGCAACCGGCGAAGCGCGCGTCGTCAGCACCGACAGCGAAGGCCATTACAGCGTGCCGCTGTTGCCGCCGGGCACGTATCAGGTCGCCATCAAATCGGCGGGTTTCAAAAAAGCCGTCAGCGACAACGTCAAAGTCGTGATTACCGAAACGACCGCCGTCAACGCCGATCTCTCAGTCGGCGGCACGGAAGAATCCGTGACGGTCAGCGCGGCTTCTCCTTTGGTGCAAACTGACAGCGCGCAATTGGGCCGCGTCGTGGATGCACGCGCCGTCGCCGAATTGCCGTTGGCCACGCGCAACTTCACCCAGATTCTGGGTCTGTCGCCGGGCGCGGCGACCTATCTGCCTGACCACACCTCAGTCGGACGCAATTCGCAAAACATTTCGGTCAACGGCGCGCGCGTGACCAACAACAACTTCCAGATCAACGGCGTAGACGCCAATTCGATGGGCACCAATTCCGCGCCCTCGTTGTCCGTGCCCGCGCCGGAAACGATCCAGGAATTCAAAGTGCAAACGTCGCTCTATGACGCAACCTTTGGACGTTCGGGCGGCGGCAACGTGCAAGCCGTGACCAAAAGCGGCACCGGCGAATTTCACGGCGCAGTCTATGAATATCTGCGCGATGATGCGTTTAACGCCAACAGTCCGGTGCTGAAATCGGTCGGCGGCGCACGCCCCGAACTCAACCGCAACGTGTTCGGCTTCACCATCGGCGGCCCTGGCATCAAAGACAAACTCTACTTTTTCGGTTCGTATCAAGGCATGCGCGAAAACAACGGCGCGTCGCCCATCAATTCACTTTCGTCGAATGTGTTGATCGCGCCGGGACTGACCGACGACCGTTCAGAGGCGAAATTGCTCAGCACGTTTTTCCCCAGCGCACCTGCCGGAACGCGTCTTGATCCGACGGCGCTGGCCTTGCTGAATTTCAAACTTGGCAACGGTCAATATCTGATTCCCACGCCGGGCGCGAATGGCCGTTACAGTGGTTCGGCGGTGTCGAAGTTTCAAGAAGATCAGATGAATGCCAATTTCGACTGGCGCATCAATCAGAACAATTCGCTGGCCTTCAAATTCTTCCTTTCGAATGCGCCGCAAACGCTGGTGCTGCCCAGCTTTTTGGGCGGCGGGCCCAACGTGCCGGGCTTTGGCAATTTCCAGAAAAACAACAACCGGCTGTCGGTGTTGCAATACACACGCGTGTTTTCACCCAACGTCATCAACGAAGCGCGCATCGGTTACAACTTCATCCGCGTGGATGCCTTTCCGCAAGAACCGCTCAACGACAAAGACATCGGCATCAAACGCGCCAACGCAGACATCTTCCCCGGCCTGGGGTTGATCCGCATTGCGCCCGCCGCGGGCGGCATCGTCTTTGGCACCTCGGCGACGATTGACGTGCAGGCCGTTTCGCCTTCGACGACGGTGTCAGACACGCTGTCAATCACCAAAGGCGGACACACCGTTCGTCTTGGCGCGGAATTTCGCTACAACGAAAACAACTACACGTTGAACTTTTTCACGCGCGGGCAGGTTGATTTCCTGAGCTTCCAAACTTTTCTGCAAGGCCAGGCGTTGTTGTCCGTCTTTGGCAGCGGCAACGGCGACCGCAGCTTGCGCGCGCACGATTACAACTTCTTTTTCCAGGACGACTGGAAAGTCACATCCAAGCTGACGCTGAACCTGGGCGTGCGTTACGAACTGGATTTGCCGCCCTATGACACGCGCGGACGCATTGCCACGTTTGACCCGACGCTGTACAAAGCGCGTCCGCTGAGCAACACGCTGACGACAGGCTTGCTCGCGCCGCTCGCCGGTTTTGTCGAAGCGGGCAATGCCGTCAAGGATTCGCCTGACATTCCCAACGTCGGCAAACGCGTTCTCAACAGCATTGATCCGAACAACATCGCGCCGCGCATCGGTTTTGCCTACACGCCGTTTGCTTCGGGCAAACTGGTCGTGCGTGGCGGTTACGGCATGTTCTATTCGCGCACCTCGTTCCAATACCTGACGTTGAACGTGATTGCGCCGCCGACGTATGTGTTTGGCTCGCGGCTGGGTGCACCGCTGGTGACGACTCCCCTGCCCCTCTCTGATCCGTTTTTCGCCGCGCCGCCGCAATCGGCGTTTCCGACGTTGGTGCCGGGCGTGGCGCTTTCGGGCAATCTCTTTGACCGGAACATCCGCACGCCGTACCTGCACCAATACAACGCCAACGTGCAATACCAACTGGCCAAGGATTTGTTGTTTGAAGCGGGCTATGTCGGCACGCGCGGGTTGAATCTGTTCCGTCAGGTGGCAATCAATCAGGCGCGGCTGGCCAGCACGGCTTCGCCCATCGTCAACGAAGCCACCGGCGCAACGATCACAACCAATACGCCCGCCAACGCGGCATTGCGCGCGCCGTTTCAAGGCGTCGGCATCAACAATTTCTCGCTCAATCAAACCACGGCGCAATCCAATTACAACTCGCTGCAAACCAGTTTGACCAAACGTTTCTCGGGCGGCGTGCAATTTCTGGCGTCGTATACCTGGGCCAAATCCATTGACAACGCTTCGGGCCAGGGCGGCGGCGCAGGCGTGGGCGGTGTGATCAATCCCGGCGGCGTGGGCGAAACTGTCGGCGTGCTCGGCAACCAACTGGACAACCGCGCCAATCGTGGCGTGTCGGATTTTGACCGCACTCACCGGTTTGTGTTCAGCGGCTTGTGGGAATTGCCCGGACCGAAATCCGGTCTGGCCAAAACCGTGTTTGGCGGCTGGCAAATCGCGGGCATCGTCACCGCGATGTCTGGTTTGCCGATTGACATCGTGGATGCGGGCGCAGGTTCGCTTTACGGATTGAACGGCACGGCGGCGCTGGCGCGTCCGAATTTCGCGGCGGGCGCAACCGCCAAAACCGCGATGACGAATGTGCCTGCCGGGTATTACTTCAATCCGGCGGCGTTTGTCCGTCCCGCCGTGGCAGCCGGACAACCGATTCCCAGTTCCGGCGGCAGATTCATCGCCGACGCCGCAGGCACAGACATCGGCCAGATCGGACGCAACATTTTGCGCGGCCCACGCCAAACCAACGTGGATTTCTCCTTCTTCAAACGCGTCTATTTTGGCGAAACGCGCAATTTTGAATTCCGCACGGAATTCTTCAACATCTTCAACCACGTCAATCTGGCCAACCCGTTGAGCGATTTGAACGCGGGCGCTTCGTTTGGGCGCATCATCTCGGTGACGACCAATCCGCGCATCATTCAGTTCGCGTTCAAGGTTAATTACTAGAAAAAAGGACTGAGGAACGAAACCGACGACGAGAGGCGAAAGCCAGCAACGGCTTTCCCTCTCGTGCATTCGCGGTTACGCCTCTTTCCGACTTTGCTGGGGGCAAGATGTACGTCAGAGATTGGCTGGCGCGTAGGTCTGTGCTGGCGCCAGACAAAACCGCGCTGATTGATGCGGCAACGGATGCGCGGTTGACATATCGGCAACTGGATCAACGCGCGACGCGCCTGGCGCATGCGCTGCGCCAGTGGTACGGCGTGCAACCGGGTGAGCGCATCGCCGTGCTGGCGCTCAATCGCAACGAAATTCTCGAAGCCTTTTTCGCCGCGCAAAAATTGACCGCCATTCTGGTGCCGCTCAATTACCGACTGACAGCGGCGGAACTCAGCTACATTTTGCGCGATTGCCAACCGCGTGTGCTGTTCTATGAAGAAGACTTCGTGCCCGTCATCGGCGAATTGCGCAAGGATTTGCCGGAGTGTGTCTGGCTGAGTTTCGCGCGCGAAGGCGGCGTGCCTTCGTATGAAGACATTTTGCAGCGCGGCACAGACGCCCCGCTTCAGGTTGACGAATTCGACGCCGAACAACCGGCGATGATCATTTACACGTCCGGCACCACCGGCCATCCCAAAGGCGCGTTGCTGTCGCATCGCATGCTGACGTGGAATTCGATCAACACACAGTTGAGCTGGGATTTGGTATCAAGCGACGTCACAACCTGTCACGCGCCGCTCTTTCACACCGGCGGTTTCAATGTGCTGACCTTGCCGCTGTTGCACCTGGGCGGCACGGTGGTGATGTTGCGCAGCTTTGAACCGGACGCCTGGCTCGCGGCGATTGAACAATATCGCTGCACGGTGGTGTTCGGTGTGCCGACGATGTTTGAAATGATGCGCGCCGCGCCCGGGTTTGCCACGACCGATCTCGGTTCGTTGCGCTTTTTCATTTCGGGCGGTGCGCCCTGTCCGATCCCTTTGATCGAAGCCTTTCAGGCGCGCGGCGTGCAGTTCACGCAAGGGTTCGGGTTGACCGAAGTCGGCCCCAATTGTTTCAAACTCGATTTGCAGGACGCGGTGCGCAAAGCCGGGTCTATCGGCTTTCCCACCTTTCACAGCGAAGCGCGCATCGTCAACAAACAAGGCCGTGAAGTCGCGCGCGGCGAAACCGGCGAATTGTTGTTGCGCGGGCTGCACGTGTGTTCGGGCTATTGGCAAAATCAGGCGGCGACGGCGGCGGCGTTGCGCGACGGTTGGTTTTTCACCGGCGATTTGGCGCGGCAAGATGACGAAGGTTACTTTTACATTGCCGGACGCGCCAAAGACATGATCATCACCGGCGGCGAAAACGTGTATCCGGCGGAAGTCGAAGCCGTCTTGCATCAACACCCAGCCGTCGCGTCTGCCGCCGTCATCGGCTTGCCTGATGCCAAATGGGGCGAACGCGTGGTGGCCGCCATCATTCAACGCGCCGACGTTTCCGCCGAAGAGCTGATCGCGTTCTGTCAGGACAAACTGGCGCGCTACAAAATTCCCAAACGGATTTTCTTCGTCGCCAACTTCCCGCTCGCCGGTTCGGGCAAAATCGTCAAACGTCTGATCAAAGAAGAAATCGAACGAGGACAGCAATCCACATCATGAATCGCCATGCTCAAATTATCGGCACGGGCAGTTACGTGCCCGAAAAATTGCTGACCAATGCCGACCTAAGCCGACTGCTCGGCGAAGACATTGACGCATTTGTCGCGGGCAAGATCGGCATTCGGGAACGTCACATTTGCGCGCCCGACGAAAGCACCGCCGACCTTGCCGTGTTTGCGGCGTTTGCCGCGCTTGATGCCGCGGGCGTACAACCCGCCGAACTCGATTTGCTGATCGTGGCCACCGACACGCCGGAATATCTGTCCCCGGCAACTTCGTCGGTTGTGCAGGATCGGTTGGGCGCCTACAACGCCGGAACCTTTGACGTGAATTGCGCCTGCGCAGGTTTTGTGACGGCGCTCGACACGGCGGTGAAATACATTGCAACCGATGAACAATACCGCACGGTGTTGGTCATCGGCGCATATGCGATGAGCAAGTTTCTGGATTGGACCGATAAGAAAACCTGCACGTTGTTTGCCGACGGCGCGGGCGCTGTCGTTTTGCAAGCGAGCGCAACGCCCGGCTTTCTGGCTTCGAGTTTGGCGGCTGATGGGCGGTATCACCGCGCGATGGGAATTTATGCGGGCGGCACCCATTTGCCAATCAATGAACAGGTCCTGGCCGAAGGTCGTCAGAACAAAGTCCGCTTTGTCGAACGCGTGCCACCCGAATTCAACGCCGAACAATGGCCGCGTCTGATCCAAAAAACGCTCGCCAAAGCCAGGCTGGCATTGGACGACGTGCAGCATTTCTTTCTGACGCAAATCAACCTGGGCACCATCACCGAGGTCATGCAGCGTCTGGCACAACCGCTCAGCAAGTCGCATCACATCATGCACAAATGGGGATATACGGGTTCGGCGTGTTTGCCGATGGCCCTGGATAATGCCGTCAAACAAGGAAAGTTGCAGCCGGGCGAAATCATCGTCTTTTGCGGATCAGGCGGCGGTGTGGCGATGGGTTGTCTGGCTTTTCGCTGGCAGTGAACGGTCAACGCGCCGCATAAAACTCCAGCACTTCCCGCGCCCGCCGAATGACCGCCTCGCGCACTTCGGCGGGCGCCAGCACTTCTACCTGCGCGCCGAAACTCAATGCCAGTTCGGCGGCGTCTTCGGCAAACTGAAAACGCAGCGCGACTTCGATCCAACCGTCAGCCTCGGGCTCGCCGACCTGCTCCACACGCGCAAAGCGAAGGGCGTACTGTAACCGTCTGAACACTTCCTGCCGTACGCGCAAGGTTGCGTTAAAGCGCGGCAAATGCGCTTTGAACGTTTCGGCGGATTGTTGCCAGTGCGCTGCCAGATCAAATCCAACAGGACGCGCGCTCGGCTCGTCCCCCAACTCAGCGGCTTGCACGCGCGAAATGCGATAGGTGCGCGCTTCGCCTTCGACCGCTGCGATCAAATACCAAACGCTGCCTTTGGCCACCAATCCCAGCGGATCAACCACACGCGCAAACGGTTCGCAATCTGGATCGCGTTGATAGGTCAGGTGCAACTTGCGCTCCAGCCAGACCGCTTGCTGAATGACTGGCAAAAACGGCACGGCTTCTTCCGGGCGGTGCCAGCCAGTCACATCCACGTGAATGCGTTGCCGCGCAGATTCCGCATCGCGGCGCGCGCTGGCAGAAACTTCAGCCAGCAATTTGGTCTGTGCCGCTGACGAAGCTTTCTCCCAGCCCAAATCCGCCAGCAGTTGCGGCGGCAAAGACAAAAACAACGCCTGTACTTCGGCTTCGTTCAGGCCGGTCAATTTCGTGCGATAGTCGCCCTGCAACCGCCAACCGCCGCCCAAACCACGCTCTGCGGTCACGGGCACGCCGACCGTCGTCAGCGCATCCATATCGCGATGAATCGTGCGTTCGGATACTTCCAGCCGCTCCGCCAATTCACGCGCCGTCAGACAGCGATGCACTTGCAATAGCAGCAAAATCGAAATCAGCCGGTCTGCGCGCATATGCTCCTCCGGGAATGTCACAAGCCAAATGGTGTGGCGCGATTTTCCCACGAACCGACGCCAAGACGCACGACGCAGGGTCATCCAGTTTTCGTTTTTTGACAGATTCACCGTTCCGCTGAAATATGACAGAAGATGTCAGGTATCAGGGCGTATGCTCTGGTGTGTATGCGCGCCTTTGCGTGCGCCTGAATTCGCACGGCGCTGAAAGTCACAATGTCGCCCCCGCTCGCTCAGCGACGGGCCACGATTCACCGAGGACAACGCAATGAAATACGGATTTGTTTTGGAAGGCGGAGAGCCACGGCACGTCGCCAACCTGGCCGCCGAAGCCGAAGCCGCAGGCTGGGACGCGGTCTTTGTGGCCGATGCCGTCGCGATTGAAACGCCCAGTTACCCGACCATGCCCTGGTACAACTCCTGGGTGATGCTGGCGGCGATTGCGCTCAAAACCGAACGCATTCGCCTGGGCACGATGATCACGGCTGTGCCCCGTCGTCGTCCCTGGGACCTGGCCAAAGAAACCGCCACGATTGACCATCTGTCTGACGGCAGGTTCATTTTTGGCGTCGGTCTGGGCGCAGCCGAACACGACGGCGGATTTTACAAAGTCGGTGAACCGATGGATTTGCCGACGCGCGCGCAAAAGCTGGACGAAGGTCTGGAGATCATCAACGGATTGTGGAGCGGCAAGCCGTGCAGTTTCGCGGGCGCACATTATCGCGTGGACGCAATGACGATGTTGCCGCCGGTACGGCAAACGCCGCGTCCGCCGGTTTGGGTCGTCGGCGTCTGGCCAAAACAAAAATCCATTGCACGCACGTTGCGCTGGGACGGCATCATTCCCCAGGTCTACGGCGGTGATCCGACAACGCGCGTCACGCCGGACGATGTGCGCGAAATGCGCCGTATGGCAGACGAACGCCCTGTGCAAACGCCGTTCGATATCGTCATTGGAGGTTCGACGCCGGGCAATAAACCGAAAAAAGCGGTGGAGCTTGTCCGCCCGTTGGCCGAAGCGGGCGCGACCTGGTGGCTGGAAAGTATGTGGGGGGCAACGGATGAAAAGCTGCGCAAACGCATTCAGCAAGGCCCGCCGCCCTGGCAAACGTAAAGCGGCGAGCTGATGCCTCAACCCGCCGCTTTGCCAAATCCGCTGTCTCGTCGTGTTATTTGACGGCCAGCATTTGTTTCAACTGTTCGCGCTGCGCACGCATGCTCGCGATGAAATCGTGGAACAGATACGTGGC
The DNA here is from genome assembly GCA_016789605.1 of Acidobacteriota bacterium. Classification (GTDB taxonomy): domain Bacteria; phylum Acidobacteriota; class Blastocatellia; order RBC074; family RBC074; genus RBC074. Next base: position 10,422 of record JAEUQO010000083.1, read on the forward strand.
ATCGTGCGGCCCCGGGCCAGCTTCGGGGTGGTATTGCACGGAAAAGGCCGGCAGCGTTTTGTGACGAATGCCTTCCAGACATTCATCGTTCAAATTGAAGTGCGTCAATTCGATCTCGTTCGGATTCAGACTGGCCGGGTCAACGGCAAAGCCGTGATTGTGTGACGTGATTTCGATGCGGCCCGTGCGGTGATTCTTGACCGGTTGATTGCCGCCGCGATGGCCGAATTTCAGCTTGAAGGTTTTGCCGCCCAACGCCAGCGCCAACAATTGATGGCCCAGACAAATGCCGAAGATCGGAGCCGCACCCAGCAATTTTTTGATTTCGCCGACAATATCGCCCAAGGCCGCCGGATCGCCCGGTCCATTCGACAAAAAGATGCCATCAGGAGCCAGCGACAACACGTCATCCGCCGACGTCCGCGCCGGAACGACCGTCACCTTGCAACCGACCGCCGCCAGATAACGCAGGATGTAATACTTGATGCCGAAATCGTAAGCGACCACGCGAAACGGCTCTTCGCCGGGCGTTAGCAAACTTTCGTTCTGAAACCCGCTCAGCGGGTCCATGGTCTTTTGCGGATCGCTGATTTGCCCCCAATCGTAACTGTCGCCGCAGGTGACTTCGTCCACCAGATTGCGGCCCAACATCTGCGGCGCGGTTTGCGCCTTGGCGACCACGCTCTTTTCGTCTGTGTCCACTGACGAAATGCAGGCGCGCATCGCGCCTTTTTCGCGAATGTGGCGCACCAGCGCGCGCGTATCAATGTCAGAGATACCGACAATGCCGTGTTGTTTCAGGTATTCATCCAGCGACATCGAAGCGCGCCAGTTCGACGTCACTTCGGAAAATTCGCGCACCACGAAACCTTCGACAAACGGGCGGCGCGATTCCATATCATCGGGATTGACGCCGTAATTGCCGATTTCGGTATAGGTCATCGTCACAATCTGTCCGGCATATGACGGATCGGTCAGGATTTCCTGATAGCCGGTCATGGCCGTATTGAAAACGATCTCGCCGGTACGTTCGCCGTCTGCGCCCCAGGCGCGGCCACGAAACGTCCGCCCGTCTTCCAGTGCCAAAATCGCTTCTTTCATAGTCATTGTCTCTCTCTCAAAAAATTCTGCGCCAAATGCAGCCATTGCCGTTCCGTGCGGTATTTGTATGCCGGAGCGGTTTTGACCGACTCAACGCAATTTTGCATCTCCTGAATCGCTTCTCCGATGCGCCCCATTTGAAACAACGTCATGCCGCGCCAATAACGCGCTTGCGCGTCTGACGGACGTTCGCCCAAAAACCGGTCGAGCATTTCCAACGCGTCCGGAAATTGTTGGGCAGCGTAATACACCAGCGCGGTTTCGCGCCAGATTTCGTGCTGACTGTGCGTAGGTTCCTGCCGTACGACTTGTTCAAAATGCTGGATCGCTTCGTTCAACCGACCTTGTTCGCGGGCGATGCGACCCAGTTGATAATGTGCGTCGGTTTCGCGCGTATCAATGTCAATCGCACGCTGAAACGAACCGATGGCGGCGTCCAATTCGCCGCGTTGCTGGTACAACAACCCCAAGTTGTAGTGCGCCGAAGCGTCTGCCGGGTTGAGCGTGGCGACTTCCAGGTTTTGTTTGAAGGCCTGACGCGCCTGATGCGATTTCATGGCGTCGTCCACGCGGTCGCGCAACAGGAACATCAACCACAACAGCAAAAACGGCACGCCGCAAACAAACAAGGTCGCCTGCATCACCAGCGGCAAGCCGAACAGCGACAAGAACGAAAGCAACGATGTGCCCACCGCTGCCACCCAGCCAATGCGAAAGATCGTGCCGATCACCAACGTCATCAAAGCGGCAAAAATCGGCAACGGAATGGCAATCAGCAACGCGAAATAACCGATCACGGCTTCGCTCGATAGCCAGGTGCTTTGCCAGCCGATAAACACCGCCGGCAGCAAAGTCACCAACAACGCCACCGCCAATGCCGCCAAAGTGCAAGATACTGTCGCGGCGTATTCTTCGCGCAGCACCAATCGGAAGCTGGCGCGCCGTTCAAACAAATTGGCCACCAGGATCACGAACGGAACGTACACCACCGCGACAAACAACACGATCATGGCCGCCGCCAACGCCACCACGTACAGATTCCCCGCGCTGAGCAAACTCGTCAGCGCGTGTCTGCCCACGGCGCGTGGCATGGCGATGCCATTACGGCTGGCGCTTTGCGCATAATTCAGCAGCAGCGACCCGATCAGCGCATACAAACAGGTCATCAGCCACGCCGCACCAAAGGCAAATCCGACCGGTGCGCGGTCACGGATTTGCCGCGCCGCAGCCAGCGGTTGCCACAATAATTGCAATAAAAGCCGGAGATTGATCAGCATATCAGCCCGACACGAAAAAGCGCGGACAGCTCGCCGCTGCCGCGCCTTCTTCGTTAACTCGATTGGTACTTCTAACGTTCGCCGTCTGCAAA
>JAEUQO010000117.1 GCA_016789605.1 Acidobacteriota bacterium
GGAAGATGCGGCGAAAGCCGCGCTGCGCCAATTTGAGAGCCTGAAGCACAAACAAACATATTGGCTGCAAGAACTCGCCAGCAGTGCGCCAGACACACACACCGAGCAAGCAACAACGCGTTCTTCAATCCGCTTGATGATCGTGGCGGGCGAAGCCTCTGGCGACAAACACGGCGCGAAACTGGTGGCGGCATTGCGCGCTTTACGACCTGACCTGCAATTTGAATTTTTCGGCGCGGGCGGAGATGACCTGCGCGCGGCGGGCGTCGAAACGCTGGTGGATGCGCGCGAAGTCGCGATTATGGGTGCGCTCGAAGTAGCGCGCGCATTGCCAAAATTCCTGCGCGTGTTTCGCCGTTTGCGTACCGCGGCCAATGAACGGCGTCCGGCATTGGTGGTTTTGCTCGACTGGCCGGAATTCAATTTGCGGCTGGCCAAAAAGTTGCGCCGCGCTGGCCATCGCGTCGTCTATTACATCAGCCCGCAAATCTGGGCGTGGCGCAGTTACCGCATCCACGGCATCAAACGCGATGTCGAACGCATGCTCGTCATTCTCCCTTTCGAGCAGGATTATTACCGGCGTCACGGCGTCGAAGTGGATTATGTCGGTCATCCGCTGCTCGACAGCGTGCGCGTCACCAGCGACCGCGCGGCGTTTTGCGCGCGTCATCAACTTGACGCGGCACGTCCGCTCATCGCCTTGTTGCCGGGCAGCCGCCATTCTGAAATGCGGCATATTTTGCCGCCGCTGCTCGCTGCTGCGCGCGAACTGCAAACCAGCCATCCCGCCTGGCAATGCGTGTTGCCTCTGGCCAAGACCTTTGCGCGCGAAGAAATCTCGGTCCAACTTTCTGCCCTGACCAACTTGCGGCTGGTCGAACACGACACCTATAACGCCGTCGCCGCCGCCGATCTGGCCGTGGTTGCCAGTGGTACGGCGACGCTTGAAACAGCCATCATCGGCACGCCGCTGATCGTCGTGTATCGCGCGTCGCAATTGAACTGGCGCATCTTTCGCCCGTTGATCAATGTGCCGTTTGTCGGCATGCCCAATCTGATCGCCGGGCGCGAAATCGCACCGGAGTTATTACAGGATGCGTTGAACGGAGAGAACCTGGCGCAACAGATCGTCGCCTTGCTGGCGGATCAAGCCAGGTTGACGCAGATGCGCGCCGATTTGGCTGAGGTCAGAGAGAAATTGGGCGCAGCCAACGCGTCAGAACGCGCGGCGCAAAAAGTGCTGGCCCTGCTCGCGACGCAGAGCCAGTAAACCAGGTCGTTCGTACGTGCGTGCCTTAAAACCGCAAGGCGCGCAATTCCACGATCACATCTTTCACTTCACCCTCTGAAACCTTGGCGGGCGCATCCACTTTCACGCTGAAGGCCACTGATTCGCCGGGTTTGAGCGGTTCTTCGCGCACACGCGGAATGGGAAAGCTCAACCGTTCGGACAACGATTTGTCATCCATATCCAGCATCTTGCCCGCGATTTCCACGCCGGTCAGCGTGCGGTCGCCGCGATTGTGCAACCGCGCTTTCACCTCAACCTGAAACATACCGACCATGTTCGGGTGCGTGATCTTGTCTATGATTTCGATTTCCAGCTTGTCTTTATACGCTTCAAACGCCGCCGCGCCTGGCCGTTCGGCATTGTCCAGCGCAAACGCCGGTTGCGGACGATAGCGCGCCAGCAACACCACCACTGCCGCAATCAGCAGCACCGCCACAGAACCAAACCACAAAATGGCGCGCGATTGTTTTTGCTCTTTCGTCGTTTCAACTTTGTTTTCGAACATAGGCTTTGCAAACTCCCCTGGCCAATGGTGCCATTTATTCGCCGCTGACCATCATCTTGTTGATACGAATGGTCGGGGCAGCCAATTTGCCGCGAAACCGCAGATCATTGCCGATCATTTCAATGCCGCGCAGCATTTCCTTCAGGTTTCCGGCGATGGTGACTTCTTCGACCGGATAGGCCAATGCGCCGTTTTCGATCCACCACCCCGAAGCGCCACGCGAAAAATCGCCCGTCACCGCATTGAAGCCAAACCCGAAAATTTCCGTCACATAAAATCCCTGGTTGACCGACTGAATAATGTCGGTGGGCGCATAGACTCCGGGAGCGAGGAAAAAGTTGCCGGGGCCGACACTGGGCGCGCCCGTTAATCCGCGCGCGGCATTGCCGGTCGAACGCAGCCCCAATTTGCGCGCGGTATAGGTGTTGAGCAAATAACTTTTGAGCACGCCGTTTTCCACCACAACGGTGCGTTGTGTCGCCAGACCTTCGCCATCAAACGGACGCGAACCGAGCGCGCCTGGCAACACGCCGTCATCAACAATGGTCAGTTCAGGAACGCCGATTTGCTCTTCCAACTTATCCACTAAAAACGAACTGCGCCGAAAAATCGCGTTGCCGTCTATCGCTTCGAGCAAATCGCTCAACAAATCTTCCGTTGCGCCAAATTCAAACACGACTGGAACTTCCTGCGTCGCCACTTTGCGCCCGCCCAGTTTTTGCAGGGCGCGGCGCGCGGCTTCTTTGCCGATGACGTCCGCGTCATCCAGCGCGGCCAGACTTCGTTGCCGATCCCACCAATACGCGACCTGCATTTGCTCGCCGTCTTTGGCAATCGGAGCCGCCGCCACACCACACAACGTGCTTTGGTATTCGCCCGCAAAACCGGCGCTCGACACCAGCGCAATGTTGGCCACGGTCGTTGAACAACCAGCGCTTTCAGAATTGACGATGCGCGCATCAACACTGCGCGCGGCCTCTTCGGCCAGACGCGCCATTTCGATTTTGCGCTCGGTCGGCAAATCCACCACCGCCGGATCATAAAGCTGCAAATCAGCGATGCTGGTCGCCAAATCGCCGCGTTCCGGCAACAACGCCGCTTCGTCCACCGACGTGCAACGCGCCATTTCCACGGCGCGCGTCAGCAACTCTTCCACCCCTTGCGCGCTGACATCAGAGGTCGAACAAGACGCCTGACGGCCTTCGTGCAAGACACGCAAACCGACGCCGCGCGAAGCCGCTTCCTGCAATTTTTCAATCTGGCCCAACCGCACTTTGACTTCAAAATCGGTCGTTTCCAGACCGATGGCTTCGGCGTCAGTCGCGCCGCGTTTCAGCGCCTGTTTGACCAGATCATTCAACAAATCCAGCGTGCTCATTTCGTACCACCTACGGTCATTTCAGAAATCTTGGTAGTCGGCAAACCAACGCCGACCGGAACGCCCTGCCCGCTTTTGCCACAGGTGCCTACGCCTTCGTCCAAAGCCAGGTCGTTGGCCACGGCGGTGACTTTGGTCAGCGACACGGGACCGTTGCCGATCAAGGTCGCGCCTTTGACCGGCGCAGTCACCTTGCCATCTTCGATCAAGTAAGCTTCGCTGGCCGAAAACACAAACTTGCCATTGGTGATATCTACCTGCCCGCCGCCGAATTGCACGGCGTACAGACCGCGTTTAACTGAGCGGATGATTTCTTCCGGCGTGCTTTCGCCGCTCAACATATAGGTGTTGGTCATGCGCGGCATCGGCATATGGCGATAACTTTCGCGGCGTCCGTTGCCGGTCAGGGCCGCACCGGTCAATCGCGCGCTGAGCGTGTCTTGCAAGTACCCGCGCAAAATTCCTTTTTCGATCAACACCGTGCGCGAAGTCGGATTGCCTTCGTCATCGACATTGAGCGAGCCGCGCCGTTGCGGAATCGCGCCTTCATCCACCACCGTGCAAAGCTCGCTGGCGACTTTTTGCCCAATCAGGCCGGAAAAGGCCGACGTGCCTTTGCGATTGAAATCCGCTTCCAGACCGTGACCGACGGCTTCGTGCAAAAGAATTCCGGGCCAGCCCGGGCCGAGCACGACTTCCATCGCGCCCGCCGGAGCGTCCACCGCTTCGAGTTGCACAATCGCCTGCCGCGCGGCTTCCTGCGCATAATGATCGAGCAACGCATCCGTGAAAAAGTCCGTGCCGATGCGGCCTCCGCCGCCGGACACGCCCGATTGCAAATTGCCGTCGTCATCAGCGATGCACATCACACGCGTACGCGCCAGCGGTTGCACATCGCCCAACAGCTTCCCTTCCGAAGTCGCGATCAAAATCAGTTTGTATTCGTCGGCCAGACTCGCCTGCACTTCGCGAATGCGCCGGTCATAAGCGCGCGCCGTGCGATCAATGCGGTTGAGCAGTTCGATTTTGCGCGGCAACGGTTCTTCGCCCAGCAATTGCGCCACCGGATACAGGTTGTGCGCAGGCTGCCCGGCAGTCACATTCACCGCGCCGACTTGCGCCTGACTGTCGGCGATATGCGCGGCAGTGAGCGCCGCTTTGCGAATCGCCTCCACGGTAATTTCATCGCAATAGGCATAGCCCGTTCGTTCGCCCGCGATCACGCGCACGCCAACGCCCTGTTTCACCGAACGATTGGCGGCCTTGATCAACTGCTCTTCCAGATTCAGGCTGTCGAGCACCGTGTATTCAAAATACAAATCGGCATAATCGCCGCCTTTCGACAAGGCAGCGCCCAGC
>JAEUQO010000133.1 GCA_016789605.1 Acidobacteriota bacterium
TGGGTTGACGCCGTCGGCGAGCAGGTTGCCTGGAGGGCCGCCAAAGCCGAGAGTACAGCCGCAACCGCCGTTGCCCAGCGTTTGGTAATAAATACCAAAACCGCCGCGCACCACCGTCTTCTCGGTCGCTTTGTAAGCGAAACCGAGGCGCGGTCCGACGTTTGAGAAATCGGTGGGGTAAAACCGCTTGGTGCCCGTGCGTCCCGTTCCAGGGCCGGCAAAGATCATCGCGCCGGGCAGTCCACCGGCCGCCGGATTCGGCAGTTTGATATCCACCCCAGACATCTGGTAGTTCGACATGTGCCAGCCAATCGGTACTTCATAGCGCATGCCGAGGTTCAGCGTGAGGCTCGGCTTGATCTTCCAATTGTCCTGGAAGTAACCGGCGTGGTAGCCATAGCGAATCTGCACGTCGGGAGTTGGAAGTGTGGTAAAGGACACCTGATTGGGCGCACCCAGCAGGAAGCTGGCGAACGAATGTCCGGTGGTGCCTGTGGCGCTCGGCAGCGCGGTTTGGGCACGCTCGAAATTGAATAGACCGTTGGTGCCGGCCGCGTCGAAGGCGATCGTTCTGAGCCGCCGAATGTCCCAGCCCATCCGAAACTCATGCTTGCCAGTCAACCAACTGACGTTCTGACTGACCTGGGTCGTCCAGTTATTCTGGCCGCCGTTGTTCACCTTGCCGTCCTGTACGCCCCAGTTTGTCAGGCCATCAGCAGCGTTAAACTGTACACGCGGCGTAGCATCGGTAGGCAAAGTAAGGCCGACTTGCGAGGCAAACCCGGCTTGCGCTGGGTTGTCCCATCCCTGCTGCGTCCGGCTAAAGCCAAACGTCGTGTGGATCAGGAAGTTGGGTCGCAGAATCAAGTCGTGATTCACGCGAAAGTTTTGCGGCCGTTGCGTGTTACCGCCCAACCCTTGACCCAATGGGCCGGGCAGAGCCGTTGTGTTTTGGGTGTTCTGGTTCTGAAAACTGTGGAAGTATGAGAGGCGGTTGTTCGGCGTAAACGCATGGTCCAGCTTCAGACTCCAGACATTGTCGAGAACCTGGCTTTCGTTGACGAAGGCAAAGTTATTGGTCACGCCTGGAAGATTGGGATCGGGCAGCACGGCCAGGAATTTTTTGGAGATCGCGCTGATCCGATTGCTGGGAATGATATTGCCGGCAAATTGCTGGCGGACGTTCCCCGCTGTCGTCGCCGGGTCATAGATCGCTCGTCCGATTTCAGAAAAGTCGCCGTTCTTCATCCGAACCGTCGGAACCGTCGAGGTTACGGTCGAGATAGTTGCCGGACGCATGTCGCGCGAGTAGGTGACAAACCAGAAAGTCTCGTTGCGCCCATCGTAAACCTTGGGCACCCAAACCGGGCCGCCCACGGCGAAGCCAACCTCGTTAAACCGCTCCTTCGGTCTGGCCCGACGCGCAGCGTTATTCGCCCAACTGTTTGCGTTCCAGATGTCGCGGCGTGCATACCAGAAAGCCGCTCCGTGAATATCGTTCCCGCCCGACTTGGACACGAACGTTTCGACGCCGCCGCCAAACCGGCCATACTCGGCTGAATAGGCAGCGGTCAGCAACTTGAACTCCTGGAACATCTCGGTGCCCGGAAAATTGAACACCACACCACCCGATTCGGGGATGGTCAGGCTGGCGCCGTCAATCATCACCTCTTTACCACGCCCGCCAGAGCCAGAGATGCTCACCTCGCGATAGGAGTTGACGCCGGGCATGTAGGTCACAAACGATTCGGCGTTGCGGATGCCGCCGGTGAACAGCGGCAGCGTATTCATGAACTTGGTGGAGAAGTTCTGGCCCTTTTCGCTGGTTTCTGTTTCAAGCAGCGGTCCTTGGGCTGTCACCTCAACGCTCTCCGAGACGTTGCCGACTTCCAACGCCAGGTCCAACGCCAGGCGTTGCGCCACGCGGACTTCGATATTTTTGCGGTTCAGTTTCTTGAACCCGGTTTTCTCGACCGTCACTTCATAAATGCCGACCGGGAGGCTGGCAAATACATATAAGCCCGCCTCAGTCGTCACCGTCTCGGTTTTCAAGCCGGTGCCCGTGTGCGTGGCTATGACGGTTGCTGCTGCGACAACTCCCGTTTTCGTATCAGTGACCGTTCCTGATAGCGAGCCTGTGTTTTGCTGCGCGATGACTGGTGTTAGCAATAACACCAGCATAGCGAAGCAACGTAGAGACTTCAGTAGCATAATCTTTTCCTCCAAACGTGTGAAAATTGAAAAGCCGCCGATGGGGCCGAAGATTTTTTCTTCGGCAAATAGATCAGCCCGCCGATGACGACACCCTAGTTGTTGCTGTGGAAGGGCGTCTTGCTAAACACTGGATTGGCTGCGGTTGAATCCGCTTTGCCTGTCCACGTGGCCGCGTCGAGCGCGCTGTTCGTATGGAAATCGTAGGCGCTGCCGTGGAATTGGCTGCCGCCCGATTGAGTCACGAACGGCTCGCTGTCGCCGTCCGTACGTCTATATTCCGCCGCGAAGATATGGTTGTTGGGTTTGAATTCGCCGATGGATTCGACGGCGGACAAGCCGTTGAACGCCACGCCGCCCGAGGCAGGGTTGGTCGCGTTGGCGCCGTCAATCAGGATTTCTTTCGCAATGCCCACGTCATTGCTGGGGGCAGCTACGAACAGTTTGGGCGAAAAGCTGACGCTGATATTGGTGAAGGCCACTGCGCGCGTACCATTCTCATTGGTGACACGCGTCAGGGGCAATTCCCTAAAGCCCGTCACCGCGATGGTCATTTCGTGCGGACCGATTTCGACCAATGCGTCTCCGGTGCTATCAGTCACTGTGTTTGTTCGCGAACCGGCGCTCAATTGAGCCAAAGCAATCGTACTGGCCAGCATGAGAAGGGATAGGACAAAGGCTATTCGTTGGATAGACTTCATTTCGTTGCCTCTGTAGTTGATTCTTAGTTGGGACTTTTCGGTAGAAACAGACCTCCCCGCACCTGATGTGCAGGTTGTGTTTCTACAGTTTGTTCTTGATCCAGTAGAAGCGTTCCCAAAAAGCCAGCGTATCTTGCTTTGTCGTTAGTGGTTGTGGGCCACCTTTTTATTGATGGCGCACAAGTTATTGCGCCGTCGCGTTGGTGTCAAGTGGTCAAACCAAAGCCAGAAAAATTTTTATTTTTCAGCGTAGAAAGCCTCAGTTTTTGACCGTCACGGTGTCTTCCCAATAGCGCCAGTGAGCGTATCCGATGCGCGGCGCAGCGCCATCCAACTGCAGCCCAAATGTGTTTGGCAGTGCTTCGAGCAGAGGTTGTTCCCGAAACAGGATTTTGGTCATGGTCGAGGCGGAATACGAAACCTGTTCTCCGCGCCGTTTGGCGTAAAGATACGCCGCATCGGTTTCATAATCGCCGTACCGAACTTTGCCCAAGCCGTATTGATAGCGGGGCCGTACGTTTTCGCGCGCCAGGTCCATTTCCAAATCGAGTTTGACGCCGATGACCGATTGCGACGTGCCGTCGTTGAATTCGATGCCGATGGCTTTGCCAGGCTTGTCGGTGTTCAACAAGCGAAACTGCCGCAATTTGGCGCGCACGTCTTCGCTGGCGTTGTGTGGCAAGAGAATCGTGACAAAAAACTCCATGTCACCTGCGTTGTAATAGCTGGAAACCGTCTGGTGAATTGCCGTTTCGTCCTGGAAGTGGCGCGAGATGGGAAACGTGCCGATCTGTTTGCCGAACGTGTTTTCCGGGAAGTGAAGCAGCAGCGATTTGTTGGCGGGCAGAATATCGGTTTGCACCTGGTCATAAGCGGTGTCAAACGTCTGCGCTTCTTTGCTTAGCACTTTGCGCGTGTGCCAGAGATTGCTAAAGGTGAACCAGTCGCTGCGCAGCGCCTTGACGCCATCAACTACGATGAAAAAATCCTGCTCTTTGACCCAGGTCACGACGCGATCCCACTGATAGCCCATTTCGTCATCAATCAGGCGCGTGCGGCTGACATCCACATCCTTGAAGGTCAGGAAATCAATTTTCTGGGTGCGCACCGGGCGATACGCGCCGGAATTGCGCAGGAATTCGTAAACGTCCTGTGTCTTGTCGCGTTTGTTTTTGCGCGCCACGACGCGATTGTGAAAATAATCTGCGCGCCACGCGCCATATTGCCCGCTAGGCAAATCAGGTCGGTAACCTGCGTCGCGCAACAGAACCGAACCGCCGCTCATCAGCAACACAATCGAATTTTCGTCGGCGTGTCCGTGATGCATCTTTTCTTCTTCGACCGAAAGATTTTGTCGCAGGTAATCACGGCCTAACCGTCCGCCGTCGCCTTCGTCGCGATAATTGAGCAGCATCATGGTGCTGGTGCGTTCCCAGCCGTTGCGAAAGACGACTTTTTTGCCGATGACGTCTTCGAGTACATCCTGACTGCCGGACGTTGGCGCTTTGGGCGTGATGGCATCATCCGCCCAGCGATGTGCATCGGTGAACGGGGAACCGACGCCAGCGCCGACGTTGAGATTGATCAGATCGGTTTCGTTGCGTTGTTTGGCCATACGTTCCAGCGCGCGCAAGGTCAATTGCTGCGCCAGGAATTTGTATTGTGGGTTGCGATACAACGTCGCCGCTTTTTCAAACACAGGCACAAACCGTTCCCAGCCGCCATTCCAGTGCGCGTCGCCGAAATCAGCCAGATTGCCGTGCGGCGTCAACAGTTGCAGAAAGTAATCCAGATAGAATTTGACCTGCGGCGAAAGCAACACGTCTTCGCGTCCGGCGATGTCGGCGTAGGAAAACACAGAGTAAATCCAGACGCCGTGATAACCGGTGGCGTCTTCGATCTCCCACTGTTTCAAACTGTCGCTGGCCAGCGTTTCAGCCAGTTGCTTCCACTTTCTGGCGTTCGGATGCGCCGCCAACGCCGCCGCGCCGTAATACAAACTTTCCGCCCGCAACATCGCGCGGTTATGCGCGCCCCATTCGGGAAAATAGAAAATGTGATCGAGGCTGAATGCCAAATCGCGTTCGATTTTCTCTTTGGTTTTGGCATCGAGCACGCCGCTTTCGCGAATGCGCATGTAAGAGCGCGAATACGGCGGCATAATGAAGAAATTGGAAATCGCCGGCACGCCGTTGCGATATTCGACGCGTTTGCCGGGGTAATCCGCCGGAATCACCGAACGCAGATCACCGTAACTGGCCAGCAAATCGCGCGCGCGTTCGGCGTAGGTTTTGTCTTTGGTTTCTTGATACAGATAGCCGAGCAAATCTGCCAGATAGATCGGATGCGCCGGTGCGTCATAACCCCACAGCTCGCTTGGTTTGGTTTCGCGCTTCCAGCGTTCGATGATGCCGGGCGTATCTTGCCAACCTTTCTCGGCGGCGATTTTGAGATAGCGCAAGTAATCTGATTTGCGAGTTTGCGCCTGAGCGGCCTGGGCGAAAATGACGAAAGAAACGGTCAATGACAGAATCAAACGAACAGAACGGCGGGACATTGAAACTCCTAAAAATAATGCGACCGAACTTGTGGGCGTGCGGTGTGGTTTATGGTGCAGCTTATTTTTGCAGTAAGGCGGGTTTGAGCGTCCACGCCTGCAAACGAGCCTGTTCCATGATTTTGGGCGCGTGAAAGCCTTCGGGGAAGATGACCCAACCCCACAAACGCGGCGAGTCTTCGGCGACGTATTTGTCAGCCGTGAAGCGGCCTCGCACCAGCGGCATTTCGCGTTTTAGGTCCGGCGTCGTTTTGCCCGCGCTTTCCAGCAATGCGCCGAGCGTCGCCAGATAATCCGCCGGAGAAATGCTGAACGCGCCGACCCAGACTTCATCCGGGATGCGTCCGTGCGTTTGATAGAACGCCGAAACGTGACGCGCGGCTTCGAGCAATTCGCGCACTTTGACGGCGCTGAGTTGTTTGGCGCTGGCGGCAGGAATGAAACCGCGCGCCGGGCCAAACAGCGGAGTGATTTTGAGCGGGCGTTTGTCCGTACGAGGCAACGCCAGCGCGGCTTCGGTGAGCAGGGAAAAACTGTCCGCCGCGGAAACAGACAGGCCATTCAGTTTTTGAAAGCTGATTTCCTGTTGGACCGTGCGTGCCATCACGGCGATTTCCTCTGCCGTGAAATTATGCGTCGCAGCCTGATCGGCGTATCGCTCTTTGAGTTCGGCGACGGTGACAAACCGCACGTTAGATTGCGCTTGAATGAATTTGATGAATTGTTCGAAGTCGCGATAGTTGCGTTCGATTTCTTCTGCGTTCTGTGTCGCGGGCAGTTTCCACTCTTCGCGCGGCGGATTGGCGCCACGGCTGAAATTGACGCCGTCCCAGAATTCGCGGTGCACAAATTCGCACGGGTGATAGTAAATGCTGATGGTTCCGCCGCCGCGTTGCCGCAACGCGGCGATTGCCGTTTGCAGTTCCTGTTGCGCTTCTGCGAGGTTGTTCGGTTTGCCCAAATCCATACGAACAACGGTCGAACGCATTTTGAACACGTTCAACATGCCGCCGTAATAAAACGGCTGGTCTTCGATGCCGACGTGGTTGCTTTCGTCCACATACGCATTGACGCCCAGACGTTTGAGCGCCGGATACGTTTGCGGCGCCCAGGAACTGCCGGGCTGGCCGTAACAAACAGGCGTTGCGCCAAAAATGCGTTCGAGATCGCGCACACCCTGCAGTTCGCGGCGATGAAACTCTGCCGCGCCATCTTCCCAACCCGCGTTTTGCAAATAGACAGACGGTGTTGGCTGTCCGCTGTGCAAATTGGAGTGATACCCGAGTTCGTGTTTTTTGAGCGCAGCGATCACATCCTTGCGCCCACGTTGTTCCAGCACGCGCGCTTTTTCGCCCACGACTTTGAAGGTGGCTTTGACGCCCAACCGCGTCAGCATTTCAGCCAGCCGTTTGGCCGCGTCATCGCTTTGCGGCAGGATGTAATCTTCTGTGTCAAACCATAACGTGACATAGACCGGCGCCGTTGATTGGGCGGCCCTGCTGTTTCCGCCGGATGCTGTGGTCATCAGGATCAAGGCCAACGTTACGAAAATTCGCCTGTACATAAAGCCTCCGTGAAACGGCGGCGCAAACAGAGATACCAGCAGCAAGGGAAATCCTGACGGCTGTTTCCGTTTACTTCGCCTTGTTCTTTTTGTCTTTGAGGTCTTTTTAGCGGCCCAAGAACAAATCGCGGCCTTTGACCAGCGCGGCGATTTTGCGGTCGGCGATGGAGCGTTTGTTCATCCAGAACCCGCAGTCAGGATTGACCCACTTGATGCGTTCGGGGCCGACGATGCGGGCGGCTTCTTCAATGCGTTGGGCGACGATTTCCGGCGTTTCGACGCCGTTGACCTTGATGTCAATGACGCCCAGGCCCAGGCCGATGCGCGGATCGAGTTCGTCTTTGAAATACTGCAATTCGTCGTAACCGCGAAATGCGAATTCGAGCAGCACGTGATCGCAGTGCAAACGATTCAAAAAGCCCAGCAGTTTGCGCCATTCGCCGCGCTGGATGGACTGGCCGCCATAATTGCCAAAGCACATATGGACGCCTTTTTCCTTGGCTTGGGTGGCGGCATCGAGCACGACGTTGATGGCGTCGGCTGCCCATTCGGCTTCGTCGGGATGCCCGGTGATGTTGGCTTCGTCTACCTGAATGACTTCGGCGTCAATTTCGCTGACTTGTCTGGCCAGGGCAGAGGCCAAACCGTAAGCCAGTTCGGCGCGCGATTTGTAATGGTGGTCCATCAGCGTTTTGCAGAGCATATGCGGACCGGTCAGGGTGAATTTCATCGGATGTGATGTGCACGCGCGCGCGCGGCGATAATCTTCGCTGAGCATCAGCGTGCCTTCATCAATAGCCCCTTCGACCACGCCGGCTGGTGCGGCGCGAAAGCCCATGCCTTCCAGACGTTTGAATTCTTCGATGTCTTTGCGCGTGACGCGCGAACGAATGCCATCCAGCGGGCGGATGAAATATTCGATCATGCCGTTGGTGTCAGGATGATTTACGTCCCAGCGATAGAGTTCGCCGTCGGCGACAACATCAATCCCGGCCAGTTCTTGAATCTTGAAGACGACTTTGGTGGCGTCAATCAGCGCTTGCTGACTGGGCAGGGCGATCAGCCATTCAGGGACGGGATATGAACCGACAACGGTCGTGCGGATTGCTGGTGCAGTCACAAATTCCTCCGAAATAGATTGTTGGTGTAAGAAAGTTGGGAGTACGAGCGCGCGCAGTATAGCAGCGAGACTCAGTGACGCAAGGTGTGACACTCAAACGTTCAGTTTTCTTGCCGCAGTTTTCCGCGCATGGTTTGCCTAATCCCGGTTTTGCCGTAAGATGCGCGCCGCATTACGAACTTCATTCCAAACCAAGACTCAAACATAAAAGGACCTTAAATGGCAGAAACTCTTTCGCCCGTAGGGTTGCTGATGGCGGGGGCGACTTCGATCAGCAACGTCATCAAGGACATTTCCGCGAAAAAAGTGGTTGATCACCACGAACTCTTTGCCTCGACGTTTTGGATTCGCCTCTTTGCCGCCATCGCCTTTTTGCTGGCGTTGGGCTGGCGTGTGTTGAGCGGCAATGCGCC
>JAEUQO010000174.1 GCA_016789605.1 Acidobacteriota bacterium
ATTGACCGGAGAGCCTGGCGCCTCCCCGACTTATACCGACCTGGCGATTGAGGCCCTGGCGACAGTCCAGGCCATTTACGGTCTACCCGGACGTCAGACGCAAGGCTTCCTGCAATCGGTCTTTGAATTGATGAAGCTCGATTTGCCTGTGCCCGATCATTCGACGCTCTCACGGCGCAAGCGGCAATTGACGATCAGCTTGCCGATCAAGGATTGGTCCAAGTCGCGTCACCTGGTGGTGGATTCGACCGGCGTCAAAGTCTACGGCGAAGGCGAATGGAAAGTCCGCCAGCACGGGATCAGTAAACGCCGGACCTGGCGCAAACTGCACTTCTGTACAGATCAAGCGACGCTCGAAATCATCAGCGTCGTGGCGAGCACGAATGATGTGAGCGACGCCGAAGCTCTGCCAGATTTACTCGAGGACGCGCCGGGCAAGATCGAACAAGTCAGCGCCGACGGGGCCTACGATCAGCGGAAATGCTACGACACGCTCAACCAGCACGGCGCGAAAGCCGCTATTCCGCCGCGCAAAGGCGCGAAGATCTGGCAGCACGCAAACACAAAGGCCGAACGGCATGTGCGTGACGAGAATTTACGGCGCATCCGAAAAGTCGGGCGCAAACAGTGGAAGCGCGAGAGCAACTATCATCGCCGGAGCTTGGCCGAGACTCAGGTCTTCCGCTTCAAGACGATCTTCGGCGATCGGTTGCAAACTCGCCAGATTGATAATCAATTCAAAGAACTGATGCTCAAGAGTGCGATCTTGAATCGAATGACGCATCTGGGAATGCCCGATAGCGTCAAGGTTAGTGGATAACAGATCGCTCAAATCAAAGGATCAATATTCGTGCAACAAAGCCGTCGTCAACTATGCTATTTCGTTGAAATTTGATGGCAAAATAGAAGATGCAAAAAAGGTCTTAGATTCATTAGATTGGTCTGATACCTCAAATGATTTTAAGCTCGCGTATAAAGTCTTATCGGATGATTATCAAGGAGCATCAGAATTGATGCGGCGAATTGGTGAAAGAGGAGATTATATAACTGAGCACGCGTACCACATTTGGCCTCTGTTTCATGTGTTTAGGCAAACAGAAGAATTTCTTCGGGCTTATGAGTCTATATATGGCTATTCATTCACAGAAGAGTTACAGCGTAGTAATGAGGTGGCCAAGCTAGAGGCAGAAATAGAGAAAAAAAAGAATGAGTTAGAGGTGGCGGAATCGCTTAGTAGGGGGAGTGATTTAGACCAGTTTGTCATTGATGATAACGAGTTAGATAGCAGCATTAAAGCGGGCGGTGCTGATGCAGCGTGAAATGGTAGTTTGGTACAAGATGCAAACAGTTGTTTAGGTCGGTGTCTTCATTATAAATGCTAATAATGCTGAGATGGTATAGTTTTGCAAGTTGAGTCTAACATTGCGTTTGACCGGAGCCGCCGCCGTTTTCAGGTCTGAGAATTCGGAAAGGCGGCGGCCCGGTCAACTCGTTCGTTAGACGCGAGCGAGTAATGTGAACGCAATAAAGCTACAACTAAAAGCACATATTGATGCGCTCCCCTTGAATCTTTTGCCATTGAGAGAGATGGCAAGTCGGTACATCAAATACTGCTTGTTCCATTGATGCTGACTCTTTTCTAATTGCTCATAGACCTTGGCTGGGGTCACTCAACTACGCAATCGCACTCTATCCACCTGCGAAGAAAGCCCGGATCAAGAATTTCAGAAGCATGAACAAAGGCTACAAGATTGTGTGGAGACAATCGCAGGGTTGGTCATAGAACTTTATCCGCAAAAGATAAACAAGACAGCTCTTTCGAGTCGCTGAAAAATTTGGGTTTAACCATGAGGAGGCTGAATGAAAATTCGCGCAAATAGAAAAAAGACCCTTCTGCTTTTCTTGGCATTGTGCCTGGTCGGGAACTTACTTGCTTGTGGGCAAGCAACCAATCCAATCTATAGACGTGATTTTACGAAAGCCGATCTAGAAAAGCTGCGTTGGATTGAAGGGAGTTGGCGTGGAAGTGACATAAACGGACAAAACCCGTTTTACGAGCGATATCGCTTCAATAGTGAATCGAAAATTGAAACTGCTTCATTCGCTGACGCTACTTTTACCAAGGTAAACGATGCTGGGATTGTGTATTGGGAAAATGGCGAAATCCTGCATAAAGGCGGAGAAATGGTTTGGGCCGCAGGCAAATTGAATGACGGAATGGTTGAATTTGTGCCAAAAGAAAAAGCCAGAAACTCTTTCGTATGGCAAAAGGAAGCCGCCGATGTCTGGACGGCGCGATTGATAAATAAAGACGCGCAAGGCAAGCTGATAGAAACGGTCTACCGAATGGAGCGAGTGAAATAGTTGCAAACAGTTATAGGAGGGGCTGCAGTACACGGTTGATGGTCAATCACAACAATGGCCAGGTTCTTTGGAGAAGGTTTTCGCCGACAGCGCGCAAGCACGTCCGATGGTTTCATTAGATATTGGCCAGATCGTTTTGGTCAGCCATTTCTTTACCTTTGATGAAATCGAGTTTGACATATTGGCGTACGAAATTAACTCGCAACAAACGTTTGACAACGTGCTTGGTTTTCTACGGTTGGTCGGTGATAACACCGGAAAACCAGTTCTGCTAACCGATGAAAATAACCAACGACAGCCAATCATTTCTTACTGGCCAGATCAAAAAATGATGCGTTATCACAACAAACCGACCTAACGCTCATTTTTGGCGGCCTTGGCGGCAATGAATTCACGGCAATTGGTGAAGGGGGGGGGGCGTCTTGATGGATATCGAAACAATTCAATGGCTGCCACCCTGGAAGCCACTAGAGCTTCGCGAACGGGGCAGGTTCGAAGCCGAACTAAAAAGAGAACTGGTTGCCGACCATCTGCTCTACAAGATCAAGGTGACGGCGATTGGGAGAAGAATGGATTGCGATGACGTTCTCTATCAGATCGTTGGATCAGGCGAAAGGCTTGCAGTTGTTCATCTAACTTATGGTGGCTCAGAATGTGAATCTACATGGCCCCACACGGAAATCTTTGAAAGTGTTGCAGAGTGGATAGAGGCGCGAATGAAACCAGATAATGCGGAACTTGAGGTCGCCTAGAGATTGCCACTAGTGCCGTGTCAGTTTGAAATTGATGGCTGTTCAGCCACCGGATAAAGTCTGACTCAAGTGATTGAAGAGGAGTCAGACGCGATGAAAAAGTACATCATAGAGTTGAGCGCAGAAGAACGACACGAATTGCAGCGCCTG
>JAEUQO010000188.1 GCA_016789605.1 Acidobacteriota bacterium
CATTCTCGAAGTCATTCAGCATTACGAACGCGATTATCCGCATCTGAAAACCTATTCGCCCAACTATCCGACGCCGGAGGCTTTGCGTGCGATTACCAAAGAAGGCGCACTCGAAAGCCCCGGCCCGGCGGGCATTGGCGCACCGACGGAAGGTTCGCAGTGGATCGTCAAATGTGCGCGCCGCAAGGATGCGCGTCCGCTGTACGTGCTGGTTTGGGGCGGCATCGAAGACCTCGCGCAAGCCTTGCACGACGCGCCGGACATTTTGCCGAAGCTGCGCGTGTATTGGATCGGCGGCCCAAACAAGATGTGGAGCGTGGATGCCTACAACTACATTGAGCAAAACCATCCGAAGCTCTGGATGATCGAAGCCAACGCCACCTATCGCGGCTGGTTCGTCGGCGGCAATCAAGCGGGCGAATGGGGCAATAAAGAGTTTGTCGCGGCGCACATTGCCGGTCGCGGCGCGCTGGGCGAATTTTTCAATACGCAACTCAAAGGCGTCATCAAGATGGGCGACAGCCCTTCGGTCGGCTGGCTGTTGCACGGCAAGCCCGGCGATCCGACACAACCGGGCTGGGGTGGCAAGTTCGTGCGCATCTGGGATGATCGCAAAACGATCTTCAATCGGCTGACCACGGAAGCCGATCAAGTCGAAGTTTTCGGCGTCGTCGAATTCGCGTTGCCTGTTCCCGCAGGCTTTTCGGCGACGAACACGGCGAAGATGATTTTTGACAATCGCATCACGGCGGTTGGCGTGCAGGAAGGCAATGCGCTGCGGTTTCGTTTCGCGACGCGCGACGCCAAGGTCTGGTCATACGCGCTCAAAAGCGATTTCGCCGGACTCGACGGACAATCAGGCAAATTCACTGCCGTGCCGCCGCCGGTTGAACGTACAAGCAAACCATCCAAAATCCATCCGCACTGGTGGATTGACGATCCCGATCCGGCAGCGGCAGAAGGCGTGCATCCCGGCGCCAAAAGCGTGAACCAGTGGCGCGTGGATTTCCTGCGCGATTTCGCGGCGCGAATGTTGCGCTGCCAAACTCCAATGAAACATTGAACCTATGAAACATCGAATTGTCGGAAGTTGCTTCGTCATCCTTACAGTTTGCCTGTATGCCAGCCTGACTGCGTTTGGCAAAGACCGCGTCATTGTGCTGACCGACATCGAGAACGAACCCGATGACACGCAATCCATGATTCGGTTTCTCACCTACAGCAATCATTGGGATGTCGAAGCGCTGGTGGCGACTACCTCAATTCATCAACGTGACAAAACCGCTGCCGCCAGCATTCGCGTGCTGATTGAAGCTTACGCGAAAGTCCGGGAAAACCTGTTGAAGCATGAGGCGGGCTACCCAACAGCCGAGCATCTGCTTTCTGTCTTGCGCGAAGGGCGCGCCGCGTATGGCATGAACGCCGTCGGGCCGGGGATGGATTCGCCTGGCTCTGAAATGATTATTCAAGTTGTTGACCGTGATGATCCGCGCCCGGTTTGGGTGCAAGTCTGGGGCGGGCCAAATTGTCTGGCACAGGCACTCTGGAAAGTACGGCAGACGCGTTCGCCCGAAGACGTTGCCAGGTTCGTCGCCAAGCTGCGCGTCTATACGATTTCAGATCAAGATGACAGCGGGCCGTGGATTCGCAAAACGTTTCCTGGTTTGTTTTACATCACCAGCCCCGGCGTTCACGCAGGTGGCGCATATCACCAAGCCACGTGGAGCGGCATCAGCGGTGACAATTTCCACGGGCGATTTTCCGGCGCAGATTTCAGCATCGTAGACAATCCATGGCTCGATAAACACATTCGCAGCAAAGGGCCGCTCGGCGCGCTGTATCCGCAAGTCAAATTTTTGATGGAAGGCGATACGCCGAGTTTTCTTTACTTGATTAACAATGGCTTGGGCGATCCCGAACATCCCGACTGGGGCAGTTGGGGCGGACGCTATGAACTGTATACGCCGCGTTTGCGCAAATGGCACAGCGAACCGGAAACGCGACCGCTTTGGACTGACGCTGAAGACGAAGTCATGAGTGTGGACGGCAAGTGGCACACCAGCAACAAAGCGACGATCTGGCGCTGGCGCACCGCGTATCAAAACGATTTTGCCGCGCGGATGGATTGGACAATCAAACCTTATCAAGAAGCCAATCATCCGCCTGTTGCCAAACTGGCGCACGCCAATCGGCTCAGCGCCAAAAGCGGCGAGCGCGTCAATTTGAGCGCGGCGGGTTCCACAGACCCTGATGGCAATGCGCTGTCCTACGAATGGATTTATTACGGCGAACCCGGCACCTTCGTGATTTCCAATGGGCGCACCGGCGCTCCGTTCAAAATTGAAGACGCCAACAAATCTGAAGCCTGGCTGACTGCGCCCAAAGTGACGAAGCCGGAAACGATGCACATCATTCTGGCGGTTACGGATCAAGGGACGCCCGCCCTGACGCGGTATCAGCGCGTCATCGTGGCGGTTTATCCCTGATGGTAAAGCGGGGCACGCGATGCCCGGCGCATTGCATCAGCACGCTATTCGCCCTGTTTCCCTTCCCCGTCTGATCTCAGAAACAAATACACAGGATAGTAACGCGGTCGCACCGAATGCGGCATTGGTCGCAATTGGTATCCCGCCAGCCGTGGGTCACCCGGCGTCAGCCAAACGATTGCGCCATAGCGGCGGTTGCGCAACTGCTCTTGCAAGATGTCTGACAAAACGGCAGAGCGGCCGTCCTGATATTGCAGGAAGTCGCCAAAGTGGTAGGCATGCCCTGCTGCCAGCGCCAGTTCGGGATGCACGCTGAGCACCAATGCGTCCGGCGGCACGTCGCGTTTCAGGGTTTCGACAATTTCACGGTAATAGGGCAGGCTCTGCCAACGATCTGATTCGGCGCGCGCCAGCCGCCAGCATTCCACCGCGCCAGCCGCGACAAACAACGCACAGAGCAATATCATTCCGCGTTGCCACGTGGACGCGGCGCGGGGTTGCCGTTGCCACCAATGCCCCCCTAACCCGGTCAACAGTGCCAACACCAAAACGGATTCGAGATAGTAATTGACGTAACTGCCGCTGCGCGCCGAAGTCACAAAAGCCAATGCAACCGCCGCCAGCAGATACACACTCAACAAACTGACGGGCGACGCCAGCGACGTGCGCCAGCGAGTTTGCACGGTTGGCGGAGTTACCGCATCCGCCGTCTTTTCGCGAGTTTGTCTGATTTGTCGCCAGGTTCCCAGCGCGACGACCGCCAATGACAACCAGGTTCCCGGCGCACGCCCCAACCTGCCCAGCCAGTGCCACGACAATGCGTAACTGTGCGGCACCTGTCGCATCAACACGAAAT
>JAEUQO010000193.1 GCA_016789605.1 Acidobacteriota bacterium
GCAATCAATACCATTAGGGCTTTTCTTTCGTGGCGCGTCGTACGATACTTTGCGCGTTTTTCGTCACTCCGACATTTTCAACGAGAATTATATGACTTTGCCGCAAGCCTACGTGCCCGCGCACGAGCAGTTGGTGGTCGAGCTTTATGTGCGCGACCTGCGTTATTCGATTTCCTTCTATTGCCAGCTCGGTTTTGAGTTGGTGCGCGAAGAGCCGGATTTTGCCGCCTTGTGCTGGCCCGAAGGCGAGCATTCCGCCCAGCTCTATCTGGAAGAGTTCAAACAGATGCCTTCGCCGCCGCCGTTTCCGGTCGCCAACATTCGCGTGATGGTGCCGAACGTGGACGACTATTGGCGGCTGGCCAAACAGATGGGCGTGCGCATTTTCAAAGACATTGACGACCGCTATTACGGTTTGCGCGATTTCACGCTGGTCGGTCCGGATGGCATGGCGATTCGGTTTGCCACCAATCTGGCGGCTGCACATTGAGCAATCACCATTAGACAAGGTTCAACCCCACAAGGCCCCACAAGGCCCACAAGGCCCATAAGGAATGACTATGCCCAACACCTCCTCAAACGGAGCCATTGGCCGGTTAACGCCGGTGCAATGGTTGATTTGCGTCATCGCCGTCATTGGCTTTGCCTTTGATACCTACGAACTGCTGATGTTGCCGCTGATCGCGCGTCCGGCCATCGAGCAATTGGGCGGCCACGCGTTTGGTTCGCCGGGCTTCAGTCAATGGCGCGATTTGTTGTTTTATGTGCCGGCGGTGTGCGGCGGCGTTTTCGGGCTGCTGGGCGGATACCTGACCGACCGTCTGGGACGGCGACGCGTATTGACGTGGAGCATTTTGCTTTATGCGTTTTCGGCGTTTGCAGCGGGCTTTGCCACGTCGTTGCCGATGTTGCTGGTGTTTCGCTGCACGACGTTTGTCGGCGTTTGCGTGGAATTTGTCGCGGCGGTCGCCTGGTTGGCAGAACTGTTTAACGATCCGAAACAGCGCGAATCGGTCTTGGGCTATACCCAGGCGTTTTCTTCGCTGGGCGGCGTGATGGTCAGCGGCATGGCCTATCTGATCGCCAAAACTGCTGCGTCGTTGCCGACCATTCACGGCGGACACGCGTCCTGGCGCTACTTGCTGATTTCGGGCCTGATTCCAGCGATTCCGCTGATTGTGATTCGCCCGTTTTTGCCTGAATCGCCCGTGTGGGCCGAAAAGAAAGCGGCGGGCACGTTGAAACGTCCCAGTCTGGCCGAACTCTTTCAACCGCAATTTCGTCGCACGACGCTGGTCACGGCGGCGATGTTTGCGTGCAGCCTGGGCGCAGCGTTCGGCGCGATTCAGCAATTGCCGCAAATCGTGCCTGCGCTGGTGCAGGTTGACCCGGCGTTGCCATTGCCGCAACGGCAACAAACCGTGCAAGCAACGGTCGCGTTGGTGCAAAGCATTCAGGAATGGGGCGGATTGGCAGGCCGCTTCCTGCTGGCGTTTTTGGCGATTCGCATTTTGTCGCGCCGCAATCTGTTGCGCGTTTTCCAGGTGCCCGGGTTGATCATCGTGCCGCTGGTGTTTATGTATCCGGCGTTGAACAACCTGACATTGCTGAAATACGGCATTTTCTTTGCGGGTTTGGTGACGGTCGCGCAACTGAGTTTCTGGGGCAATTATCTGCCGCGCGTCTATCCCACGCATTTGCGCGGCACGGGCGAAAGTTTTGCCGCCAACATCGGCGGACGCATGATCGGCACGGCGGCGGCGTTGTTGACGACGCGACTGACGGGCTTGATGCCGGGCAATACGCCTGCGTCAAAATTGGCGTATGCGGCGGCGGCAGTCGCCTTTCTGGTTTATGCGCTGGGCGTCGTGCTGAGCTTTTTCCTGCCGGAACCCGCCGAAGAAGAGTTGCCGGAATAGTGACGGCTTGCGTTCGGCCGTCCGTGGGTTTTAGGATGAACGCACCCTCAAATATCTGACAAGCACGGCTTGTCGAAATTTCCCAAGGAGTGCAAAAGACACCGATGAAGAAAACTGTTTCCGTCGCTCTTGTGATGTTGTTTGCCGTCGCGTTCGTCGCTGCGTCGTGGTTGGAATCCAACGCGCAAACCGGCAAAGGCAAGGCTGCAGGCAAACCCGCAGCCAAAGCGAGCGGTGATATTGCGGCGCTGTATAAACAACATTGCCAGAAATGCCACGCCGCCGATGGCAAAGGCATTGAAAGCCTGGAACCACCCGATTTCACCAATGCCGAATGGCAGGCGAAACACACTGACAAGCAATTTGCCGACGCCATTCGCGATGGCAAAGAAGTGATGCCCGGTTACAAAGACAAGCTGACCGCCGCCCAGATCACGGCGATGGTCAAATATGTGCGCGCGTTCGCGGCCAAGAAGTAAGTCGCCAGCTGCGGCGCAAAACGAAACCGGCGCGACTGTTTCTTTCAGGGAAACAGCCGCGCCGGTTTTTTATTGCCATTGTCTGTGTGCGTCAGACCATTTCGTTGGCCAGCGTTTCTGACACTTCGGCGTCAGATTCTTCGCGGTGCATCAGGTCGTGTGCACGACCGGCAGGCACAAACAGCGCAATGATGGCGGCGATCACCGCGACACCAAAGACGAAATAGAAGCCCACGCGCAAGGCTCCGGCCAATGACTCTTGCAAAAACATCGAAGCCATCGGCGAAAGCGCCTGCCGCGTTTCAGGGCGGACGATGGCGGCAATGTCGCCGTGTCCGGTGATTTGCGCGACTTCGAGCGGGGCCTGGGTCAGCAATCGTTTCAGCTTCCAATTCATCAGCGCGCCGATGATGCCCGCACCGAGAGCCGCGCCGATGCTGCGCGCAAATTGCACCGTCGAAGTCGTCAATCCCAGCATCGTGCGCGGAATGGCGTGTTGTGCCGCCAGCATCAAGGTGGCGATGGTCATGCCTCCGCCCATTCCGATGAAGGCGACATTCAACGACAAGCCCAAACGTGTCGTGTGTGTCGTGACCTGTGTCAGCAATCCCGTGCCCAACAGCATGCTGGCCATTCCCAGCAGCACCAGCGGACGATAGCCGAAACGCAGAATCAATCTGCCGCCGATAATCGAAGCGCAGACCCAGGGAATGATCAACGCAATCAGAATCTTGCCCGCTTCTTCGGCGTTGGTGCCGATGACGCCTTGCACAAAGAGCGGCAAAAACGACATCGCGCCGATCAACACCATCATCGCGGCGATGCCGTGCAACGACACGATGGCGACCATGCGATTTTGCAACAGCGAAAGCGGGATCAACGGTTCAGGATGTCGCCGTTCGATTTGGATGAACCAAACGAAGAACGCAGCACAGCCGGTCAGCGCGAGCAATTGCTGCGGCCACGAATATTCCGCGCCGCGTTCAACCAGCAACAGCAAAAGCACCAACGCCGCAGACAGCGTCAGCATCCCGCCGTAATCCAGCGTAACTTGCGGACGGCGTCCGTACTTTTCGCGATAGCTAAAGGCGATCAGGCCGCCCGCTAACAGCCCAAACGGCAGAATCAGATAAAAACACCAGCGCCACGAAAAGCGTTCGGTCACGATGCCGCCCACCAGCGGTCCGACCAAACTGGCCAGTCCCCACATACCGCTGAACAGCGGAATGGTTTTGGCGCGTTGTTCCAGCGTCAGCAAATCGGCAATGATCGTAATGCCAACGGGGAAGATGGCGGCTGCGCCCAAACCCTGAATGACGCGAAAGGCGATCAATTGCGGCATCGAATGCGCTGCGCCAGACAGCGCCGATCCCAAAATGAACAGGGACAAGCCGCCAAACAGCGCGGGACGACGGCCAAACAGGTCAGAGATTTTTCCCCAGACCGGCGTCATCACCGTCGCCGACAAAATGTAAGCCGCAAACACCCAGCTATAGATTTCAATGCCGCCCAGGTTGGCGATCACCGTCGGCATCGCCGTGCCGACGACGGTATTTTCCAGGGCGCTCATAAACAAAGCCATTGCGACGCCAAACAGCGTGGCAAATGTGCGGGGATGAAAAACAGAGGTTGTTGGTACTTCTGAATGGGTCTCAGTCATTACTTCGTTCTCAAGGTTGTTTTTGCAAAAACTTTTGCACGCCTTGTTGGCAATCAGGCGTCAGGCGCGCCAGCGCGTTCATTTCGACGCCCGCGCGCAAGGCCTGTTCAAAAGTCATGGCATCGGTTTGGTAGAGCAAGGATTTCGTCAGGGCGACCGCCGAACCGCTCAAGCTGGCGACTTCCGCCGCGTAGGTTTCGGCTGTTTGCGCAAAGTCGGCATCGTCGCACACGCGATTGATGAAGCCGATTTCGGCGGCCTGTTCCGCGCTCAGCACCTGACCGGTGCAGAGGATTTCAAAGGCGCGTTTTTCGGTCAGGTTGCGGCGCGCAATGGCCATCACCATCGCGGGCACAAAGCCTATGCGGACTTCGGTGTAACTGAAACTGGCGGAACGTGAGGCCAGAACCAGATCGCAAGCCGATGCCAGACCCGCGCCGCCCGCGAGCGCACGACCGTGCACAGCGGCAATGATCGGCTTTTTGGCTTTGCGCATTTGCAAGAGCAAGGCGGCAAAACCTGCGGCGTCTTCCAGATTGTCGAGCACGGTGGCTTGCGCGATTTTCTGCAACTGCGCGAGGTCCGCGCCCGCGCAAAAGTCTTTGCCCGCGGCACGTAACAAAATCGCTTTGACCTGAGAATCGGCCTCGGCTTCGGCCAGCGCCGCTTTCAGCTCTGACACAAGCGGCGCGCTCAAGGCGTTGCGCTTTTCCGGACGGTTTAACGTGACCACCGCCACCGCGCTGCGCAGTTCAACGAGAATTTCCTGGTATTGAGCCATCGAATTTGTCTCCGCAAATAGAGATGTGCAAGGCAGTTCGCCATGCAAGCGCAAAACTATATCAGACGGTGATGCTCTCAGTCACAAACGGCGGTCAGGATGTAGGAGAAATGAGAGAGCCCAGATCGTTTTTCAATTCGCGTTACGGGTTGGCCACAGAGCCACGGAGGCTCAGAGAAATACTTAGAAACCTCTGTGGCTCTGTGCCTCTGTGGCAAAACCCGTACGCCAAAATGAAATCTGATCTAGATCGTTTTTCAATTCGCGTTACGGATTGGCCACAGAGCCACAGAGGCTCAGAGAAATACTTAGAAACCTCTGTGGCTCTGTACCTCTGTGGCAAAACCCGTACGCCAAAATGAAATCTGATCTAAATCGGAGCTGACGCGTTGCTGAAGAGAGGGCAGTCCGCCGTCTGTGCTATAGTTTTTGGGCGGTCAAACTCGGCTAAAAAGGGAAGACAACGATGGATGTGACAAACACCCCAAGCGTTACACAACTACTGCTGGCCTGGAGCAACGGCGATGCGGAGGCTTTAGAACAGCTTGTGCCGTTGGTGCAAGCTGAGCTGCGCCGCATTGCCAAACGTTATATGAGACGCGAGCGAGCCGGGCATCTGCTGCAAACCTCGGCGCTCGTGAACGAAGCGTATTTGCGGTTGATTGACTGGCAGAATGTTCAATGGGAGAGCCGCGCGCATTTTTTTGGTGTGGCGGCGCAACTGATGCGGCGTGTGCTGGTGGATGAGGCCCGTGAGCGCAATCAACTTAAACGCGGCGGTGATGCGTTGCGGGTGTCATTGAGTGAAGCAGAAGAAGAGAGCAACGAACGCCCTATGGATTTGCTCGCGCTTGATGACGCGCTCAAGACGCTTGCCAAGCTCGACAGCCGCAAAAGCGAAGTTGTGGTTCTGCGATTTTTCGGCGGCCTTAGCTTGGATGAGAGCGCCGAATTTCTGAAGATTTCGCGGCGCACTGTCGCGCGTGAATGGGATTTTGCCAAAACCTGGCTCTTTCGCGAACTAAGCAAAAATCCCATTCCTGGTGACTGAGTGAGTCAGAGGCGATGCCAGGTGAAAAAGACGGCGAGGATCAGCCCCAAGCCGAACAGCAGATTTTGGGTGAGATCGTAGCGTTTCTTTCGCCGGTGCCAGATGTTATCGAATGGCTCTTCTGCTTTGGGATTCGTTTTGAAATCCCTCGCTACTTGGTAGGCCCATTTTGCGTCTGCCCGCCAGGCCAGCATTCCAAAGGCTGCGGCTGCCGCCATCGTGAAGATGGTAGTCAAGGCCAACCCCTTGTCGAGAACTGCCAACGCGGGCTGGGCTTTGCTGGTCAAGGTGGCATACAACACGCCCAAGCTTCCGACTGCGAACCCCGTCAGCAGCCTTCTTGCTTCTGCGTGCGATTGGCCTGCGCGTTGATGAAAGTCTGTGCTGCGCTTGTTCATAGGATTCTCCTGTTACAGTTAAAGGAATCTCTCTCGTGAAGTCTTCCACGACAGGACAACTACGCGCTGTCAGCCGTCTGGGATGAGATAGATGGCCCCATACGGCTGACAGCAATCGAACGGTTACGGCAGAGAGAAAAGTTCATCACAGGCGTCAACCAACTCGGTGGCAGCGCCGGAAAGCGAGGTTGTCGCCTCTTCCAGAAGCTCTGCGACTTCACGCGCGGTTTCTTCCGCCCGCTCGGCCAAGCTCTCATACAGCGTATTGGCTTCCTCTTCCGCATCTTCCCAGGCTTCTTTTAATTGCGCCGCGCATCTTTCCGCCGCCGCTTTGGCCACGCCGGTTGTGGAGGCCGCGATTGCTTCGAATTGACGCCATTGCTCGGCCAGGTGAGCGACGGTTTCGCGCTGTGTTTTCCGCAACTGATAGGCCGCTAGATGAGCAAGCGCCTGAAGCCGCTGAGGAGATTCTTGCAAGAAGCTGCTGAGTTCTCTTTTGGCCTCATCAACGTTTCGCCTTGGCATGGGCGGAATCGCGGATTCATCAGGCAACGGCTCTTGTAACAATCTGTGCGCGTCCACGATGCCTGCGCCAAATTGCCTCGTATTCCAGGGGGCTTCAATTTCAATCAGACCAGACCTGTCAATATAGGGTTGCGGGCGCGCGGTTTTCGTCAGCAAATGGCGGAAAACCTGAGCCAGCGATCTGTTGGGATAACGTGCTTGAAGCGCCTGTTTGCCATGATGCGCCAACCACAACGCCGCCAGTGAAGCCACATATGCAGCGCTAAACGACGTGCCGTTGGCGGCAACAATGATGTTTTCACCGTCAGGTTTGAAATCCGCGCAATAGATGCCGACGCCCGGAGCAGAGACATCAACCTCAGGGCCGCGTAAAGACGCCGACCAGGGGCGATCTTTGATTGTGGTGGCCGCCGCGCAAATCACATTGGCATACGCTCCCGGCTCCGCGACAAAATCCAGGGCAAAGGGTTGGGCAAAGAATTGCACTTGCCCGGCTGCGGCGACCACGATGATGTCGTTCCTTGCCATAGTCTGCCGTTCCACAGCCTGATTGATGATCTCTTCCAGGTGAGGCAGAAAAGGACCTCCCAAACTGATCGAGATGACGTCAACGCGTTCCTTGATGGCGTATTCAATTGCGCGTGCCAGCTCTCTGTCCGAGATCAAAACTACGGTATTGATACAACGGATGGGCAGGATGGTGGCTTTGGGCGCTGCGCCTGTGAGCCCGACATTCGTGCCTCTGACCGGGTCGCCGAGAGCTGTGGGCAGAGACGTGATGACGGTTGTTCCGGGACGTGCTTCCGCGCTCACCATAATGGATGACGTACACGTGCCGTGAGTGCGATTCCATTCGGTCAGATTGCCCCCGAAATCGTGCAGCGCAGCATTGGGTCCGGTTTGCCCGGTCAGCACGTTGTGAGAACGTTGGCTGTCTATCTGCGCTTCGTCCAATTCCCGATGGTGATTCCAGCCGCTGTCGGGGTGAGCGATGACGATCCCTTCTCCCTGTGCGGGACGCCCCTGCTTAAGGGATTCCCGCCAGGCAGCTTTGACGTTCATGGTGGTCAACGGCCACTCGGTATCGTTCGGCAATTGCTCTTGCAAGTCATGTGGATCAACCGGCGAGAAAATAGAAAACGTGTTTGGTTGCTCCTGCGGCCGTTCCAGAAATTGTTCCGGCTGGACGCTGGCAAAGTTGCACTGCGTTTTCAAGGCGCGGGCAAGCTGGAATAGCTGACGGTTGGTCTCTTGGCGCGAGATTTCCAGACGGACGACGAAATACCGATCTGTTTTGAAATTTTGATATAACGTCTCAACCGAAATGCCTGTGTCTTGAGGACCGAGACCAAACGCGCGGCGTGCCTGTTCCTTGACCTGACTTGCGTCTGACGCCTGTCTGGTTTTGACAATAAATTGCGTCGGTACAGATTGCCAAAGCTGAGCCACTGTTTGAGGAGACAAATCCCTTGGCATGGCTCGCCGGTTGCGGTAACGGCTCCCCCAATCTTGCAGCAGTCGTTGTGTGTCAATATTGGGCCGGGCATTTTTGATCTCCGCAATGCGTGTGCGGAGGCGATGTTTCACTCCGTTGAAAGCGGCGATCTTTTCGCGTTTTGCCGCTTGCCGCCGTGTCTCGAACGCGCTGCGTTTGGCACTGATCAGCGCGTCTACTTTTACTTTGGCGCGCTGCGCTGCTTCGGCGCTAACGGCTGTATTGCGAAGTGTTTGAATGTCGGGATGTGACAGAAACTGTAAATTGAAATTGGGCATGATTCTCCTTTGGTTGTGCCGTCATTGTTTGCGCGATTTCCCGCGCGATCTTTGATTGGGCTAAATCGTGTAAGGACTTCATGATTGAAAATTCAATAACCAGCCCGGATAGGAGTCGGAGTTGCCATCATTGAATGACAGCAGGGGCGGTTTGGTTTTCAGAAAGTGGCTGGCAACGGTTTGTAAATAATCGCGGACGCGATCCGGCTGGCCAAAGGCCTCAAAGCCGAAGCTCCACCACGCTTGCCCATTTACTGCGATACGTGTCAGCTCGACGCTGCATCCTTCAATGGGACGCTCCGTTGCCGGGACTTCGAGCAAGGCGGCGTGGTCGAGCGAAAACTTGCGTAACCAGCGCTCCTTCTCTACCTCAACCCAGCCGCTTGCATCAGCACGCAACGCTTCGGTCCAGGCCTTGACCGCTGGCTCGCTGTAAGACCATTTAATCCAACAGTCGGTTTTGCCTGAAATACCGTGCGGCAATTCCATCGTTTCGGCCAGGCTTTGCCGTGCTTTGATTTCGAAGATGTCCTTTCCTTCGCCACCGCCTCTGATCTTGACGCCAACAGAATCGCTGTTGCGGAACAATAAATAGCGGTCAACTCTGTTCCCTTCAGAAGCACTTGGGGGACCGGCGAAAAACCACTCGCGTATTGCGCGGGGAAGTTCTCCTTGAGAAAACCATCTGATTTCTGCGCTTGTTTGCATAATTGAGCCCTTTGTTGCTGATCGAGTGAATGAGTCAGGACATACGCCAACCTGGGAGCGCGAGCGTCCCGCTCGCTAAAATAAAAGGTGCCAAGCTTCCTTTAGAGTCAGCGATCGTGTTCTGAAACACCTTGGGTCAGTTGGTTGACTACCAACAAGACACGTTGATTTCGATTGATTGGCATGAAGTGTTCTCCTTTCAACTTCGGGTTAATAGTTTTCAGTTGCTATTGAGGAAGAGCGGGGTTGGCGGTTGTGGAGTGCCACGCGCAGAAGAAAAATTTCTCGTTAGTTTTGCCGCGTTTGGGCAAGTGTGCTAAGTTCCGCCGCGTCACCGTTACTCAGCAATCAGTAGTAAAACTCGGAGTCAGTCTTGATGGCTGCTGCACTTTGGGATCGTGTCCAGGAGGTCTTTCATGCCGCGCTTGAGCATGATGTTGATGCACGTGCGGCATTTCTGGCACAGGTGTGTGCCGGTAATGATGAGTTACGACAGGCGGTCATTTCGCTTTTAGACGCGCATGCCAGGCGCGGAGACTTTCTTGAACCTTTCTCCCTCATTGGTCACACGATTCAGCAATACAAAGTAATTACCACGTTGGGCAGCGGCGGGATGGGGCAGGTGTGGCTGGCTGAGGATTTGCGCTCAAACCGGCGCGTCGCTTTGAAGCTGTTGCCCCGTGAATTTTCAGCCGATGACGACCGGGTGCGGCGCTTCAAACTGGAAGCGCAAGTCGTGGCGCAACTCAACCATCCGAACATCCTGACGTTTTTCGAACTGGGCCAGTGCGATTACGGTCACTTTATGGTGACGGAATTTGTCGAGGGGCAAACGCTGCGCCAGCACCTACAGACTCAGCAACTCTTATCTGCACATGACGCGATCGCAGTGGTTTTGCAGATTGCCGCAGCGCTGGCTGCCGCGCACGAGGCGGGCGTCGTGCATCGCGACATCAAACCTGAAAACGTGATGCTGCGGCGAGATGGCTATGTGAAAGTGCTTGATTTTGGGCTGGCGAAGATCAGCCAACTTCGGCAAGCGGGCGGGGAGACCGGCAACGTTCCGGCAAGCATTACCGAAGCCGGCACTGTGATGGGGACAGTCAGCTATATGTCTCCAGAACAAGCGCGCGGAGAGCGCGTGGATGCACGCTCGGATGTCTTCAGCCTGGGCGTGGTTTTATACGAACTGTTAACCGGACGGTTGCCGTTTGAAGGGGCAACTGCGATGGATTTGATTGCTTCGCTGCTGCGTTCAGAGCCGTTGCCATTGCCAGAGGAATCAGGCGAACTAAACCGCATCGTCATGCGGGCGCTCACCAAAGACCGTACCGCGCGTTATGCCACGGTTGGCGAATTTGCGGGCGAACTTGCGGGGCTGGCGCAAGAGCTGACTTTCCAGAAACGATGGGACGAGGTTCGCGGAAACGAACGCCCCGCCGCGATGGAAGAGCGCGTAACGTCTGCCGATGAAATCATTTCACCGGCTCGCCGCAACGCCATCCCGTGGAACGTGTTGCTGGTTATCACAACGATCCTCGGCATTCTCCTGGCTGTCTGGCAAGTCTTGCCTTCTCGGTCCGAAAATGTCGAATCGGAAATCTTGCCTAGATTGAAATCTGCCAGTGTAGACAGTTGGAAAGCTGAGCCGGGAGGACATCAATTATTGCTCGATATTTCGCCGGATGGTCACACCGTTGCATTTTCTAAAAGCGAGAATCAACAAGTAGACATTTTTATCAAGCCTGTAAACGGTGGGGCGCGGCAACGGCTGACAAATGATGCCTGGGTTGACCGAAGCCCTGTTTGGTCACCTGATGGCAACGCGTTGGCCTATCTTTCAGAGCGGCAAGGGCAATGGGAAATTTGGTTGCAGCCCTTACAGGGTGAGGGGCGTTTCTTGCAACGGCTGGATGGATTTCCGCTCTGGTTGACGCGTTGGTCGCGAGATGGAAAACGCATCTTTTACGAAGCGGATGACAATTTGTTCGCGCTCAACGTCAGTTCTGGCCAAAGCGAGCAATTGACCCATTTTTCGCCTGGAAAAAAGCACTTTAGCCTTTCTCTGCGAGAAGACTGGTTGGTATATGACGAGGCCAAAGACCAGACCAGTCAGATTTTCGCCGAGCCTTTGTCTGGCGGCACTCCGGTACAGTTGACGAACGAGGGCGAAGGCAATCTTTACCCGCTTTGGCTGCCGGACGGCGAGCGTGTGCTTTACAGCTCCAAGCGCAATGGGGTGTATCAAATCTGTGTGGCCTGGCTGGATAAACGCAAACCCGTGCAATTGACGTTTGGCCATGAAAACCTGACCCCCTGGTACGTTGATCCTGAAGGGCATCGAATTTTTTATGTCTCAAGCCGTCAGGAATCGGATCTGGTGTTGTGCGATGCCGGGGGGGCAGGTCACGAAACGTTGTTTACTTCGGATATTTTGCTTGATCTCTCACCGCGCTTTTCTCCCGATGGCAGCGCCCTCGCCTTTCAGCAATTTGACGCAAACGATAACTTGTTCGTTGGGAAGTTGTTGATCAAACCGCTTACTGGCGGTGAATCCCAGAGCGCTGGAAGCGGATTTGATCCGCGCTGGGCTCCCAATGGCGACCTGTTGGCTTATTTGCGCCGCAATGGCAAAACGTTTGAGCTATGCGTCAGCCACCGCGACGGTACGGGCGAGCGCGTGCTTGTGCGCGACAAAATTATCTTTAACAGTTTTGACGACCAGTCATACGCGTGGGCGCAGCCAGACAACTTTAGCTGGTCCCCTGATAGCGAGTTGATTGCTTATAGTTCGACGCAATCAGGAGGCCTGAACATCCACACGGTCGCGGTGAAAGATGGCGCGCAAAAGAGCTTGTCGCAGAACGAAAACCCCGCTGCGCGGTTGTTTAGTCCGAGTTGGTCGCCCAACGGAGACAGACTTGCTTATTTACGCCAACAAGGGGCGGCAGGCGACCGTGAATCTGCGCTTGTTGTGTGGCAACCAGGAAAAATAAACACGGTCTTTACTACCAAACAGCAAATGCGGCTGCTGGGCTGGGATGGCTCGGCACAGGCATTTTGGGTGGCGACCGCCGAGCAATTGCGTCGTCCGGTTGAGCTGACGTTACTGCGCGTGCCGCTCGATGGCCGACAGCCGCAAACAATTCGTCAGCTACCGGCCAGCTATCTCAATAGCCTGTCATTTGCTCCCCATCGCAGCGACGTCGCGTTTGTCTCGCGCAAAAACGGCCGGGATGAAGTGTGGCGTATTTCTTTGGAAACGAACCGAAGCCAATTAGTCGCTGCAAACTCTGACCCTTACGACTATCTTTCCGGGATTGCCTGGTCGCCTGAGCAAAAGCATCTCTGTTACGCCAAACAATCCAACTTCGATTCGATCTGGATGATCGAAAATTTCAAATAACAAGGAGACACGATGGCAGATACAAACAATACTGTGACACGAGAACAGTGGTTAGAAGGGATCGCGAAGCTTGTGAAAGTGCTACAAGTAAGAGACGCTTTTTTGAATGATAAAAATAAAGTCCTTACGGATGAGGAGCTAAGGACGCTATACAGCGCTCTCGCAAGAAAGATCAGCGACAGAGATGAGATTCCATTGGCTGATGGGAGCGTTAAGATAGACTGTCCTGAAGGCACATACCCTTGCTCGGAAGGATGTTGCTCGGTAGGCTTTGAAGATATATTTCCATCTACCGAACTTCCTCCTCAATCCTGATGATATCCGCATAGTGATTTGTGCCTGAGGTTTATTTCTTTGGCTGTCGTCGTTGAGTGGCAGGCAATTGGGAGGATTGCACGGTTGGTGTCGGAGACGGCGCGGGCGGTGGTGGCGGATTGAGCAAGCCCAGGCTGTTGGCTTTGAGCACCAATTGTCCCGCGATAGGCGCGGCGATTTTGGCGCCGTAACCGCCTTCTTCGACGACGACGGCCCAGGCGATTTGCGGGTTTTCGAGTGGCGCAAAGCCGATGAACCAGGAATCAATGCGCGGTTTTTCCTGCATGCGAATGCGCGTTTTGCCGGCGCGATCCACATAGGTCACATACTTGCCGGTTTGCGGATCAACCTGCGGCACGGCGCGTTGTGCGGTGCCGGTTTTGCCGCCTGCGTTGACGCGTCCGCGCAACATACCGCCAAACGCGCCTGCGGCGGTGCCGCGTTGCACGACTGACGCCATCAAGGTGCGCAGTTTCGCCGCCGTTTGCGGTGACATGGCTTGATGCAGCACTTGCGGTTGGCGGCCCATTTCGATCACCGGTTTCATGACGTTGCCTTGCGCATTGGCGGCGGCTCCGGCGACCAGCGCCATTTGCAGCGGCGTTAACTGCACATAACCCTGCCCGATGGATTCGAGCGCCAGGTCATAGCGCGTGATTTTTGTGCCTGCGACAAAAGTCGAATTGAGCGGCGCAAGCACGTCCGACAGAATCTTGTTGTCCGAATTCCACAAGCCGCGCATTTGCCCTGTGCCGATCGAATCGGCGGCATTGTCGAATACCTGCAAGCCAAAACGGGCCGCAGCTTCGCCCATTTGCTGGCGACCGACTTCGACGCCGAGTTGGGCGAAAAACTGATTGCAGGAATGCGTGTAAGCGTCGAGCAAGGTGATCGCGCCATGCGATTCGCCTTCGTCGTCGCGAATCGGACGCGCTGAACCGGGCGGCGTCCAGCCTTCGCCGCGACAGGTGAAACTGAGACTATCCTGGCGGTTTTCCAGCGCGGCAGCAGCGGTGATTGTCTTGAGCGTAGAGCCCGGCAGGTAATATTCGTCCAGCGCGCGATTGAGCAGCGGTTTGCGCCGCACATCGTTTTGCAAATCCCGCCATTTGTCATTGTCGCCAATCGAATAGGGATCAAAGCTGGGCATGCTGACCAGCGCCAGCAACGCGCCGGTTTGCGGATTGAGCATGACGACAGCGCCGCGCCGGTCTTTGAGCAAACCTGCGGCTTCGCGTTGTAATTCGGCGTCAATGGTTAACACCAAATCTTTGCCGACGGGCGGCAATTTGTCTTCGCTGCTGAAATCGTTGAGCTGATCCCACCAGCTTTTTTGCGAAGCGGATTCAAGCGGCGCAACGACGGCGCGTTCGAGCAAAACATCGCCACGCAACAGCGTGCCGTATCCGATGATGTGTGCGGCAGCCGGGCCAAGCGGGTAATCGCGCAAGACTTTGCCGTCCAAATAGCGATATTTGGCCAGCGCATGCGCCGCGTCGTGCCGCCGGTCATAAATCCAGCCGCGCAAGGTGCTTTCCAATTCGCGCCGATTGCGCTGATCGCGCCGATTTTTCAAACTGGCAAAGGCTTCGTTTTCGCTCAGCGGGCCGGTGGAAAACAGCCCCCAATAAAAGTGAAACGCCAACGCCACCAACACCAGCAACGCAAACGCCCAACGCACATACCGCAGCCGCTGGCTGGTCAGACGCGGTCCGAAATCATCCGGCAAATTGGGATCGTCTTGTAACAGGCTGGCGCTGCGCGAACGAAAGCGCCAGGTCAGCAGAAACATCGCGCCCAACAGCACGGCCAGTCCCGCCAGGATGAGCAGTGTGGTGATGAAGGGAAGATTCATAGACGTAACGGATTGCCGGAATGGCTGGGCTAGTTTTCCTCTTGCAGTTTGACAGAAATCGTCATTTCAAAATCGCCGAATTGTAACCGGTCGCCGTGGCGCAAGGCTTTGCGGTTGGCCGGGTCGAGCAATACGCCGTTGACGCACGTGCCGTTGCTGCTGCCGCGATCCGTCAATTCCAGCGTTCCGTCGGGTTTGAGCACAAAGGCGGCGTGATAACTCGAAACGGTTTCGTCATCCAGCCGGATTTCGTTTTTGCTGTTGCGCCCCAAACTGATCGGCGTGCCGTCATTGCGCAAGACGGCGGACGCCTGCCACGAACCGGGCACGGCTTGCAGCATAATATCGCAGCGCAGTTTTCGCGCCGGACT
This sequence comes from Acidobacteriota bacterium, assembly GCA_016789605.1. Classification (GTDB taxonomy): domain Bacteria; phylum Acidobacteriota; class Blastocatellia; order RBC074; family RBC074; genus RBC074. The sequence continues at coordinate 15,242 of JAEUQO010000193.1, forward strand.
TAATTGCGCCGCCGCCGGAGCGCCAGCGACCTGGGCTTTGGTTTCGTCAAAACTGAGCCGGATTTTGATGCCTTCGACAAACGCGTCAAACCCGAGTTTGACCTGCAACGGACCCAGCGTCGTGTAACGATGATTCAGTACATATTCGTAAAGTTCGGCGCGCACTTTTTGTTGCAAGGCGTCGCGCTGAGCGGGCGGTGTGCGTTTGAAGGTTTCGAAATCGTAAAGCAGTTCGATGACGTTGGGCGTGATCAGGCGGTCGCCTTCGCGGCGCAGATTCTTTTCGATTTCGCGTTCGACGCGTTGCGCGATGATCAGGGGTTCGGTGCGCGTGCCGCTGTTGCCGCCCAGCGCACGGTCAAGCACCGCGCCCAGCCGCTCAAACAGCCGCCGCACAAAAGATTCAATTCGTTGCGGAAGACTCAATAAACTGGAATTTGGTTCGGATGCGCTCATCGTTTACGACTGCCTCCTTGGACCAGATTCTACCGCCAGTTGCCTTTATGTGCGCTGCCGTTGGCGCGCTGCTTCAAACAAAATCACGGCGGCGGCCGAGGCCACATTCAGTGACTCGACCGGCGCGTGCAGTGGGATACGTATGTGTGCGTCACAACGTTCCAGCAACTCTGTGCGCAAACCGCGCGCTTCGTTGCCCAGCACGACGGCTGTCGGTCGCCGCCAATCATATTGCAGATAGGTGTGTTTGGCAGCCCCATCCGCCGCGACCAGCCGTAAGCCCGCCGCGCGCGTGGCAAAGAGCAACTCGTCGGTGCTCAACCCCGTTGCCAACGGCAACCGAAACGCCGATCCCATCGCGCTGCGCAAGGTTTTGGGAGCGAAAACGTCCGTCGTACCTTTCAAGGTGATCAAACCGCTGGCGCCAGCGGCTTCTGCCGTGCGCAAAATGGTGCCCAGATTGCCGGGGTCTTGAATGGCGTCGCAACAAACGGTCAGCGGCGGATGTTCGTCACGACCTGCCAGTGCTTGTGCCAGCGTCGTGCGCGGACGTTCGGCCAACAGGATCAATCCTTGCGGCTGTACCGTGTCGCTGATGGTTGCCAGCACGGCATCGGTGGTGGGCCACAACGGACATTGCCGCTGTTCGAGTGTTGCCAGGATCGTTTGCGTTCGTGCGCTCGGTTCCGGCGTATGAAAACAGGCGACCAGCGCCAAATTGGCTTGCAAGCATTCCTCGCTGAGTCGCTCGCCTTCGATAAACAGCAAACCGGCCTCGCGTCCGTCGCGCACGCGGCGAGCCAGTTTCAAACGTTCGTTGGCCGGGCTGCTGATGATCATAGCTCCAGCACGACGCGCCCCAACAGGCGTCCTTGTTGCATCTCTTGGAGCACATTGTTGGCCTGTGCAAAAGGACGCGTTTCAATATGACATTTGACCTTGCCCGCCGCCGCCAGCGCCAACACTTCGTGTAAATCCTGACGTGTGCCAACGGCGGCGGCGACGATGCGAAATTCGCCGGAAACCAGCGCCACGGTCGAAACATTGATCGGTTCCGGAGCCATTCCCACCACAGCCAGCGTACCGCCTCTGCGCAAAGAACGCAGCGCCGTTTCATAAGCCGCGCGTGAGCCGGACGTGACGACAATGACGTGCGGACCGCCGCCGGTCAGCTTTTTCAATTCCTTGTGCGCCTGCGTCGCGGTGATGTTGACCAGATGATCTGCGCCGCATTCGCGCGCCAGTTGCAATTTGGCGTCGGCAACGTCCACCGCCAGCACTTCCGCGCCTTTGGCCTTGGCCAATTGAATGGCCAGATGTCCCAAGCCGCCCACGCCAAAGATGGCGACTTTTTGCCCGGCGTGAACTTCGGCAGTTTTCAGCGCGTTGTAAACCGTCAGCCCGGCGCAGAGCAGGGGCGCGGCTTCGGCAAAGCTCAGGTTGTCCGGGAGTTTGGCCGTGTGGCTGGCCTTGGCTTTGAGGTATTCGGCAAAGCCGCCATCCACCGTACAGCCGGTAATCTGTTGTTTGCCGCACAGGGTTTCGCGGCCTGCCAGGCAAAATTCGCATTCGCCGCAGGTGTAATGCAGCCAGGGAACACCGACGCGGTCGCCGATTTGAAATTCGGTTACGCCTTCGCCCAAAGCTGTGATTGTTCCTGTTACCTCGTGGCCGAGAATGAGCGGCAACTTGGTGATGGGTTTGAGTAAATCCCATTCGCCGCCCGCCAGGTGCAAGTCTGAATGACAGACGCCGCAAGCGGCGACTTTGATCAGCACTTCACCGGTTCCCGGCAACGGCGTCGGGATTTCTTCAGTCACTAACGGTTCGGCCAACGCGTGTAACACGACTGCCTTCATGTATTCGTCTCCTGAAGCAAACTGGAAGTCGTGAGGAATGAGCAATATCGTTGCAACGGGCGGGTGAGTCAAGAAGAGCGGGGAAGCGGCAAAAAAACAGCGCGTATCCAGAACGTTTCTGAATACGCGCTGTATGGTTGCGGCCGGGCTGCTCAATGTGGGGCAGGTGGTTAACCTGCCGGGAAGAGCAGCGCCGCAGCAGCAAGCGGGACGGGCCAGGTGTTAGGCCGTGGCAATGTGCGAGACTTTGCCGTCCAGGCCGTTGTTTTTGAAGTATGTGACACGTACGGAAGCATCCTGATAGGAGCTTTCAAACGAGCCGACCGTATACGAGGTCAGATTTTTGAGTGCGACAATGACGCACCAGTCATCCGTCATGGAGCCATTCGGGTCATCAGACACGATCAAGGTCGCTCCGTCGCTGACGTTGGACAGCACGACCGAACGCGCTTCGTCGTTCTTGATCGGCGCACCTGATTGCGTCAGGTTATAGCTTTGCCCTTGCGATTCGGACACTGAGCCGAGATTGGTACCGGTCGCGTTGTTGCCTGAGTAAAAAGTGTATTGTCCAGCCATGTTCTTAACCTCCAAAAGTTAAAGTGAACGGTTTTGTATGACTCCACTAGGGAGCGTGTCGTCTGTCGTTTGGCAGGACTCAGACAGGACACTGAAACGTTGCGAGAGAGACAAAATCAAAGCGCCTCAATGGCAGATTGAAAATTCGCCAGCGATTTTGTCTGCGTCAAAAACGCGAGCGGAGCTTAGGTTTTTTGTCCCGGGAAATCTTGAATTGTTCAATGAATAAAGGCTGAAGTTTTGTTGAACGAGGAGAAGATGTTTGTTTTTCAACGTTTAGCGTTGTTGAAGGTTGGTATTTTTACGATTGTGGGGCTGGAAAAGCCGAAGATGGAGCGGCTTTGGTGGAAAATGAATAAAACTTCCATCTCCGGCTTAGAGGTGCTTCAGCTCTCTTTCAGCTCAAAGTTTGCCGACGACCTTTCCGTTTACGAGCTCGGTGATGGCAGTTTCATCGTATCCAAGCTCGGTCAAAATCGCTTCGGTGTGTTCACCAAGCTGAGGCGGGGGAGTCTGGATGAGTCCGGGCGTCGCTGACAGTTTTACGGTCGGAGCAATCTGTTTCAATTTGCCCAGGGTTGGATGTTCGATTTCGGCGATCAGGCCGCGATGCACTACTTGGGGATCGTTGATCATTTCGTCCAGATCATTAATGAGCGCGACGCAGGTATCTACCTGTTCAAATGCGGCCAGCCATTCAGCCGCAGTCCGCGTCAGGAAAATTGCGCGCAAGGTGGCAATCATTTCTTCCTGTGCGCTTTCGCGATAGCACTGCGGAATGAAATCTTCGCGGCCAAACACGCGGCAGGCATTTTCCCAAAATTTTGCTTCCAGGGCGCTCAACGTCAGATAGCGCCCGTCTTTGGTCTCATAAATTTGATAACAGGCGTATCGGCCAGACAGGCCTTCGTCGCCACGACGGGGTTGCGTTCCGCTGGCGAGAAATGAAGCGAAGGGGATGTACATCAGCGCCAGCGACCCGTCCATCATTGAAACGTCCACCATTTGTCCGAAGCCGGTTTGGTTACGTGCCTGTAGCGCCAGCAAAATGCCGATGACGGCGTGCAAACTGCCGCCGGCCAAATCCGCCAGCTGCACGCCCGACAAAACTGGCGGGCCGTCTTTGGGGCCGTTGACGCTCAGCAAACCGGCGGTGCTCAGATAATTGGCGTCGTGTCCTGCCTTGAGCCGATATGGGCCGTCCTGGCCGTAGCCGGTCAACGCGCAATAAATCAGTTTGGGGTTGGCTGCGTGCAACGCATCGTAACCGATGCCCAGCCGATCCATTACGCCGGGACGAAAGCCTTCGATCACGACATCGGCGCTGTCCGCCAGTTTCATGAAAATGTCACGTCCGGCAGGCGCTTTGAGGTTGATGGCAATGCTGCGTTTGTTGCGGTTGGTTGCCAGAAAGTACCCACTGGGTTGCTGGATGCCTGCCCGCGAATATCGCGCCGGATCGCCGAGGCCAGGCTCTTCGATTTTAATGATTTCGGCGCCGAAATCGCCCAGCATCATCGTGGCGACAGCGCCCGGCAACAAGCGCGTCAGGTCAAGTATCTTGATTCCGTCAAGTGGTCGCATATGAAGTTTGTTTAGTTGTTGTGAATTGACGTGATGGTGAAAATGCCGCGACAGTCTAACGCGACGCTTCTTACATTGGTATGGTTCGCAAACAGATTTCTGGCGTGATGAAAGTTCCGGCGGTCTATGCTCCCTTCTCGCGCGCTCGTGTGATATAAGGTCGCGCTATGAACAAACGACGTTTTCTGGTCACGGGCGGAGCCGGTTTTATTGGAAGTCATTTGGTGGATCGGTTGCTGGCTCTGCAGGCTGCGCGAGTCGTGGTGCTGGACAATTTTGATGAGTTCTACAATCCGCAAATTAAACGCGCCAACATCGAAAAACACCTGAAACATCCGGCCTATCGCCTGGTCGAAGCTGATTTGCGCGATCACAAAGCGCTCAAACAACTTTTTGCCGACGAAGTGCTCGATACGATCGTTCATCTGGGCGCGAAGGCGGGCGTACGGCCTTCGGTGGTGGACCCGCGCACCTATCAGGACGTCAATATCGCCGGAACGATGAACCTGCTCGATCTGGCCGAACGCAACGGCATCAAACGGTTTATCTTTGGTTCTTCCAGTTCGGTGTATGGTCCGGCAGCCACGCCGCCTTTTCGTGAAGACGCGCCGCTTGCACCGATTTCGCCGTATGCTGCAACGAAAGCCGCCGGCGAATTGCTGGCGCACACCTATAGCCATCTATATGGCATGCAGATTGTTTGCCTGCGATTTTTTACGGTGTATGGCGCACGGCAGCGCCCGGATTTGGCGATTCACAAATTCGCGCGGTTGATCGCCAGCCAGCGTCCCATTCCCGTGTATGGAGACGGCAGCGCCGAACGCGACTTCACGTATATTGATGACATCCTGCAAGGCGTGCTCGCGGCGGTGGATTACGACGCGACGCCGTTTGAAGTGATCAATCTGGGCGAATCGCAGACCATCACCGTCAAACGGATGATCGAATTGCTGGAAGATGCGCTTGGCCAAAAAGCGGTCATTGATTGGCAACCGGCGCAGGCTGGGGACATGCCGCGCACCCACGCCGACATCAGCAAAGCGCAACGCTTGTTGAATTACCAACCCCGTACGCCGATTGAGACGGGCATACGCAAATTTGCCGAGTGGTTCAAGGCCGGAGCCAGGTCCTAACACATGCCCGAATTGCCCGAAGTCGAAATGGTCGCCCGCCATTTGCGCGCGTTGCTGGCTGGCAAAACTGTGCGCAAAGCCCAATTGTTACAACCGGGCATTGCGCCCGAACATCCACCACGCCAGTTTGCCCAGTGGTTACGCGGCGCACGCGTCGAAACCGTCGCCCGGCGCGGAAAACACATTCTCACGCATCTGTCGAACGGCCGCACCTTGCTGACGCATTTGCGCATGACGGGCAGATTTTTGTACGTGGCGGCGGAGGCCGAGTTAGAGCCACACACGCACGCCGTATTTTGGCTGGATGACGGGCAAAAATTGCTCTACTCAGATGTGCGTCGTTTCGGGCGGTTGCAGATTGTGAAAACCGCTGAACTGGACGAAACCAAGGCCTTGCGCCAGCTTGCGCCAGAACCGTTTGACCCGGCCTTTACCCCGGAATATCTGTTCCGGGCGCTCAAACGCAGCCGCCAACCCATCAAACTGTTTTTATTGGATCAAACGCGAGTGGTGGGCTTGGGCAACATTTACGCCGCCGAAGCGCTGCATCGCGCCGGGATCAATCCGCAATTGCCTGCACAACAACTGTCGCGCCCACGCACCGACCGCTTGCACACCGAAATTGTCGCCGTACTCAATGACGCCATCGCCTACGAAAGCACCCTGAATACCGATCCGCGCGACCTAGATGCCAGCTATACCGGCGGAACCTATGAATCCCTGACGCGCGTGTATGACCGTGCGGGGCAGCCGTGCCTGACTTGCGGCACGCTGGTTCGCCGCTTCACACAAGGCGCACGTTCCACGTATTATTGCCCACGTTGTCAGCGCCGGTAGTTGAACTCAGATTCGTAATCCAGCGTATTGGTCTTCGCTTACGGCGACAGAAAGCAGCGGACGGCATTCGTTTGCGCCAGGTGAATGCCCCGCCTTTGCCACGTCGCCTTATGCCAGGCAACTATGAAAAATCGCCCTTCGACTCATTTCCTGCTGTTATTTTTGTTGGTGATCCTGAATGCGCTCGCCTATTTCGCGATTTATCGCGCCGGTGTCGGGCGTGGGTTTGCGCCTTCGCTGTTGCTGGCAGCGCGCGATTTGTTGCTGTTTCTGCCAGTGCTGGCGCTGTTTGTCTGGCTGGTGAAGACGCAAAAATTCGCGGGCGATCTGACCATGCTGACGGCGGCGCTGTTGCTGTTTAGCGTGGGAATGGTCGCGCAATATCGCGTGTTTACCGATCCCGAATACAGCGCGCGGGGAAGGGCGGAAATCAACAAGGCGCGCGCCCTAAAAGCGACCTCGCTTCAAATACGCGCAGCCAATCAGCATTACGACGCAGACAAAAAGCGCGCCCTGTTCGGTGATCCGAACTTTCAAGCGCCGGTGAACGCTAACAATGCCGCCACTGAAGAAGAACGCTATTGGACGCTCAGCCGCGTCACGACATCGTTTTCCACCATCATTCCCTTGCTGGCGCTGGCAGGCTGTGCACTGGCTTTCGCGCTGGCAAAACGGGACGATGTTTTGTTGTGGCTACAACGATCCAGCTTTTTCATTGGGTTAGTGACGACGGTGCCGTTCATTTTGATCGCCGTCTTTCTGTCACAATTCGGCAAATCGTTGGGCAACACCACGCCCTGGGAACCGGTGAAAATCACCTTTCTGGTCAGTTACGCAGGCATTCTGGCTGCCAATTACAAAAACCTCTCGCGCACGAATTGGGGCTTGCCGCAATGGCGTTTTTTGCTGCCCTTCAGTTTGATCGCGCTGCTGCCCATCATCCCGTTCTTTTTGTTACAGGATTTCGGGCAAATGTTGGTCTTTTTCGGCGCGTACGTGACGTTGTATGTCGTGGCCGTGCGCCGTTTGCCCCAAGTCGTGATGGCCGTCGTGCTGATTGCGGTTTTGTTTGGCGCTTCGTTGCTGGCGGCAGGCGTTTACAACACCGTGCAGAGCATCTGGCGTGGCGGCGAACAGGTTTCGGTGTTTGCCCGCTTGAAAGGCATTCTCATTGAAGGCGTTCCCGATCGCGTTGAGCAACGGGTGTATTTGTGGCAACACGGCGGTTTGCCGCCCGACCCCGAGGCGTATTCGTGGTGGGCGAAACGCGTTGGCGCATTGCGTACGGACGGGCGTCCGCTGGAAGGAAACGTCAACGAAGAGATGTGGTATAACTCTTACGCTTATCAGCCGTCGCAAGCCTTATTTGGCGTGAGCGATGGCCGGTTGTTGGGGACAGGGTTGGGACGAGGGTATCCCGAAAGCATTCCGATTGCAGATTCGGATTACATTTACGCGGTCATTGCCGAAGAAATGGGCATTGTGGGCGGAGCCATCATCATGGCGGCCATCATCTTGATTATGGTGGCTGGCATGCGCACCGCCATCGAAGCCACCGATATGTTCACCAAATTGCTGGCGGCGGGCATTACCGCATTGTTGGGTGTGCAGGCGCTGGTCAACATCGGCGGCGTGTTGCGCATGTTGCCGATGACCGGCATTACCTTGCCGTATGTCAGTCACGGCGGCTGGTCATTGATCACCTGTTTTACGATGTTGGGCATTTTGCTGGCCATTTCGCACCGCAACAACCGCGAGCTCAATCTGCGTTCTCCCAAGTCGGCGTAAGCAACGCCCCAGAGTTTATGTGTCAACAAGGCATTTAACTGTGCTGTCAATGATGCCGTCAGCGCGCCCCAAACGACGGCCAGACGAGAGCTGGAAAGTGTGATTCTCCCCTGGAAACGAAGCGATGGACATTACACACGGAAGCGTGACCGACAAAGGGCTGAACCCGAAACGCCCGCATAACGAAGACAACCTGTTGCTGTTACCGGGGCGCGGTTTGTTTCTGGTGGCGGATGGCGTCGGCGGACGGCGCGGCGGAGAAGTCGCCAGCCAGGCCGTCGTGGATATTTTTACCGAAGCCTTTCGCGGCGTTGTGCGCGGCGATGTGCAAGCGATCATTTCCACCACCATCAAAGCCGCCAACACGATGATCTTTCGCCGTTCGAGCGAAGACGCCGATGTGGATGGCATGGCGACCACACTGGCGTTGCTCTTTCTGGACGAAGAGCGGCAACGCGCCGTGGTCGCACACGTTGGTGACAGTCGCGTGTATTTGCTGGACGGCCCCAAACTGGAACTGTTGACCGAAGATCACAGCGAAGCGACCGCCGCCGTGCGCGCGGGCATGCTCAATCCGGCAGACGTCAACAGCTATGCCCGGCGCAATGTCATCAATCGCGCGCTGGGCGCCGAAGACGATGTCGAAGCCGATTTTCGCGAAGTGCCGTTGCGTCCGTTGCAACGCTTTTTGTTGTGCAGCGACGGCATCACGCATCACGTGACGGATTTCGAGATTGAAGGATTGCTGCTCAGCCGCCGCACACCGCAACAGCTCTGTGACCGCTTAAAACAGCTTTGTTACAGCCGCGGCGCAGAAGACAACCTGACCGCCGTTATCGTTGATATCAGCAAGCACGATTATCTGGATTTGGAACCAGAGCCGTCGCCCGCCATTTCTGAAGAGCCGACCGTACAGGTTCCCAGACCGTCTTCGATCGTCGTTGATTTGCAATCGCGCACGGGGCCGTTGACGCCAGACACCAGCGACGCCGACTTGCCCGGCGACGAAGACGAGGTCTTTGAACCTGCGCCGACCAAACAAGCCACGCGTCCACGTCCCAGCAAGTCCGCCAATCCGGCTGATACCGATGTGCCTGACCTTGCACGCGAAACGGAGCCAGAGAGCGAAACGACGTTGAGCCGTGTTCGCTCGCTGATGACCAAAGCGATCTTGTTCGGTGTCATTGCACTGGGCGTGCTGGTGCTGGATATCGTGCTGGGCGATCCGCTTTCCGGACGGTTGCGCAAAACCTTGCGCGGACGGCAAATTGCGCAAACGCCGATTTACGACCGTCACCCGGAAGATTCAGACGTCGCGGAAATCTACGAACCCTTTTACAACAAACAGGCTACGCCCGAAGTCACGCGCAAACAGTTAATGGTTTTGGCCAAACGCTACGAAGACGCACTGGCCACCAATGCGGAAGACGCTGCCGCCAAGAACAAATTGATGGAAGTGTATTTCTGGTTGGGCCGTGTGCAATACGCCGATGCGCGTTATGACGAATTGAACCGGGCGGACGAAAAGCAATTCGCCGACAAATATTCCGAAGCGGCCAAGACGTTTGAGCGCGCCAAAAAGCTTGGACTTCAGTCTACCGATTTGAGCGTGTATCTGGCGGCGGCGTATTTGAAAAGCCACGGCATCATTGGCGTCACCAGCGCGGGCGAAAATTTGTGGCCGTTGGTTGAATCGCCTGCGACAGCGCCGAAAGCGACCGCGCCAACGCCAGCGATTTCGCCCGCTGTCTCGCCCACGGTTACGCCGACTGCAACACCTGCGGCGGCAGCAGCGCCTGTAGCGAAACCAACAGCAAAACCCGCGCGCGCGGCAGCGGCCAAATCCGCGTTGATCAAAGGAAAAGGCAAAACGGCCAAGAGAAGGTAGCTTCTGGTGGCAGAGTTCGCCCCAGACTCTTTCTCACGCATACGAAGCTATGCCGGAACTGAATCTTTATCGCACATTGCTGGCCGAGCGTTATGCCATTCAGCGGCGGCTGAATCGTGGCAAGTATGCCGAACTGTTTTTGGCGGAAGACCGTGTGCATCAGCGCGCCGTGGTGATCAAAGCGCTCAATCCGGATTTGGAAGAGACCGTGGATGCCGAGCTTGAGCGCAAACTGATCGAAAATTTCGCCAACGAAGCGCATTTGCTCGATCTGGTGCGACATCCGCACATCATCCAGCGGCTGGATGCAGGCACTGCGTTGGACCGCGACAACACCGGATTCAACTATCTTGTGCTGGAGTACATGGTCGGCGGCGATTTGCTGAAACATTGCCAGGAACATTATCCGGGCAGCGCTATGCCGCTGGGACTGGCGCTGCTGTATAGCAAACAGGCTTGCGAAGCGCTGGCCTACGCTCATAGCCGGGGCGTGATTCACCGCGACCTGAAACCGAATAACCTGCTGCTCAGCGCCGATGCGCGCGTGCTGAAAGTCGCCGATTTCGGCGTCGCCAAATTGGCGGCTATCGCCGAACTTGACGATGAAATGACGCGCGTTGGTTCGCCGATTTACGCACCGCCTGAACACCATCCCGACAATTACGAATCCAGTGACGAAGACCTGACGCCGTCTGCCGACGTCTATTCACTGGCCAAAACGTTTTACACCGTGATTGCCGGAGAACCGCCGCGCCAGTTTCGCCGCAAACCGATCACGGCGCTGCCGCCTGCCTTGAGTGCGCAAGCCTGGTCTAAAGACCTGCTCGACATTTTGCGCTGCGCGACCGATGACAAGGTCGAAAACCGCTATCAAGGCATGTCGGAATTTTGGGATGAATTGTCTTCGCTCAGCGCGACGCGTCCGCTGGCTGATCTGGTAACGGATGATGACAAGACGCTGGTCAAATCCAAATTACGCGTGCAACCGGCGAATTTACCTGCGGCGGCGCGCCAACCGCAGTTCCGGTCGTTTCGTGTGACGCGTCAGCAAACGGTGCGCCGCAATCCCATCGTCGTGGATTTGTCGCCGCCGAAGCCTGCGCCACCACCACCGATGTTTGCCGAGTTGCAGCAAAAAACGGTGCCGCCGACCGCGCCATTTACGGAACCTTTGAATACGACCGCGCTGCCCGGACAACCAGCGCCACCCGTGCCGGTGACGCAGCGTTCACAAGCGCCGCCGACTTTGCCGCAAACAGCCAAACGGACTGCGCCGCAAACGCCGCCGATTGCCGCCGCCAAACCGCGCAAAAAGGGAAGCGTGATTGGCTGGATTTTGTTGCTGGTGTTGATCGGCGTGTTGGGCGGTGGCGGCTATCTGGCCTATAAGCGATATGTCAACGGACCTATCAGCGAACTCGAAGCCTTGTTGGCGCTCAACGTTCGCGAAGGCACCGACGCAGGCAAGTTCGATTCCATCGGCATCATTGAAAAAGGTTCGCGGCATCAATTGCTCGAGAGTCAGGGCAACTGGCGCAAAGTCGCCGTCAGCGATTGGAGCGCCGACACCAAGGCGCTGCGTGCCGCCAATCAGGGATTGATTCAAATTTGCCCCGGTTGTTTAAGCGTTGAAGTGTTGACGTCGCACGCGCCTGTACGCGACACCGTTGGCGCAAAAGCGGTTGTGGTTGGCGCTGTGCCGCAAAATTCGGTGCATTCGGTGTTGAGCGCGCGCGCCGGTTGGGTGCGGATACAAGTCGGACAATGGAGCGACGATATTTCTTCCGGGGTTCCGCGTACGGCCACCAGTGATCAGGTTTGGGTGCCGCTCGGCAAAGACAATCTGCGGCTGATTGTGAATGCCGAACCCGCGAAAATTTATTTGCCGATGTTCGGCAAATTCGTACGGTTAGGAGCCGTGGCGCGTGGCACGGTGCACAGATTGTTGGAACCAAAAGCGGGGCGTATCAGTTTGGGGAAAGAGAGCGACCCGAAATTGCTCGACGATTGGCTGCCCATCGAAGTCAGTCAGTGGCAGTCAGGCTTTCCTCGTATTGGCGATTTGAAAGAAGGCTGGATCAGCGGCGAACTCGACAAAAACGTCAAAGTCGCCAAGCGCAAGTGGTGGTAAAGCGTTTCTATGCCCGAATTGAAGTTGGAACACAGCGTAATTGACGACCGCTATGAAGTGCGTGAGCGGCTCAGTCATGGCAGCTATGCGGAAATCTTTGTGGCGCGCGACCGCGCCACCGGGATGGAGGTTGTCATCAAAGCGCTCAACACCAGTTTGCAGGGAACGCCCGACGTTGTGTTAGAGCGCATGCTGATCGAAAACTTTCAGAACGAAGCCATTGCGCTCGATACGGTTCGCCATCCGCACGTCATTTTACGCTGGGGCCACGGCACCGCCGCCGATTTGCTTGGTGTGCCCTTTCATTATTTGGTGTTGGAATACATGCCGGGCGGCGATTTGCTCAAGCTTTGCCGTCGCCAGCCGAATAACGCATTATCGTTAAATGATGCGCTCCATTATTTCCAGCAAGTGTGTGAAGCCCTCGCCTATGCCCACAGCAAAGGCATCATCCACCGCGACCTGAAACCCAACAACTTTTTGCTCTCCGCCGATACACGCACGCTGAAGATCGCTGACTTTGGCGTTGCCAAACTGACCACCGGCGAAGAAGACGCCATCACGCGTGTCGGCGCGGATGTTTACGCACCGCCTGAGCACAATCCAGACGAGGAACGCGAAACCTATTCGCGGTTGACGGCGGCGGCAGACGTCTATTCGCTGGCCAAGAGCTTTTACACCGTCGTGTGCGGACGTTCGCCAAAACAGTTCAAATGCGATCCGATCACGTCCTTGCCCGAATCCTTTGGAAAGAATGCGCAAAGCCGGGCCTTGTTGGCGGTTTTGCGGCGCGCCACCGAAGACAATCCGCAAGCCCGTTATCAATCCGTGGTCGAATTTTGGAGCGACCTGGCGCAAGTCGCCGTTGCCCAAGGCGGCGAAGCTGAGTTGGAAACTGTCATTCGCCCACGTTTGAAAGTCAGTCCGGGCGTGGTGCCGCAATCTCCCAGCCAACCGCATTTCGACCCGGTCTTGAACAGCAAAGCGTCCGGGCCGTTGACGGCTGAGCTAGACGAGACGCCCGAGTTGCCCGAACCTTTGCCTGCGCCGCCTGCGCCTGAACCGGCGGCGGTGCGACCTACGGGCATTGTGGTGGATTTGCACGCGCGCGTTACGGAATTGCCACCCAAACCGAACACGCCGTCCATACCGACTGTGCCGACGAATAAGCCGCCAGTGCCGTTGCAACGACGCACCGAGTCGGCCACGCCGGCATCGCAAAAGAAACCTGCCCCCCAGCCACCGCCAGGATTGGTTGGTCGTTTTACGGCAAGTTTGCGTCGTCGGCTTTTCATCGGATTGTTGGTGTTGGCGTTTATGGGATCGCTGGCCAGCGTTTACAACTACGTGCGCGGACATCAGGGCGGATACTCATTCGGAACTCCGACGGAAATCGAAGTTACCGCCAATTTCCTCAATGTGCGTACCGGGCCGGGCGCGAGTTATAAAAAATTGGGCGAGGTTGCGCGCGCTTCGCATCACCGCGTCTTGGCGCAAACCGAGCAAGGCTGGTTGCAAATCGAAGTCGGCACCTGGAGTCGTATGGAACCAGATGCCGGAGAGCAAAATCGCGGCTGGGTGTATGGAAATTCCGATACTGTTCGTGTAGTCTCGCGCCGTTGGTGGTAGGCGAAATAAACTGAATAAAAGAATTAGGAACGCAGGCGTGTGGCGCTGAGATCAACGGAGAAACAGACGGTCAAGGAACGTTGCTATGGATTTCGTGAAGAAGCTCAAGGAATGGTTGGACGGCGAAGAGCTGGAGGAACTGCCAGTTGCCAAACCGCCGCAGCAGGAAGGTGAAGCAACCAAACTGCCCAAGCGCGAGGAATTCATCGTCAAAGTCGCGCGCGAGGTGGCCAAGGTGATGGAAGAAGAAAAGCTCGAAATTCCACCTGATGGCCAAATTATGATGCCGTCTAAATACGTCATCTTCCTCAGCAAGGAAGACGACGAGCAATGGCGCGGCAAAATTCGCGAAGGGCTGGAACGCGGTCTGCAAAATCTGGTTTCGCAACGCGCCAAGGAAATCATCGGCAGCAAACCTTCAAACATCAAAAGTCTGATCATGGATTTGCACGTAGACAGCACGCTGGAAAACGGCCAGGTCAAAGTGCAGCCTGATTGGAATGAAGAAGAGAAAACGCGGGTGGTCGCGCACAAAAACAACACGCCGCCGCGCACACCTGCCGTCAAATCCGATGACGAAGATGCCAAGACGGTGATCCGTCCACGAGCGGTTCCGGCGCTGTTCAGTGTGGAATACACGCGCAACGGCGGCGAAAAACAGATGCAAAAGGTCTTCAAAGATAAGATTGCGGTGGGGCGCAGCGAAAAAGCGGATTTCATGCTCGAAGGCGACCGCGAAATCAGTCGCATTCACGCCGAAATCGAGCGCCTGGCTGCTGGCCGCTACAAAGTTACTTGCACTGGTCAAAATGGCTTGGAAGCTGGCGCCAGTTGGTTGGAACAAAATCAGAGCCGCGAGATCGCGCCCGGCGAAGCGATCAAAATCGGCCCGTACGAGTTGAAAATCACCGAATCGTAAACCGCTGTTTGGCAGTTTCTAAGGAGAGTAGAGCGATGTTGTCTTTCCGTCACGTGACCCGATTCACAGTCAGCAAAACCGTGTTTCAAGCCTTGCTGGTTCTTGGTGCGGTAGTGTTGTTGTCGTTGCCGCAAACGGCCAGCACGCAACAAAAACTGGAAAAGCGCGACGATTTCGGCCAGTTGGTCACGCGCTTGTCTGAGCGCGCTGGCTATTTCGGTTCGGATAATCTGGTTTCTAACGAACTCTCCTACCAACACGTATTGGGCAAGCTGCAAAAAATGAATGTGTCAGGCGGCGCATATCTAGGCGTCGGCCCGGATCAGAACTACACCTACATCGCGCAAATCAAACCGCGTATCGTTTTCATGGTGGATATTCGCCGTGACGCGTTGTTGCAGCATTTGCTGTTCAAGTCGTTGATGATGATGGCGCGCAACCGCGTCGAATATCTCTCGCTGCTGTTTGCGCGGCCATTGCCCAAAGACTTCAAAAAATGGAATGAGCGCCCGATTCGTGATTTGGTGGATTATTTTGACCGCACGCCGCTGGATCAAAAGTTGGCCGACAAGATCAAGGACGACGTACACAAGAAGATCAGCACGTTTGGTTTACAGCTTTCGCCGCGCGATTGGGAAACGATTGACGAGATTTACAACGCGTTTTACACCGATTGTTTAGAAACCCGCTACACGATCCGCGACCGTCCCACGGGACGATTCTTTCCGGCCTATCGCGACATCCTGCTCGAAAAAGACCTGGAAGGAAAACATCGCAACTATCTGGCTACCGAAGCCGATTTCATGGTCATCAAGACCATGCACGATCGCAATTTGATCATTCCTGTTACCGGAGATTTGTCTGGCGTGCAGGCCGTCCGCAACATCGGCGCGTTTTTGAAAGAAATCGGCGAGAAAGTTTCGGCGTTTTACGTCTCCAATGTGGAGTTTTACCTGTGGCGGCAAGATACGATGGGGCGCTTTGTTGAAAACTTACGCTCGCTGCCCATTGATGATCGCAGTGTCATCATCCGCAGCTATTTCAACTATGCCTATTACACCAATGTCCATCCGCAAACGATTGATAACTATTTCAGCGTCCAGATTCTGCAAACGATTGACAGCTTGCTGAAGGATTACAGCAGCGAAGGCTACAATTCGTATTACGACCTGACGACGCGGCGGAGTTTGGATTTGACTCGATAGGAAGACTTCTAGCGACAAAAAAGCGAAAGGGGCGATCACAGTCGCCCCTTTCGCTTTTTTTGATCGTGTCGTCTGCGCTTAGGGATTAGACGTTGCGCGGACTGGTTGTGGCGCGATAGAGGCGCGTAAGCCATCCATCTGAACGAGCATGGATTCCTGGCTGCTTTTCTGGAAGCGTTCCACGCATACCAGACAGGGATAGTGCAATTTGTCTTTTTGCACCGGGTCGGCTGCCATCACCAGGCGTTCCTGATGCACCTTGTTAACCAGATTCATCAATTTGCCCAAGGCTTCTGACAGGCTTTCGCGTTTCAGATCGCCCACCACGTCTTCGCCATCTTTGTCACCATCGCGATAATTCGACAGCTGACAACACAGCGTCAGCCGACCGCGATAATCAATGTTCAGGTCATCCAATGTTAACGGCGCACACCGTGGCAGGAAGTAGTCAGTGTAAAATCCCACCGCCATTGAGATGTGATGACGGAATCCGGTCATGACGCGTGCGATGTCACGTTCGACCACACGCCATTCGGGCAAGGGAAGTATCAAATCTTCGCCCAGGTTGTGTTCGGTCGGATTTTGATGACCGAAGATTTGCCGCTCGACTTTCAGGTGCGCTCCTAACAATGCAAACTGATCAATCTCGTGCCGGTTGGCTTTGTTGATGGTGGTAATAATCGAAGGTTTGATGCCTACTGCCTGACAGGTGGCAATTGCAGTCACCACTTCGCGGTATGAACCTTTGCCGCGAATTTTGTCGTGTGTGGCTTCGGTTGCGCCATCCAGACTAAATGAGATGCCCGCCAGCTTGGAACGACGCAACGGCGTGCTGACAGCTTTGAGCGTTTTTTGAAAGTTTCGCGCGTTGGTCAGAAAATGATAGGTGAAGCCATGGTTGGCGATGATGTCCAGCGCTTCGCCAAAGCGTGGATGCATGGGCGGTTCTCCACCAGTGATTGCGACGTGTTGGTAGCCCAGCGCCTTGGCTTCACGCAGGATTTTGTCCAGGACTTCCAATGGCAAAAACAAGTCTTTGTTATTTTCTGCGCCGCCGCGATAAATGCTGCGAAAGCAGTGTGTGCAATCAAGATTGCAAACGTTGTTCAGTTCGATTCCGATACGTGGCATAACCTGAGATTTCCGCGATGAAGAGTGACGAAATGATTGCGTTGGGTTGTGCGAGCTGCGGTGATTTTCGTTTTTTAGGGCAAGTCATATTGCAGCGAACGGCATTTTACATGGCGAACTGGGAAAATGCTAATCGGGTTTGGCTTGGCTAGGTTTGCAACCGTTTGTGAAAAAGCCGATAACTGGTTGTCGCAGGTGGGGAGATTTGATTGCGGCTTTTTGTTTCCTTGCGCTATGATGCGCGCCTTGTGGCGGATCGCCGCCCAACGACCCCTCTAAACCTCGATGACGACTGCGAGCTAGTCGGGATTAATTTCAGCAGGAGAGAGCAACCGCATTTTATAGGGTGGCATCACAGACGCCGAAGACATCGTGCTGGCAGTTCTTTGGGTGATATGAAACCCGCCAGGCTGCTTCAGTTAATTAAGTCCGTGATGCTCTCTTTCGGGGGCAAACGAATAGCGTGATAGCGAATGCGACTAACAACGCCGCACCAGATTTTGACTTGGCGCAGGCGTCAGCACGCGGAGACTTGGCAGCTTTCGAGACGCTGTATGAGCGTCATCACCGGCGCGTTTACAGTCTCTGTTTGCGTATGGTGGCCAATGCTACCGAAGCCGAAGACCTGACGCAGGAAGTCTTCATCCAGCTCTTCCGCAAAATTGGCAGCTTCCGCGGTGAATCCGCCTTCACCACCTGGTTGCATCGCATGACGGTCAACCACGTTTTGATGCATTTCCGCAAACGCGGAGTGAAATACGAAAAAACCACGGAAGAAGGGGAAATTGGCGAGATCCAGGATTTCCTCCAGGCGGCCGGCGAACGGCCTCGTTATGTTGATCGCCTGGCGTTGGATAAAGCCATCACCGAACTACCACCCGGCTATCGCACGGTATTTGTTTTGCACGATGTAGAGGGCTTTGAGCACGAAGAGATTGCCGGCATGCTGGGCGTCAGCGTCGGCACTTCGAAATCGCAGTTGCACAAAGCCCGGATGCGGTTACGAGAGCTGCTCAACAAGAAAAGCTAATGCAGTAACGATCAGCCGCCATTTGTCAGTTGTCATCCTCACCTACCCCTGACTGCTGACAATCTCCTGATCGTAGGGTGAGTGATATAGAGAGAGGATAGTAGTATGGAATGCCGCGAAACAATGAACTCGTTGTCGGATTATTTAGATGGGGACCTTTGGATGACGGATGACGAGTTGCAAGCCATTGAAGATCATCTGGTTGCTTGCCCTGCTTGCCAGAGTGTAAAACAGGAATTAACTGAGCTTAAAGCCGCTGCGCGGGAATTGCCCGTGCACACGCCTCCGCGGGCAATGTGGGCGCGCATCGTCAATGCCATCGAAGCTGATGTGCCTGCTGCTGAGCGGCCGACGCGGGAAGAATTGCCACCGTTGCGGTGGTGGGAGCGATTGTTGGAACGCAAGTTCACGTTCAGTTTGCCGCAATTGGCTGGCGCCAGCGCTCTGACCGTGGCATTGGTGTTGTTTGGTATCTTTGGGGTTTCTCGACTTAATCCGGGCGCGATCAACATCAGTGGCGTGCAAACGGCACTCTTGCCGGATGAAGATGAAATCAAAGCTGGTTTGGAGCGCAAGCTGGCTGCCATCAATGCGCGCAAAGCAAACTGGGATGCGCAAGCCCGCGCGGACTTTGACCAGCAATTGACAAAGATCGAAGAATCGCTCACACATTGTCGCGCGTTGTTGCAAGAAAATCCGAACGACAAAGTGCATCAACAAATGGTTCGCAACCTGTATCAGGAAAAACGTCAACTGCTGGAAGATGTCGAGCGGTTGAAGTGGTAGGAAGTTGGCGAACCGGAATTGGTTATGAGGATCGTTTTGAAGCCTTTACTGTCTTTTCTGCGAATGACCTCTCTTCTTTCGTTGGGCTGGTTGACGTTAATCGTCGCCAGCCCAATGGCCTTTGCACAGAACTTCAGCAAATCTTTTACGGTTGCCCCTGACGCCAGTCAGTTGGAAGTCATCAATCAGACCGGCTCTATCAAAATTACGGCCGTGAGCGGCAGCGCCAACAAAATCATTGTCAACGCACGGCAAAGCAACGGCGATCCAAAAATCAATGCGACGCAAACTGCGCAAGGGGTCGTGAAAGTCGAAGTCACTGGCAAAGGCGCGGTAGATTTTGATATTACTGTGCCGTTGGCGACGAACCTGGACCTGTTGTCCTACAAAGGAATGATCGTCGTCAGTAACGTCAGCGGACCGGTACGTGCCCGCATTACAACGCAAGGGAATATCATCTTCAACGGTTTGCGCAGTCCGATTGTCGAAGCCAACAGCGCCCATGGCGATGTGACCTTTAGCGGCGACATCCTGCCCAGCGGAACTTACACATTCAAATCTTTTTCTGGCCGCGTCGACGCCACTTTACCGGCCAATGCGGATTTCAAGCTGCTGGCTACTTCTTATCGCAGCAAATTGGAACTGGGCGGATTTCCCGTCAAATTCGACAAAAAAACAGATCAACTGGTTGAGGGACAGTGTGGGCAAGGGCGCGCAAACCTGAACCTGTGGACGCAAGACGGAAGTATCAACCTGCATCGTAAATTGTAGCTTCGTTTCACTCTTTTATGTCTCCGCGCCCCGTGAGCAGCTCTTCACCCACGCATTCAAATACTCCTAGTACTCCACAGGACGCAGACAGCGAAGCTTCTGTGAGTCATTCCCGCACCCTCACCTGCGAAAATAAATCAGCACTACACTTCACCATTGATCAATGGGCTGCTGTCGAATGCACTGCCAGCATCGCTCGTTGGGCCAATCGCGCACTGATTTTGTTTCTCTTCCTGTTTGCGCTGACGGTTCCGCATTCGATTGCTGCGGCGCAAACCAGTTTGAATTTGGGAATACTCGCCTGGCTGGCGCGCGATCTGACCGCGCGTCGGCTGCATTTTGCACGAACGATCATAGATTGGCCGCTGGCTTGTTTTGCTGCACTGACAATTCTTTCTTCCATTTTTTCTGTAGAACCGAGCATCAGCTTGCCGAAGCTGAAAACCCTGGGGCTTTTCAGCCTTGTTTACCTGTTGGCGACGAACGTGTCTGTGCGTGGTGTGCGTTTATTGCTGGCGGCGTTGCTGATCTCAAGTCTGGTCGGTGTGAGCTTCAGCTTGGCAGAAAAACTGCGCGGACGCGGTATGGCCATAGCTGAAATCGCGCCAAACAGTCCTCTCAGCAATAGTGGCTTACGGGTTGGAGATGTGATCTGGATGATCGCGCGCAAGGGTGTCAGCACTCCAGAAGAGGCCGGACAGGTCATTCGCCATCAGCGCGTAGGAAACATTCTGGATGTCGAGGCCTTGCACGCGGGAGACCCTGTGCCCGTGACGATTACCGTGACAGAAGAAATGCAGGCGCAAGAGAATCCGCTAGGAATTCAAACAAATGGCCGCAGCCGTCAGTTTCGCGTGTCGGGATTTTCGCGGCAGTTTCTGACTTACGCTGAGCAAATGCAGATTCTGGCGTTGTTGGCGTTTGGCGCTTTGCTTGCTGGCTTGCGGCGTTGGCGGCAACACTTGTCAGCTCGCCGCTGGGTTTTTGTCTCTTCGTTGTTATTCGTGCTCTATGCGTTGGCATTGGTGCTGACAGCGACGCGGGCTGTAATGGTGTCGCTCGCCGTCGCGTTGTTTTTGGTTGCGCTATGTGTGGGTGGTGTGCGTGCTTCGGCGATTGCCTTGGTTGCGACATTGGCGCTAATCGGGTTGGGCATTTTTACCGTTACGACGGCACGACAGGAAGCGGCCATCAGCTTTCGCGACGATAGCACTGCGCGCCGCGTGGCTTACATGCAGGCCGGGCTGCGAGTCATTCCTGCACATCCGTTGCTTGGCGTCGGAATGGATGCTCATAAACGCCACTGGCACGAATGGGGGTTTCCGGGCGATTACATCACGCACACCCATTCCACACCGATTCAATTGGCCCTGGATCGCGGCATTCCCGCCTTGTTTTGTTATGGTTGGTTGCTCGCCGTGTTGTGGTTGGGGTTGTGGCAAGCATATCAGCGTGCCAAAACAGAACGTGGATGGCTGACCGAAGCCTTGTTGCTTGGCGCGTTTGCCGCGTTGAGCGGCTTTTCAGTCAGTTCGCTGGCAAATTACAACTTTGGCGATTCTGAGGCGTTGATGATGTTGTTGTTGGTGTTGTCGCTGGCGCTGATTGTGGCGAAGCCTCAGCCGATACCGGTTGCTTCGCCAACCGTTGCTTAACTGTTTGATGTTAGGGTGCGATCTGCGACCAACGCTGCCAACAAAGCCTGCCCGGTTGCTTCTTCCGTTTCCAGATGAACTTCAAGCCCAAAGGACCGCGCTGTCTCTGCGGTCGCAGCGTTCACGCACACAACACGCGCATTGGGCAGCAACGGCATCAGGTGGTCTGATTCAAACAGTGTCGCCAAATTGGCAACCGTCGCCGGACTGGTGAAAACCGCATAGTCCATCGGTGTTGCGCGCAAGTTTTGCAAGGTGTCTTCAGCGGCGCTGGCAGGCAAAACAACCTGAAAGGCTTCGACGACTTCGACGTACACGCCGACCTTGTCCAGCGCAGGGCGAATTACATCCCGCGTAATTGCGGACGCGGGCATCAGCATGCGCGCGCCGCGCAATCGTTGCCGCACACCGTAACGTTTGATGAATTCTTCCAGCAGCGCTTCCGCCGTAAAGCGTTCAGGGCGCAAATCCACCGAAATTTTTTCGCGCTTCAGTCGTTCAGCAGTTTTTTGGCCGATGGCACAAACTCTGTGCGACATCAGCTCGGCCCGCCCGTGTCCTAACTCGTCCAGGCGATGCAGGAACGAATCCACACTTTGTGTCGAAGAAAACGCCAGCCAGTCATACCAGCTCAAATGAATCAGGGCCCGGTCAAGTTGCGCCCAACTGGCCGGATCGCGTACTTCGACCATTGGGCAGGTCGTGACTTCCGCGCCCAGATTTTGCAGCGCTTTGCTTAGTTCGTTGCTTTGTTTCAGGGCGCGTGTGATGAGTACGCGACAACCGGACAACGGAAACGCAGGCGCTGGTGTCTGCGTTTCTGTAACTTCCGCAACCGGCGCAGGCAGCGGCGCAGCCAGCACTGTTTCGCCGGCCGAGGCGGCGGCGACTGACAACGCTTCTTGTTGCGGTGCAGGTTGGGCGAGCGGTGCGCTGACGGCCGCAACGTTTTCTACTTTTTGTAACAGTTCCTGCGCGCCTGCTGCGATCAGCTTTTGCGCAAGTTGCAAACCCAGGTCTTCGCTTTCGTACGGTTTGCCGCTGATTTGCTGGCGGATCAGACGTTGTCCGCCAAGGTCAATTACCAATCCGATCAGCACCAGTT